>CALPMC020000016.1 GCA_943324565.2 Chitinophaga pinensis | reverse complement strand
GGCCAAGGCCAACCGCCAAATTGTGTTTTTGGTAATCGTCGAAGGCTTGGTTAATTTCCTCTTTGGTGTTCAATATGTCAAAAATCATAAAATTTTAAAAAAAAATCATAATTCACTCTAAATATTTCCTAATTAGGTAACTTTGCAACATGGAAGGAAATAAAATAAGGCAAACCTACTATTATGAAAATTACTTCAATGAATTCTTTCAAAAACAAAAACCTGAAGTTCAAAGAAAAATAATCTGGACTTTAAAACTTATAGAAACAATAGACAGAGTACCTGAAAAATATTTAAAGCATTTAACAGGAACAACTGGACTTTACGAAGTAAGAATTGAGGTGGGTTCTGATATTTACAGAATATTTAGCTTTTTTGATAAAGGAAAATTAGTGATATTAATAAATGGTTTTCAAAAGAAAACACAAAAGACTCCATTAAAAGAAATTGAACTTGCCGAAAAATTGAAATTCCAATATTTTGAAGAACTAAAAAACACTAAACAATAAGAATTATGAGCAAAAATTTAAACCCAAAGTTAACATCACTTGATGACTTAATTGACCAAAATTATGGAGAAATTGGCTCAAGTAAAAGAGATGAATTCGAGGAAGGTTTTGAGGCTTTCAAAATTGGTGTTATGATGCACGAGCTTAGAAAAGAATTAGGTATGACCCAAGAAGAACTTGCTCTTAAATGTGGCACTACTAAAAATTATATTTCTAGAATTGAAAATAATGCCAGTGATATTCGATTGTCAACGCTAATGAGAATCTTTCGAGAAGGTTTTGGTCGCCAATTAAAATTGAGCATTGGATAAGTTTACAATCATTCATCTTAACTAAACTCATGGAAACAAAAAATAAAAACATCAAAACTTTTAACCAACATCTCGATAAAAGATACGGAGAAAATGCCACAAAAGAAAGAACAGATTTTGAAATTAAAGCCAAATCATTTGCTATTGGAGAATTAATCAAGGAAGAAAGAAAATTGGCACATTTGACACAAGAACAACTTGCCGAAAAAATTGGGGCAAAGAAAAGCTTTATATCAAGAATCGAAAATGGTCACAGCGACATTCAACTTTCAACGCTTTACAAGTTAATCGAATTTGGACTTGGACGAAAAATTAATTTAACAATTCAGTGAAAAACTGATAAGAATTATGAGCAAAAATTTAAACCCAAAGTTAACATCACTTGATGACCTTAATTAACCAAAATTTTGGGGAAATTGGCTCAAGTAAAAGAGATAAATTCGAGGAAGGTTTTGAGGCTTTCAAAATTGGTGTTATGATGCTCGAACTTAGAAAAGAATTAGGTATGACCCAAGAAGAACTTGCACTTAAATGCGGCACCACTAAAAATTATATTTCTAGAATTGAAAAATAATGCCAGTGATTTTCGATTGTCAACGCTAATGAGAATCTTTCGAGAAGGTTTTGGTCGCCATTTAAAATTGAGTATTGGATAATCACCCTTCTCTATCACAATCTTCTTTCCCAAAAATGTTGGTTGTATTGAAATTATGAAGTCAATAAAAATATTAGTGTGTTTAAGTTTTTTTTGAAAGTTTTATCATTCAACCTTGAAAGCAAAACAAACAGCCTTTTACAATCAATTTGAATAAATTTAACCTTGAATAAATAATTCTTCTTGGATTCGATTTTCAAAATTTTCTTTTCCGCTTTAAAATCTTAACTTTGCACTCCAATATGATTACAGACCACCAACTTCACGACAAAACATTCCAACCCTTTATTTCGGAAGCGGAAATTCAAGCGAGCGTTCAAAAGTTAGCACTTCGTCTTGAAGAAGATTACGAAGGGAAAGAATTACTTTTCATTGCTATTTTGAATGGCGCTTTCATGTTTGCCTCAGATTTAATGAAAAAATTCAACAAAGATGTTGCGATTTCTTTTATTAAAGTAAGTTCTTATCATGGAACACAGACTACCGGACGAGTGGATGAGTTGATTGGTTTAAATACTTCCTTGCATGGAAAACATGTTGTTATTTTGGAAGATATTGTTGACACTGGAATTACGATTGACAAAGTAATCACCTTATTGAATACCAATTACCCAGAATCAGTTGAAGTTTGTACCTTACTCTACAAACCAGATGCTTACAAAGGAAAACACAAACCGAAATATATCGGATTTGAAATCCCAAATAAATTTGTTGTTGGTTATGGATTAGACTACAACGAATTGGGCAGAAATCTAAAAGAATTGTATCAATTAAAAGAAGAATAAAAATGTTAAACATCGTGCTATTTGGCCCTCCAGGTGCAGGGAAAGGAACACAATCCGAACGATTAATTGAAAAATATGATTTAGTACACCTTTCAACAGGAGATATGTTCCGAGCGCATATTGAAAATGATACTGAATTAGGAAAACGCGTGAAACAAATCATGGCAGATGGATTTTTGGTTCCTGATTCTGTGACTATTGACATGCTAGAAGAAGAAGTTCAAAAACATCCAAATGCAAAAGGATATATTTTTGATGGTTTTCCAAGAACTGTTGTGCAAGCTGAGGCTTTAGATGCTTATTTAAGAAGCAAAGAACAAGCAATCAACACTGTTTTGCAATTGGAAGTACCAGAAGAGGTGATTAAAGAAAGAATTGAACTTAGAAGTAAAGTGAGTGGACGTGCGGATGATGCAGCTGAAAAATTATTGAAACGAATCAATGAATATTTCACTAAAACAATTCACGTTTTACCTTACTATGTTGCTCAAAATAAAGTAACAACAATCAATGGAGTGGGCGAAATCGACGCTATTTCAGAAAAACTATACGCGGCAATCGATCCGCACTTAAATTAAATAATGGCTTCAGATAATTTTGTTGACTACGTAAAAATTCATTGTACATCAGGTAGTGGTGGTGGAGGTTCTACGCATTTTCGTCGTGAAAAATACATTCCTCTAGGTGGACCTGATGGTGGAGATGGCGGAAGAGGGGGTCATGTTATTTTACGTGGGAATAAACAACTTTGGACCTTATTGCATTTGAAATTCAAGAAGCACATCAAAGCTGGTCATGGTGCTCATGGCGCGGGGAACTTGAAAACAGGTTCTCAAGGTCAAGATGTTTACATTGAAGTTCCTCTTGGTACACTTGCAAAAGATGGCGAAACGGGGGAAGTTCTTTTTGAAATTACACAAGACGGAGAAGAATTCATTATTCAACGTGGTGGAATGGGTGGAATGGGAAATAACTTTTTCAAATCGCCAACCAACCAAACTCCTAGATATGCTCAACCTGGTGGAGAAAGTTTAGAGGGTTGGAAAATTCTTGAAATGAAAATCCTAGCAGACGTTGGTTTAGTTGGATTTCCGAATGCTGGAAAAAGTACTTTACTTTCGGTTATTACAGCTGCAAAACCAGAAATTGGTGATTATCCATTTACTACTTTACGTCCAAATTTAGGAATCGTTTCTTACCGCGATCACCGTTCATTTGTAATGGCTGATATTCCCGGAATTATCGAAGGAGCTCATGCTGGTAAAGGTTTAGGTTTACGTTTTCTACGCCACATTGAACGAAATTCGTTGCTATTATTCATGGTTCCAGCGGATAGTGACGACATTAAAAAAGAATACAAGATTCTATTGAATGAATTGAAACAATACAATCCTGAATTATTACATAAGGAACGTTTATTAGCAATCACCAAATCAGACATGCTAGACGAGGAATTGATTAAGGCGATGAAAAAAGAATTGCCTAAAATCCCTTACGTGTTTATCTCATCCTTTGCGCAACAAGGACTTGTGGAATTAAAAGATCTAATCTGGAAACATCTTAATGCTGATGAACAAGCTTGAGTCAATTGACCGAGCGATTGTTCTTTTTGTAAACGGTTTACACACACCGTTGCTGGATGAAATCATGTGGTTTTTGTCAGGACGTTTTAGTCTGATTCCTTTGTATTTATTGCTTTTAATCTTACTTAAAAGTCAAAATACGTGGAAAAATACCGCGATTATTTTAGTCGGTTTGACATTTTCAATTTTATTAGCTGACCAAATTTCTGTTAACTTTTTCAAAAATGGTTTTGAACGTTATCGACCTTCTCATAATGAAGAACTTAAGCAACTACTTCACTTCTACGAGGTAAAACCTGGTGAATATTATCAAGGTGGAAAATATGGTTTTGTTTCTTCTCATGCTGCTAACTTTTTTGCCATGATTGCATTTATCTTTCCATTTTATAAAGAAAAAAAGAATTGGATTTTGGCAGGATTAATTCTTATTGGAATTTTAGTCGCAATCAGTCGCATCTACTTGGGAGTTCATTATTTTTCTGATGTACTCGTTGGTGCAACATTGGGGATTTTGGTCGGTTTTTCAATTCGAAATTTGGTCAAAGTAATGTTTAAAAAAAATGCTAATTCGAACTAAAAATCCAAATTTAAAAAATCCAACTAACTTAAATTTCGCAATCTTACTTGCTTAAATTTCAGAATAAACTTCACCTTCAATTTGTCCAATAACTACAGAAATATAAACTCATGAAAATCCTTATAAATTACCTTTCCAGATATAAATTACTAGTTTTATTGGCGCTTGTGCTTGCAAGTATTAACCAAGTTTTTTCACTCTTAGACCCTTACATTTTTGGTAAAATTTTAGACGGATTTGCATCGCACCCAAAAGATTTTACAGAATCTCAATTTATCAAAGGTGTTTTATTGTTAATCGGAGCAGCAATGGGCGTTGCAATGGTAAGTAGAATCGCTAAAGCTTTTCAAGATTATTGCATCAATTTAATCATTCAAAAATTAGGCGCAGATATTTACACCGATGGATTGAAACATACCTTACAAATTGCTTACAATGAGTTTGAAGATCAACGAAGTGGAGAAACTTTGAATATCCTTCAGAAAGTTCGAACAGATTCAGAGCGATTCATCATGAGTTTCATTAACGTACTATTCGTTTCTATTGTTGGAATTATTTTCGTGATGGTTTACGCATTGACGGTACAACCGGGATTGATTTTGTTGTATCTACTTTCAGCAGCAGGATTGAGTTTCTTTATCAGCTTTCTTTCCAAGCGAATCAAAAAAGTGCAAATGACAATCATGAGCGAAACCAAGCAATTAGCAGGAAGTACCACTGAGAGTTTACGTAATATCGAATTGATAAAAAGTTTGGGACTAACGCAGCAAGAAACTGCTCGTTTGAATGATCGAACACGCAAAATTCTTGTGCTAGAATTAAAAAAAGTGCGTCAAATCCGAAGTATCAGTTTCATTCAAGGCACGACGGTGAATTTATTACGCCAGTCCATTATGTTTGCTTTGTTGTACTTGCTTTTCAAAGAAAATTTAACGCTTGGCCAAATAATGACTTTGCAATTTTATTCCTTCTTTATTTTCGGTCCTTTGCAAGAAGTTGGAAATGTGATTATTGCCTACCGTGAAGCAGAAGCTTCTTTGAATAATTTCGAAAAAATTATCAATACACCAATTGAAGTAAAACCAGAAAATCCAGTTCCTTTAAATGCGATTCAGAAATTAGCTTTTGATAAGGTAACTTTCCGACATAAATCAGCCAATTACGATGCCTTGAGTACTATTTCGTTTGAAGTTAAGCGCGGAGAAACCATTGCTTTTGTTGGTCCAAGCGGTGCTGGAAAAAGTACCTTGGTGAAATTGTTAGTTGGTTTGTATGCTACTCCGACAGGTACAATTTTATACAACGATATTGATTCTAATTCTATTGACAAAGATGAATTACAACAACAATTAGGATTTGTGACACAGGACACTCAGCTTTTCGCAGGAACGATTCGTGAGAATTTACTTTTCACCAAACCGGAGGCAACAGAAGAACAATTGAATTTTGCTTTAAGCCAAGCTGCATGTGACAATTTAATTGCAAGAAGTGAATTCGGAATCGACACTGTTATTGGTGAAGGTGGAATGAAACTTTCTGGTGGAGAAAAACAACGATTATCCATTGCGCGAGCTTTGTTGAGAACGCCGAAATTATTAGTTTTTGATGAAGCAACCTCAGCTTTAGATTCCATTACTGAAGAATCCATTTCAAATACGATTCGCTCGATTGGAAATCAAAAAGAACATATAACTGTTCTCATTGCTCATCGTTTATCGACCATTATGCACGCGGATAAAATCTTCGTTTTAGAAAAAGGTGTCATTGTTGAAACAGGAAAACACAGCGAATTATTAGCCGAAAAAGGACTGTATTACGCGATGTGGCGTCAACAAATTGGAGAACGACGAGATTGATAATTCTTGGAAACGACTAAAATTTCTCTTTCAGATTCTTTATAACTTATTAACCAAATCAATTAAACGATTCGAATAACCTGTTTCGTTATCGTACCAACCAGAAATTTTAACCAATTTCCCTAGAACGATTGTCAATTGCGAATCAAATAAACAACTCAAAGGACTTCCAATAATATCTACTGAAACAATTGGATCTTCCGTGTAACCTAAAATTCCTTTTAAATTAGTTTCTGAAGCTTTTTTCATTGCTGCATTCACTTGTTCTACTGTAACTTCTTGTTCGGTAAACATTGTCAATTCCGTCATCGAACCATCAGCAACAGGAACACGCACACTTCCTCCTGTCATTTTTCCTTGGTATTCTGGGAAAATTTTAATTACTGCTTTTGCAGCACCTGTTGAAGTTGGAACAATTGAATTTGCAGCTGCACGTGCTCTTCTTAAATCTTTATGAGGCGCATCATGTAAACGTTGATCGGATGTATAACTATGTACTGTTGAAATGTATGCGTAATCTATTTGGAATAATGAACGCATCACAGCAATCATAGGTGCAACGTTATTTGTGGTACAAGAAGCGTTAGAAATAATTGAATCGTTTAAGTCGAGTACTTCATCATTAACACCTAAAACTATTGCAGGAATATCAGCATCAGCTGCTGGGGCAGAAATCACTACTTTTTTTGCACCTGCTGTAATATGTTTATTTGCTGCTTCACGAGATAAGAATAAACCTGAAGATTCGATAACTATGTCAATTCTATTTTCTCCCCATGAAATTAATTCTGGATTTTTTTCATGAGAGAAAACTATTTTCTTTCCATTTTCAAATGTTACTTCATCACCATTAATTGTAAAATCTAGTGGAAATGTTCGATGTACACTATCATATTTTAGCAAATGCATTAATGTTTTGGTATCAGCTGGGTCATTTACCATTGTGATATTTACAGCATTGTCAAGTAATGCCAAACGTGTAAAATAACGACCAATTCTACCAAAACCATTCACTCCTACATTTTTCATAATCTCAATTTTAAAACACAAATGTAATTAACAATAGGAATTAGAATTAGTTTAATACTGTTTCTAATCATAATTTATGGTAATTTGATTGCTTTGATAATGCATTCTAAAAATTCCTTTTATTACCAAAGTCTAGAGCTTTAAACTAAGATTTTGAAACCCGTTTTTCAACATAAAAAGTAATTATAAAAAAAAACTGTTTCAAAGTTGATATCATGATTGAGATAAAGGATCGCTATTTACTCTTTCGATTCATACAATTTTGAAAATTCTTCTGCGAATTCTTCAAAAGTTACTTTTTTATAATCCTTTGGAATCATGAATAATTCTAGAGGTGGATTTACTTCCTTGAATTCTTGTAATGTATATCTATAAAGTCCTTCTGGTGTTGAAACATAATACAAAACTGGTAACCCAGGTAAATCAAAATAAGTATTTGCATATTTAGCTGGAATCTTTTTGAGATATAGAAAAGTCAATTCGTTTTTAACGCTTGTTAATTTAACCTTTACTTTTTTAGCTCGCTTTCCTGCAATTTTTTTTGAACCAAACTGAGATTTGAAAGTGTAGTTTGAAATCGTATCTTTTACTAAATGCTCATTCGTTTTAATAGCAAAATTCTGAAGAGGTGATTCGATTAACAAATAAGATTTATTATAAGTCAAGTGTTTGATTAATTCTTGTTTTCCCTTATCTGAGTTGAAATTCACTATTTTAATTAAGGAATCTTTCGCGTAAATTAATTGAATTGACTTAGATGAATCTACCACATCAACGCGCTCGATTTTATAAGTTAATTCTCCTGAAAATGGAGATTGTTTCTGAGAGATAAAATTCGAGATACTTGAAAGAAGAAGAAATAGTACAAAATAGCGCATACAACAAAAGTAGGAAATAAGAAGTTAAAACGTTAAAATGAAAATTATTACAACTTAAAAGGTAAATCCATTTTTTCATGAAGAATTCTAACGACACTGATTGTGCCACTATCCTCAATTTTAAAAAAAATGATGTGAGAATTAACTTTTAATCCTAAATAGTCCTTTCTAATGTAATCGTAACTTTTTCCAATTTTGGGGTTTCTACAAAGACTATTTATACTAGAAATTAAATTCGATACGTATTGATTTGCTTTTTCAAGCGACCATGTTTGAAAAGTATATTCCCAAATCTCTATCAAATCAATTTCAGCCTTTAAGGATAACTTAAATTCCATTAAAAACCATGTTTCTTGTTCAATTTCATTAAAAATTCATCTGAATTGAAATCTGTAACAAAACCACTTTTTTCGCCTTCTTTAAGCGCATTAACGAGGGCTAAAGCTTTTACTTCTTGATCTTCTAACAAACGCAATGCTGCTTCTACAACATCACTTGCGCTGTTATAGCGTCCACTAGAAAGAGCATCCGAAATGAAATTTTCAAAATGTGAACCTAAAGAAATAGTTGTGTTTTTTCCCATCTTTACTATTTTAGAACAATATTACCAAAAAATAAGAAGTTAAACAAGCCAAAATACACACTAAATTTTCATCTAAAACTTATTAACTGTCACTGTTTCCGACAATATGACAGCGGGTTAGTGGTCAATTCAATCAAAATGTCACAGTTTTTATGTTAATATTCAGTGGCATATAAATTGACTTTGCGCTTTCATCAAATTGAAAATATAATTTAAAAATGGGAAAAATAATTGGGATCGACTTAGGAACAACAAACTCTTGTGTTTCTGTCATGGAAGGAAATCAACCGGTTGTAATTGAAAATGCAGAAGGTAAAAGAACAACTCCATCCGTAGTAGCATTTGTGGAAGGCGGAGAACGTAAAGTGGGAGATCCTGCAAAACGTCAAGCAATCACGAATCCTACAAAAACGATTAGCTCTATCAAACGTTTCATGGGAACAAGCTTTGATGAGTCTAGCAAAGAAATCGCTCGTATGCCTTACAAAGTTGTAAAAGGCGACAACAATACTCCTCGTGTGCAAATCGACGACCGTCAATATTCGCCACAAGAAATTTCAGCAATGATTCTTCAAAAAATGAAAAAAACTGCTGAAGATTATTTAGGTCAAGAAGTTACTGAAGCAGTTGTTACTGTTCCTGCTTACTTCAACGATTCTCAACGTCAAGCTACAAAAGAAGCTGGAGAAATCGCTGGTTTAACAATCAAAAGAATCATCAACGAACCAACAGCTGCAGCATTAGCTTACGGTTTAGATAAAAAAGGTATCGACCAAAAAATCGTTGTTTTCGATTTCGGTGGTGGTACGCATGACGTTTCTGTATTAGAATTAGGTGACGGTGTATTTGAAGTATTGTCAACTGACGGTGACACGCACTTAGGTGGTGACGACGTAGATGAATCAATCATCAAATGGTTAGCAGACGAATTCAAAAATGATGAAGGTTTAGACTTACGTCAAGATCCAATGGCTTTACAGCGTTTGAAAGAAGCGGCTGAAAAAGCAAAAATTGAATTGTCTTCAACGACTTCAACTGAAATCAACTTGCCATACATCATGCCAGTGAACGGAATTCCAAAACACTTGGTTAGATCGTTGACACGTGCGAAATTTGAGCAATTAATCTCTGAAATCGTAGAAAGAACTATCGCTCCTTGTCGTTCAGCTTTGAAAAATGCAGGTTTATCTCCATCAGACATTAACGAAGTGATTTTAGTAGGAGGTTCAACACGTATTCCAATCATTCAAGACGCAGTAGAGCGTTTCTTCGGAAAAGCACCTTCAAAAGGAGTAAATCCTGACGAAGTAGTAGCTGTCGGAGCTGCAATTCAAGGTGGGGTTTTAACAGGTGAAGTAAAAGACGTATTGTTATTAGACGTTATTCCTTTATCAGTTGGTATCGAAACTATGGGTGGTGTAATGACGAAATTAATCGATGCAAACACAACTATTCCAACTAAAAAATCAGAAACATTTTCAACCGCTTCTGATAATCAACCGTCTGTAGACATCAATGTTATCCAAGGAGAACGTTCAATGGCTGCTGATAATAAAGCACTAGGAAGATTCCAATTGACAGACATTCCACCAGCACCAAGAGGAGTTCCTCAAATCGAAGTAACATTCGATATCGATGCAAACGGAATAATGAATATTTCTGCGAAAGATAAAGGAACAGGAAAACAACAATCAATTAAAATTGAAGCATCTTCAGGTTTGTCTGATGAAGAAATCCAACGAATGAAAGCTGAAGCTGAAGCTAATGCTGAATCTGACAAGAAGAAAAAAGAAGAAGTAGAATTAATCAACAAAGCAGATTCAACAATCTTCCAAACAGAGCGTCAATTGAAAGAATACGGAGATAAAATTCCAGCAGACAAAAAACAACCAATCGAAGATGCTTTGGCAGAATTGAAAAGAGAGTATGAAGCGCGCAATACTGCAAACTTAGAGCCTGCAATGGAAAAATTAAACAACGTTTTCCAAGCTGCTTCTCAAGAAATGTATAACGCTGCTAACGCTGAAGGTGGAGCACAAGGTGGGACTCAAGAAAACGAGCAAGCAGGAAACCCGCAAGACGAAGTTACAGATGTAGATTTCGAAGAAGTAAAAGACAAATAAGTTTTTTCATAATAAGAGGAAAACACCTGTTGATGATTCAGCAGGTGTTTTTTTTTTGTTGGGAATTTAGCTTTTAGTTTTCATTTTCAGTGTAATATCTCCAATGTTGTATGCGTAAACAGAAGCAGGTAAAAAAGACAATTGAATGTCTTCCACATGTTGAACTCCTGAATGATCGATTGAAGTAACCAATGCAGCTTTAAAAATATGGTTTTTGCAAAATTCAATGAGACTTTTAAGTTCTTTTGGTTTATCAAAATAGCGATTGCTCCATTTTATTTCTACCGCCCAAACTGGTTTAAATTGCCTATCATCTAACAAAACTAAATCAACTTCGCCTTCACGTCTTCCTTCTTTCCATCTTGCATAGGTTAAATCTAATTTTTCACGATGCATCCATTGTGAAAGTAAAGCAGTTTCTACCATATTTCCCATTTCACTGTCTGTTTCTGTAATCGGTGAAAATAAAGCAGTTCGCAGCGACGGATTTGTCAAATAAACTTTAAAATTCGTTACCCGTTTAAGCCGCTTTGCATTTATATCAATTTTATTCAATACCTTAATTAAAAAAGCAGCTTCTAGATATTCTAAGTATTTTTTGAGTGTATCTTTTTGAATGCCACTATCTCTTGACATGGTTTCGTATGAAAACTCATTTCCAGTATTGTAAGCGATATAAGTAAAGAATCTATTTAATTCTTGAACATCTTTAATGCCATATAAACTCGGCAAATCGCGTAAAAGCACTTTGTCAACTATATCGTTTTTCACATATCTTCCCATATCACTTTGAATTTTTTCAGATAAAACAACTTCGGGATATCCTCCAAAATTCAAATAATTGACAAACTCTTTATTGAGTACTTTAATGTCGTGAGTCAAGCAATACGGAATTGATTTTTCACCGTATTCAATTGTTCCATTATAAATCAAGTGATTCATTTTCTTCAAGTGAATATATTCTTGGAAAGTAAGGGGAGGTAACATAAAGTCTGTAAATCTTCCTGCTCCACTTTCAGTACTGTGCCATTTTAAAGCCGCTGCTGCCGAACCAGAAACCACAAATTTTGTATCTGGATAAGAGTCAACCATAATTTTTAAATGACGCTCCCAATCTTTTAAATATTGAATCTCATCAAAGAATACATAGCATCCGTTTAAATTTTCAAGATTGAGTGCGTTTTTACAAAGAGATAAAATATCTTCCAAACTTAAGTGCACATAAATGGGATTGTCAATTCCCACGAAGAAAATTTGCTGAGGATTGACCTTTTCTTTTAAAAGTTCATCGATGCTGTGGAACAACATAACTGTTTTTCCAACGCGTCTTGGCCCCATTAAAACAACCGAACGTTTGATGTCTTTCTCCTTCACATAAGGATAAAATATGTCGAAATACAATCGTCTAGACATACTTCCATATATTTCAGGGATTTGGTTTGATACCCACCAAGGATTTTCATAACGTAAACGTTCAATTATTTTTTCTGTTGGAATAAGGTTTATATTTCCCATTTTTTTACTTATTTCTACAAAAATAGCATAAATAAAAAGATTTAAATCTATCTATTTTTACATTTTATGTACTAATAAGCAATTTTTTACTTTTTTACCAGCTTATTTTGACAAAAAATACCCAATAAAGTCTTTTATATCAAAATGAGAAACCACTCAAATCTATTTTGAATTTCTATTATTTGTAAATTTGTTATTAAAAGGAAATTATAATTTGTGATAAATTCAAGTTCCTGACGTTGAAAACTTAACTTAGTACTCAATTCGATTTTATGCTTCACACCAAAAAGTTTATTAATAGCAGTTCTTCCAAATGGGTGGTTTTCATTCACGGTGCGGGAGGTAGTTCGGCTATTTGGTTCAAGCAAATAAAACCGTTTTCTGAAAAATTCAACGTGCTTTTAATCGATTTGCGTGGTCACGGCCAGTCGAAACTGAAAGCGGATTCCAAAAATTACAGTTTCAAAATAATTGCCAACGATGTGTTGCTCACTTTAAAAGAGCATTCCATAGATACAGCCCATTTTGTAGGTGTTTCAATGGGTTCGATTATTATCAAGCAATTGTATTCGTTGAGTCCGAAAACGGTGCAATCGATGGTTTTTGCAGGTGCGGTTACGGAATTAAATTTCAAATCAAGATTACTGTTGCGAATTGGAAGAATATTCAAGAGCGTCATGCCCTACATGTTGCTTTATAAAATCTTTGCACGCGTGATGATGCCGCGAAAAAACCACGAACAATCGCGCAAACTGTTCATTCAAGAAGCCAAAAAAGTGATGGATAAGGAATTCAAGCGCTGGTTCAAATTGACAGCCCGATTGACAGCCTATTTAGCGGAATTGGAACAAAACACCTATAAAATCCCAACATTGTACATCATGGGTGGCGAAGATCATTTGTTTCTAGCTCCAGTCAAAAAACTCGTTCAAAACGACCGCTATTCACAATTGCAAATCGTTCCAAATTGTGGACACGTTGTCAACATTGAAAATCCACTTGTTTTTAATGAATTATCGATTGATTTTATTGATAAGCTAAAGATGGGGTAAGGAGAAATTACGTTATAAGTAAAATTGGGGTAATTTAAATGTAAAAGTTTGCTGTCTAGCGCAAAGCCCAATCCTTTAATTAATTCAATATTTCTAACATAAAATTATTGTCTATTTGTATTAGTTTTGTTTCGAAGAATTATTAAAGGCTAGGAGGTAGATTATATTTTTTCTAAACTATTTTTAACTCCTTTTTTTTTGTTATTTTCTTCAATAATCTTTTCCGTTTTCATTCTTTCTTTATAATCTTGTGTGTTTTTATCAATAACTCTTAAATCTTCATACATAATATAAATATCATTGAATTTACTCTCCATTCCTTCTGGTCCTGAACCTTTCGGTCTATATTCAACTCGTATTTGTTGATAACCTTTCTCAAAGGTATACTCAGCGTTTCCTTTTGCGTATTTAAATGGTCCTAATTGATTCCGATTTTGCTCATTGCGAACAGGTGTCCCATATTTTGTTTTAAATAAATCTAAAAGCTCATTATATTTATATTTATCAATATCATTTATCCAAAGAGATACAAAATCTAATTCATCAGAATTATTAAATGAAAATTGAATATCAGCATCCATGAAGTAATTATTTGTTCTTAGACTATACCGCCAACTAGTTCTGTCAAAGGTGTCGATATTTAAACTCTCTTTTTCAATATACTTGGGTTCTTCAGAATATGGTTGGAAAAATTTACCATATAACAAATGTTTATCAAGTAAATATCTTGTTACTTCTACAGCATCCTGCTTAGTCATTCCTGCCCAGTATGAAGATAAGAATATACATTCATTATGGTTGATAGAATTTTCCACTTCATTATCCGATAAAAAAATTAAAACCTCTTTTGATTCGGAAAAATTATCGATTTCCTCATCATTGATAATTTGATTCTTAGCATCTTGATTTTTACATGCGCTCAACAATAGCAAAGAAATAATTACTAATATTTTTTTCATTTATATATGTTTTATTTACCACTAACATTTCTCAACTTTGATAAGCGCGCTTCTCGGGTTTAGTTATTCAGCCCTCGGCTTTTAATTGATGTTTAAGTTTATTAATTGTAAAAAGATAGATACTTCATCAATTTACTTCTTTTTCTATAATAAGTCTGCAAAGTTAGTGCCATTTCTGTTGCATGAGACAACTCTACAATAACTTGCTCGCCAAATGCAACTCCTTCTCCATAACTTGATTCGATATCTAACTTATGCATTTGAAATTTAGAATTAGTTAATTGTTGGATTAATTTGTTGTAATTGTGATTACCTCTCCGAGTAAATTGAATAATGGATAATGAATCTTCAATGAAGTAGAAATCAACATACGAAATTTCACTCTGATGCATTAAATTTAAATTACAGACATTTTTATTATTAAGTTTCATTGAACTTTGCTCCACATTATAACGTAAACGGTCCAAATTCTCCAAATTTCCATCGTAAGATCGACAACTATCAACTAATTGAGGAATTATTAGTTTTTTGAGAAAATCGCTTTTAGTCATTCCAAACTTGACTTTCTCAACAAAGTCCGTAGGGAAATACAGATTTAATTTTTGTCCTTTACGAATTACATTGTTCGGAAGGTCATTCCATAGTTTTATATCTTCGATGTTTACATTGAAGTCATTACTAATCTTGGATAGATTTTCACCTTTTGAAACAGTGTAGAGAATATAAGAATCGTGTTCTGGACATTTATTTTTATTTTTACCTCTGGTAATACAACCAATTATAAATAATGGAATAATAATTAATATTCTAAATTTCATATTAGTTCAAATTAAATATACACGCTAAAAACTTCCTAATGACCTCCTATTTTGACAGATAGAAGCAGTTTTGTATGGCTAATGTAATTATTTTAAATTTTAGAATTAACTATGATTTCAAATTTTTATCTGAAATCATTTACATTTTTTATTCTCCCACGCCCCGACGGAAGCGGAAAGCTTTGCGAAAGTTTGCGCACAGCCACCAACTGAAAACAGCGACTGAAAGAAGCTCGTTTGAAGTTGAATTGTGGTGTAGCAACAAACTGAGCAAACTTGGAGATGTAGGCGGAGTGGGAAGGGTTGTGCGTTTGAAAAGGCGCTAAATAATTTTTAATGTTGAATGTTTGATTTTTGATAAAAAAATGAAATTCTATCTGACAAATCCACATCAAAAACCAAAAATCGTATAAATTGAATAAAAATATTGAATTCCGTGAAATTTGGACTTTTTGGTTGAATTTGATTCTATTTTGCTCCGTAATCTACATTGAAGGTAATTCCCGTTCTAAATGGATAAATAGCAACCGTTTTGCCTTCTTTGAAAAGTGTATTCAAATTATAAGTGGCAAATAATCCAATTGGTCCGTAACCAGTTCTAACTGTTGCTTCTAAAGTAAATGGAGCAAAATTGTACTTCGATCTTACATTCAAATCAAAACGATCACCGTTAGTATATCTACCTGTTTTTCTTGTGTTTGAAAATACTCGAACTCCACCAATAACTCCAGCAGCAAAATAGAAACTTTTCTTTTGTTCCTTTTTTGTAGCAAATTCTAATAGTAAAGGAATCGTTATGTATTGAACATTTAGAATATTAGCACGGTAATTTTGAGATACATTGGCTACGGCAAAAATAGTGTCAGCAGTATGAAAAATATCGTAATTTTTATTCAAACCAATAGTCGAAAGATTCCAACCTAGACCGGTTGTTAAACCCAAATTTTGCTTAAAAATTGGGAATTTGTAATCAAAGAAATTAAAGTTAAAAACTGCAGATCGAGCCACATTATTTTTCCAATAATCGTTAGCTACAAAATCTGTTTTTAAAAGGTCACTCATTAAAATTAAGGTTCCAAAATCAAAACCTGCCCAATGTGCATCGTATAGTTTTCTTTCTTCATCCTCTTCTTCTTCAACGTCTTCCAACTCTTCACCATCGGTAAGCTGAAAATTAATAGGTATTCTCACAGTTGATTTAACGGGTTGATCAGCAAGTAAAGCCGGTTTCCATTTGGGCATAGATTTTACGACACGAATCGCTTCTACATTTAAACTATCACTAATCCCTTTTTCAACTTTAACTTCGGAAATTGAACCATCAATGTCAACTAAAAACGAAAGAAATACCCTTCCTTGCTCATTCATTTCAATTGAAGACTGTGGATACCTCACATTTTCTTGCATAAAATTCATCATTGCATCAATTCCTCCAGGAAATTCTGGATCAATATCGGGAAGTTCTGTTTCACTTTTTGGGGTAACTTCAGTAATTAAAACTTTTTCTTCCCCTTCTTTTACTTGTGCAAAGATAAAAAGTGGAGAAAAGAACAAACAAAACAATAAACTCGATTTCATACTTTTAAAATTAATTTTCTAAAGTTAAAAAAATCGAGTTGTTTCGACAGTCTTTTACTAATTTATTGGTCATAATTTCAATAAAATACGAGCTAAGAAATTTCTTCCAGCTTGCGGGTAGTAAAAATTTTCTGTTGTTGTTTCACCGGCATACATGTATGAAAAGGTATAGCCATTATTTGAATACATTGAATTGAAAATATTATTTACCAAAAAGCCAAATGTTATTTCTTTAAAGAACTTATTTTCAATCGTGTACGATAATGTTAAGTTTGAAAAGGTAAAAGGATCAATACTTCGATTCACATTAGATGTATTATCTAAAAATTGTCTTCCAACATATTTTGACATCCAATCGATTGTGAAATTTTTCAGAGGCATAAAAGTAAATCCAGCGTTTGCAACAATATTTGGAGAAAATGCGAGATCGGTATTTTCATGTGAAACTAATTGCTGCGTATAAAAAGGTTCGTTATCTAAATATTCATCAACATATTCATCAAATTCTTTGATTTTGTTTTGACTTAATGTAATTGCACCATTCAATCGAAGCGATGAAATAATTTTATAGGTAGAACTTAACTCAATTCCTGCACGGTAGCTATCTTTTGTGTTGGTTCTTGTGTATCCACCCACATCATTAATTTGACCTGTCAAAATCAATTGATTGGTGTAATCCATCCAGAATAAATTTCCAGTAAAACTTAGTTTTGAAGAAGCATACATATACCCTACTTCTAAATCTCTCATATTTTCAGCTTTTGGTCTATTTGTGGGAGTACTTTCTCTAAAATCTTTTCTTACTGGTTCTCTATTTGCAATTCCATAAGAAGCGAATATATTTTGACGTTCATTTATACCATAATTAATTGCCACTTTTGGATTGAAAAAATTAAACTTTACAGATTGTTCTAAATCCAATAATTCACCACTCACGTCATCAATCCCAAGAAAGGTATAATCTACAAATCGATATTGTAAGTCACCAGTAATTGTAATTCTATTAATAGGCCTATATGTTGCTTTTAAATAATTACTGAACTCTGTTTTTTGTGCATCATTATCGTAATATCGATCTCTAATTTCACCATCAGCTGCAAACCGTGCCCAAATTACTTCGCCGAAATGTCTTCCAATGTAAGTATTAGCTGCTCCTCCAAACACCAATTGTAATTTTGACAACTTATATTGTAAAGAATAAACCCCACCAATGAAATCATTATCTAACCATCTTCTTCTAATTAAATCAGTGCTTGTAATTGTATCACTTCCAATAATAACTGGATTATAACCATATTCAGCTAAATCATCATCTTTTCTATACTGCTCAAAATATCCACGTCCATAGGTGTAATGACCAGCTATATTCATTATTAAATTGGGTTTAAAAGAATGTGTGAAATGTAATTGATAATTATCTTGCTGATAGTTATCAACTTCATTTTCGTAGGTGTAAAAATTGTAAGTCCTTCCTGAATTTAACAAATTTGCTCGTTCTTCATCACTTAATCCATTTCGGTCTGCGTAAGCGTTCATTTGAGCAACATCACCATTTACTCGACTTTCAGGAGTTCCATACCACGATTGATAAGTCACTTCTTTTCCACTAAAAGCAATTGCTTTCACAACAGAATTTTTACCAACATAAGAACCTGCTATATAAAAAGATTTAAGATCTGAGGTTGCTCTATCTATATAGCCGTCTGATGTGATACTTGACAAGCGAGTTTCTAGCGAAAATTTGTTGTTGATAAGACCAGTTCCTGCCTTTATTGTTGTTTTTAAGGTATTAAATGAACCATAAGAGTTGTCTAAAACCCCATAAGCATTGGTCGATATATCTTGAGATTTAATATTTAGACTTGCACCAAATGAAGCTGCACCATTGGTAGAAGATCCAACGCCACGCTGTAACTGTAGATTTTCTATTGAAGCAGCCAAATCAGGCATATTTACCCAATAAACGTCGTGCGATTCTGGATCGTTTACAGGAATTCCGTTAATGGTGACATTGATTCGTGAAGCATCTACACCTCTAATTCTTAATCCAGTATAGCCAATTCCTGTTCCAGCATCTGATGTGGTTACAACAGAAGGTAAGGACTCCAATAAGGTAGGGATATCTTGACCAAAATTTTTCTTTTCAATTGGATTAGTGCGCTTAATTGTCGAGACAGAAGTTGAAGATTCAATTGCTCTGGTTGAAACAACTTGAACTTCTTCTAAGTTCTTGGTATTGGAGTACAATACAATTTGAACAGGTGAATTAAATTCAGATGGTTTAACTTCCTTTTTTGTTGTAAACAAACCTGGTGTCTCGAAAATTAAGAATAGAACTTGACTTGGGATGTTGTTGAACAAAAATTTCCCATTTAGGTCCGTGTACGTGTTGTAAATCCCACCTTCAATAGTGACATTAGTTCCTGGAATTGGATTTCCAGATTGATCAGTAACTGTTCCGAACAGACTATTCTGTGCGGAAAAATTAAAACTTAAAGCATAAAATACGCCGATTAAAAAAAGTCTTGTTTTCATTTTTTTTAAAAAATTAAACAAGAATAAGGGGCTAATTCTCGATGGTTTACAATATAAAATTAGCTCAGTCATCTTCCCTGCGCAAGCATTACCTTACAGGTTCAATGGGTATAATCTCAGTCCGCCAGCTGGCGGACACCCCTTAGAGACGGCACGAAATTAAACATAAAATGAATAAGGATAATATTTATTTTAATATTAAAGTTATTGAGTATAGTTTTCGTACAAGTAATAAAAATTCAACTAAAATTCATTATTCTAAAACTATGAAATTCAAAGCAAATCGTTGTTCGCTAATATTCATTAAATAGTTTTCATTTCAATCATATTCTTGATTTTCAATAATAAAGTATTTTACTGGTTCGATTACGAATACACATATTAAATATTTTTGAAATCAACCTAAAGCTACATCCAAAACCATCATCACGACAAAACCTCCAATAAATCCTAAAACTGCAACATCTGTATACTTATCTCGTTGTGTTTCTGGAATTACTTCTTCAACAACCACAAAAATCATTGCCCCAGCAGCAAAGGCTAAAGCAAATGGAAGTAATTGTTCCATATAAATTACAGCAGCGGCACCAATTACACCTGCTATAGGTTCGACTATTGCAGAAAGTTGACCATACCAAAAGCTTTTAAACCGACTTGCTCCCGCTCTTCTTAACGGCATTGCAACGGCGAAACCTTCTGGAAAATTTTGAATTCCAATTCCAATTGCCAACGTTATTGCCCCGGCAATTGAAGCGCCTTCCATTCCATTTGCCGCAGCACCAAATAAAACACCGATAGCCAAACCTTCAGGAATATTATGTAATGTGATGGCTAATACTAATAATGTTGTTTTATGTAATTGTGTTTTTACTCCCTCGGTTTCGTTTTCACTAAAATTGATGTGTAAATGTGGCATGCTTTTATCTAAAAAGAAAAGAAAAAGAGCACCGGTCAAAAAACCAACTGCTGCTGGCATCCAAGGCATAGAAGGGTAAAAGCGTTCTGAAAGCTCAATTGATGGCATTAACAAAGACCAAAAACTTGCTGCGACCATAACGCCACCAGTGAAACCAAGCATTCCATCAAGAACACCCCGATGAATTGTTTTGAAAAAAAACACCAAAGATGCTCCAAAGGCAGTAACCAACCATGTAAATGTAGTTGCTATAAATGCTGCAAAAACGGGGTCTAATCCTTCAAAAAATTGTATTAAGGTTTTCATTTTGAGATTTCTGTTGCGAAGTTACATTAATAACAATTCTAAAAAACAGCTCCATAAAAAAATCCCAACCTTTCAGCTGGGATTTATGTTTTAAAACTCAAACGAGTTGATTAATTCTTACTATGCTTAATTGTTTTAGATTGAGCATTTTGATTTTCGATTGTGATGAAATAAATTCCATTTTGTAATTCAGTCGAAGAAATGGGGTACAAATTAATTCCTTCTTCTATAGAAATTGATTTTTCAATAATCACTTTACCCATTGCATCGCGAATAATTAAAATTGATTCACCAACTAATTTTGAATCGCTAATTACAATATTGAAACCATCTTTACTTGGGTTAGGATAAGTAATCAATTGGCTAGCATTTCCTTCACAATCTACGAAAATTGGGTCGTATATTTTATTCTTGCCATCAATATCCACTTGGTTTAAACGGTAATATTTATCGCCATTGGACTTTTCTGAATCAATAAATGAATAGTCAATTTCTTCCGTTGAATTTCCTGCTGCCATAACTGTTCCAATTACTCTCCAATCTATTCCATTAATTGATTTTTCAATATTGAAATGTGAGCTATTTTGCTCGGAAGCCGTTGACCATGATAAAGATATTATGTCGTCTTCGCAGAAGGCGTTGAAAGAAAGTAACTCAACTGGAAGCGGACCTCCTTGACCACCACCACCAAATTCACTGAAAGATGTTAAACCAGACCATGTTAAAACATTCGAACTGATATTTATTGACCCGCTTGTACCGACTAATTGCGTTCCATTTTCAAAAGATACATCACCCGGGTATTGCCAAACACCTGAACTTAATTTAATGGGACGAATTTCACTTTCCGTACCTACAATATCATTATCAGCGTAGGATAAGTTAACCGTATAAGTAAAACCACTTGCTGAATTATGTGGCTCAATGAACCAAGAGCGACTTATATAATTTGAGTTGTTGGAGTTCAAACCTGTAACTTTAGATGTTTTCAATCGAACACCAAGATAATCGTTTGTTTCTCCGTTGAAAGAACCAGCGGAAGTAAAATTAACTGTGGCAGGGGTATAATTTGTTCCATCTCCTACAGGGAATGTAAATGAGCCACTGCCACCATAAATTTTTCGAGCTTCTCCAGAAGATGAAGCATTTATGTGACTACTCACGGAAGCTGAACTTACTGTAGCTGAGGAACCTAAAATTAAATTATTAGATCCAATAATTAAATCCCCACTAGTTAATGTTAGTAAACCATTAATTGTTTTTGCATCATTCAAAGTAACATTTGAAGTATTCTGAATGGTAACATTTAAAGGTGAATTACTTGTTGGCCACTCATTATTTGTAGATGTTATTTCACCACCCGGATTATAAATTAGTGTTGAGGAAGCTCCATAAATTATGGGATTGCTTACTATTGAACCTCCATTATTGAGCGTAAGTGTTCCGTTTACCGTAGGAGAGGTATTTACTGTTAAGGCTCCGCTAACTGATAAATTGTTAAATGTCGTAGAACTTCCGCCCAATGTACCCGATCCAGCAAAAACCACAGTACCGGTTCCTGTTCCAGCATTGAACGTTCCATTATTAGTAAATGACCCACCGTCTGCAATAGTAATTACGTTATTACCAAGATTTACAGTAGAACCTGACGCCAAGGTATATGTTAATATTGTTGGAGAAGTATTCACTGTTACTGTCACACCTGAAGGAATAGTAGCAATCTCTGTATTTTGATCCGGAACACCCCCACACCAGTTTTCTGCTACGTCCCAGTTACCCGTTGCGCCACCAATCCAAGTTCCATTGGAATTTATTGTGACAGCAACACTTGTTCTTGAACTCTCACAACTTGATGCTGTTTGTGATGCGTAATAAGTTCCTGTAGTTAGAGCTGTTCCGCTAGAAAGTAAATTTCCGGATGTCACTGCATCGTACCATTTGATTGAAGTTCCTGATGTGGTCTGTAAACTTGCGATTGTTGGTGAAGAAGCAGAACAGAAACTTTGCGCAGAGGCGGTTGGAGCAGATGGAATTGAATTCACTGTCACCGTCCATGTTCCTGTGGAAACCGTTGCTGTTGTGTTACATGTACCATCATTAGCATAACGACGGTAGCTTGTTGTAGCTGTTAACCCTGACGGTGGTGTATATGTTGCTGAAGTTGCTCCATCGATGGCAGCTGTATAGCTATCCGAAGATGAACGCCAGCTATAAGTTATTGTTGCATCTCCTCCACTTGCTGCTGTAGTGCTTCCAATTTCTGTTGGTGTTCCTCCAGAACAAATCGTTTGACCCGTTGCACTAACTTCACCTGAAGCGAAGACTGCATTAACCGTTACCGTTAAAATATTTGAAACTGCTGCTCCTGTCCAATCACTTATACAAGAAACACGAGCTAATCTTCTATAATATCGCGTTGCAGTTAGACCTGAAGAAGCATCATAAGTTGCACTGTTCGTTGAAGCGATGTCATTTACATCAGAAGAAAAATCACTAGAAGAAGAATACTGCCATTTATACTCCAAGGTTCCAACATTTCCACTAGCTGCAGTTGAACTTGTGAAAGCAGCAGGGTCTCCTTCATAGCAGATAGTTTGACTTGCCGCTATTGTTCCTCCAGAAGTTGGATTAGTACAACCCTTCACTCCAATAGCATAAAAACCAACGCCTTGACCAGAAGGAGAGGTAATTGTTCCTGAACTTACAGTTTGAGGTTCACCACAAGAAACAAACGTTCCTGCTTGATTGCTATTGGATTTTCCGATTTCATGTGTTCCATTAGTCATTCCGCTTTCAGTAATAACCAACGTAGCAGAAGTGAATGTACCAGTAATTTGTTCTAAATTCCAGTTCCGAGCATTAAGCAAAGACGTTAAAGTTGTTCCATCTGCTGTCGTAGCTCCAGTTTCAGAGACAGTTACTCTAACAACAGGATTGCCAGTTACGCTAACATTATTTAGGTTTATTGGACGATAATTTGTTGAGTTACCTCCAATTGGATATACAAAGTTTGAAC
Organism: Chitinophaga pinensis; assembly: GCA_943324565.2. Classification (GTDB taxonomy): domain Bacteria; phylum Bacteroidota; class Bacteroidia; order Flavobacteriales_D; family Crocinitomicaceae; genus UBA952. The sequence goes on along the minus strand of CALPMC020000016.1, from coordinate 19,264 downwards.
TATTTGTTAATGTACGATCCAATGGACCTTCGATATAGCTGGATGAACTACCTCCTGAGATAGTTGCCGCAGTACCAAGCGTTAGCGTATTGGTTGATGTGGTAATGATATCACCATTCGTTAACGTCAATGTACCTCCAACCCTCAGCGCATTACCAAGTGTCGCCGAACCAGTTGAAGTTCTATTAATGGTTACGTTTTGTAAGGCATTGGTTGTGCCTGAAGTGGTTTGATCAAAGAACAAAGTACCCAATGCACCTGTACCACCAATGGTAAGATCGGAGGTTGAAGATCCAACAAGACTATTCGATGCACTCATGCTGGCTACCGTACCATTTAATGTTAACGTATTGGCTCCAATAGCCAGTTTACCACTTGTTAAAGTAAGTGCACCCGAAACCGTAGTACCCGCACTCAGTGAAACACCTGCAGAATTGTTGATGGTAATATTATTTGCCGCAGTTAAAGCTGCACCGGTTACTTGAGCTGAAGGAGTACTATTATTGAAGGTATAGTTGGCAGCTGCATTGTATGTGCGGGTTCCCGACAAAGTTACCGATCCATTTACCCCACCAGTATTAGCAGAGATAATATTAGCACCTGAGTTGAATGTTGATGCCGCACTACCACTTAATACGAATGCACCAGCGTCAAAAGTAGCATTTCCTAAAACAGTAAAGGTTCCGGTACCTGTTCCTAAATTGACATTGCTTGCAAGTTGAACGGTGTTGGTGGAAGAACCAGTACCAACATTCCAGTTATGATTATTAGAAATCGTTCCTCCACTTTGTGAAATAGTTTGAACGCTTGAAGCTTTGTTAAAATTTATTGCCCTGGTTCCAGAACCAGACCAATTAAAAGCTCCACCTGTTTGTGAAAAATTACCTGCAATATTCCAAACTAAATTTCCTGCACCATTTGATAAATCTATTGTACCAGCAGCTATCGAAAAATCACCTCCAACTGTAAGAGTATAAGGATTAGCTCCGCTCATTCTTACTGAACCCGTATTTGTAGTAATTAACGTAAAGTTGCCATTAATCGTGGTTAATAGACCTAAAAGATTAATATTTCCCGTTTGATTAGGACAATTCCATGAGAAATTAGAAAATGACTGCCCAAATGATGAACCTATTGTGATTGTACCCGCTGTGTATCCAATTATAGAACAAGTAGAACCTGAACTCCATGTTGCAGTAGGAATTGTTCCGGCTGTGGTTGTATAATTATGCTCATAAGTTCCACCACTATTAAATGTAAGTGTAGATACACTCGCACCGGCAATTGTACCAGCACTTCTCAAGAATCCGTTAATCGAACTTGTTGCGCCAGTAAGTGTTAGTGTAGTCGCAGCAATATCCAATCTCGCACTCGAGTTAATCGTTAAAACACCACTTGCTGTAATCGTAATATTTGCTGCAGTAGTAACGTTTGCAGATGTGTTTGCTATCGTTAAGAAAGCAAATGTGGTAGCACTATTAATTGTTTGAGCAGCCGTACCATTAAAAGTAACGGCGCGAGAATTATGGGTAAATGTTCCGCTATTTGTCCAATTACCTGCCACATTCAAATCACCACCCAATGTTGAAGAAAGTGCTAAAGTGCCTGCGTTAGCAACCGAACCTACTACTGTAACTGCTGCATTGGAACTACTCATGTTTAAGTTCCCCGTACCAGTTGTGGTAAGACTTCCTCCTATCGTTAAAACTGCATTCAAAGCACCAGTTGTAAATGTGCAACCTGTGTTTACTTGTAAATTTCCTGCCAAAGCTCGAGCTGTTCCCGCATCGCCGTTAACAACTGTAAATGTTCCAGAACTAATGGTTACATTATTCGGATAGCCCGGTGTTGTTCCTATTGTTCCAACTCCTGTCGCACTCCACTCTAGAAAACGGCTGTAAGTAAGTCCATATTGCAAGGTTGATGTGTTCGTATAAATTGGTGCGTTGGTTGAGATATTACCCCCATTCAATACAAAAGTTCCAGCAATTGTTGGAGTGGTTACTAAAGATAACGCACCTGCAGTTAACGTTAAATTATTAAAGGTAATTGCACCCGAACCATTTACTGTTCCTGCATTGGCAAATACCACAGTTCCTGTTCCTCTTGTAAATGTTCCATTGTTGGTTAATGTTCCGCTTGCACTAATATTTAAGGTTGCAGCTGCACCCCAACTTAATGTTCCACCGTTTACAAAGCTACCAGCAGTAATTGAACCAGATGCTCCTGTAAATGTAAATACACCGCTACCAACAGTTGTAATAGCACCTGTAACCGTACCAATAGCAACTGTTGCACTTGCCGTAGCAGTAATACCTGTGTTAACCGTTATTGACGCAATTGGAGAATTTGTAAAAGCTGCTGCTATACTTAAATTATGTGCTATGGTTGCAGCATTATTTGCAGTTGGAACAACACCCCCTAACCATGAAGAAGAAGCATTCCAATTTGTTGCTCCAGAAGTTGTAATAAATCCGAGATAGGTAAACCCTCCTGTTAAAGATCCTGTTCCAGATGGTGTGGTGACTGACACATCTCCACTTGTACCTCCAGTACCTATTACTGCGGTAATTTGTGTAGCGCTATTTACAGTGTAAGAAGCTGCTGCTGTTCCCCCAAAAGAAACGGCCGTAGCTCCGGTGAAACTAGTACCCGTAATCACAATAGTTGAACCACTGTATGCAGAAGCTACATCTACTGAGGTTACTGTTGGAGCAGCGGGCAGAAAGGCAACATCCTTGCCCATAGCCACCGAAAATGAAGTAGCGGTTGAAGATGCAACTGTATTGGCTGATGTAAAGGTTTGTGAAGATTGAGATGCAGTTGCATGTACCCATGATGTACCATTGTATAAACCAAAGTAAGGTTGAGTGCCTCCATTAAAATTAGTGGAATTGTTTTCTTCCCCGGTATTATAAGAAATGGAACTTACAGCAATGTTTACATTGGCACTGTTCGTTCTGCTAAAAGACCATCTACGATTTATCGTTCGGGTTACATCATTTGGGCTTAAACCTGAAATACTTCCATCTATCATGCGAAGTGAATAAACATCGCTTGCTCCTGATTGACTGATTGTTATCGGATTGTAAGCGCTATTTCCAATAGGAAAAGTAACAGCAGTACTTGTAGCCAAAGTACGAACAAGCATACCTGTATTGTTGGTAATTACATAATTAGCACTTGATGCACCTGTAATTGTTGCTCCACTGGCTAACGTTAAATCAAAAGTGCTAAGAATAATATCCCCAGAGGTAAAATTTAAATTGCTACGAATCGTTACAGCAGCACCTAATGTTACCTGACTATTATTTTGGATAAACAAATAATCGAAACAATTGGTGGTACCACTTGTGTTTAAAGCACTACCCGAAACCGTTTGTGCCGTTCCATTTAAGAAAACCGCTCTTGTGTTATGGGTGAGTGTTCCATTGTTTGTAAAGTTGCCTGCAACATAAATATCTCCACCTAAAGTGGATGATAAGGTCAGACTACCTGCATTTGTAACTGAACCTGCAACTGTTACTGCCGCATTGGTTGTTCCCATGTTAAATGAACCAGTTCCGTTTGTTGTAATTCCACCACCAATTGTTATAGCAGCATTCAATGCGTTTACATTAAATGTAGCTCCGGTATTAACAGTTAATGTACCGTTCATTGCTCGAGCAGTATTGGATCCATTAACTATATCAAATGTTCCCGCGTTGATTGTTACATTATTTGGATAACCTGCAGTTGTTCCAATAGTACCCACACCAGTTGCATTCCATTCGCTAAAACGGTTATAACTAAGGTTATAATAAAGGGTAGAATTGGATGTATAAATTGGAGCAGCACTTACACTTCCTCCGTTTAATTGTAATGTACCATCAATAGTAGGAACAGTGGTTAATGTAAGCTCTCCAGAATTGATAGTTAAATTATTAAAGGTTATTGCATTAGAACCGTTGATTGTTCCTGCTGAACCAACAAAGTTCAGGGTTCCTGTTCCTCTAGTGAATGTTCCATTGTTGGTTAATGTACCACCTGCACTTATGTTTAATGTTGCGGCTGCACTCCAACTTAATGTTCCGCCGTTTACAACACTTCCTGCGATGATAGAACCACCTGCTCCACTAAATGTAAATACACCTGTACCTGAAGTTGTTATTGCATTTGTAATTGTTCCAATCGCAACGGTTGCACTAGCTGTGGCAGTAATACCAGTATTCAAAGTAACAGAGGCAATTGGGGTGTTGGTAAACGCTGCTGTAATGTTTAAATTATCTGCAATGGTAACAGCGGTATTTGCAGTCGGCACTGCGCCACCTAGCCAAGAAGCGCCTGTATTCCAGTTGGTTGCTCCTGAAGTTGTTATGAAACCTAAGTAGGTAAATCCTACTAAAGAAACTGAGCCTGAAGGAGTAGTAACAGAAACACTACCACTTGTACCTCCAGTTCCTACTATTGCAGTTATTTGATTAGCATTATCGACAGTAAATGAAGCTGCTGCTGTTCCGCCAAAAGTCACTGCTGTAGTTCCTGTGAAATTAGTTCCTGAGATTACAATACTGGAACCGCTATATCCTGAGGTAGCAGAAAAAGAAGAAATAGTTGGTGGTGTTGACGATAAACCTGCGTCTTTTCCTATTGCAATGTATGAACCTGCTGGAATGGTAGCGGGAAATTGGTTAGTACCAGTTGAGGTAGCTGTAAAAGATCCAGCTAGAGTAGTTGCAACTTGTGACCAAGTAGCGCCGTTATATAAACCCATGTATGGGGTTACACCTGTATTGTAATTAGAACCTACATCTCCTGAATTGTATTGAGCAACAACTGGTGTCAAATCACTTCCTCCTGCAACTGCTTCTGTTATATACCAGCTTCTTTGCACTATAACAAGGGCATCAGCCGCATTTGCTGGAGCTCCATCTGCAACTCGTATTCCGTACGAATCAGATGTTCCTGCATTGGTAAGTGTAATTGGGTTGTAAGCTGAATTACCCACGGGGAATGAAACCGCAGCAGTTGTTACCGTTCTTTTTAATTGACCTGTACTATTTGTAACGATATAATTTGATGCAGATGCTCCGGAAATTGTTGATGCACCTATATTCAAATCAAAAGTTGATAGGGTGATTTTTCCAGAAGTTAGTGTTAAGGTATTTGTTACCGCTGCAGAAGCTGCTAAGGTAACATTCGTTCCGTTTTGTAGAATTAAATAAGGAAAACAGTTGGTTGTTGCACTTCCATTGATATTTGACCCACCGAGTGTTTGAGTGGTTCCGTTTAAGAAGACCGCACGGGTGTTGTGGGTAAATGTTCCGTTATTGGTAAAGTTTCCACCAACATATAAATCTCCACTTGTTGCGTTTAGGGTTGCTCCACCAGATGCGATATTGAAGTTGCCACCAATACCTCGGTTTGAAGAAGGAAAAGTAAGTGTTGTAGCGTTTTGAATAGTAACATTAAACGGTACACCAGATCCTGCGGTTGTAGAATTGCCTGTCCATTCATTGCTGATACCATAAGTTCCTGTATTATTATAGATTAAGGTAGCACTGCCGCTATAAGTTGGGGCTGAGTTAAAGAATCCACCACTGTTTAACTGATTGGTACCGCTTATTGTAAGTGTACTTGATGTTTGTGTAACCCCTGCAGCTGTAGCGAATGTTCCAGCAACTGTGCGGTTGGCAGAACTTAAGGTTAAACCTCCTTGTAATACCGAAACATTAAATGGACCGTTTGAGGTTGGCCAGAATACATCAGTATTGCTAACCGAATAAGAGCTTGATGCATTCAAGTTTAATGTACCAGTTGCACCATAAACAAAGTTAGAACCTGTTGCCCAACCTCCTTGATTGATTTGGAATGCACCATTCATGGTCATCGTACCACTGTTTGTATAAGTAACAGCTGTTGATAATGTACCGTTATTAGTTATTGTTCCACTGTTGGTTGAAGCAGTATTTATATTAACTGTTGTAGAAGCGGTAATAGTTAATGTAGTGCTCGCATTTACAGTAAGTTTACCTACATTGGTTGTGCCTGAAGTACTTGTTACAATATGAGCAATAGTAACATCAGTTGTTGTAGCACTTGGTGGCACGGCACCTCCCAACCAAGTTCCTGCTGTACTCCAAGCTCCTGTTGCAGTGGTAATGTAACCTAGATTGGTGTAAGATTCTGTGCTTGTCGTATTTCCTCCAGGGTTTTCAATATAAATTGTTCCGCCCAAATTAATTGCTGCGAAGGTCAGTGTAGTAGCAGTTTGTGATAAGATAGTTACACTTGTTCCTCCACTACCACCTACTTTAACTACGGTTACTGAAGCTAAACCAGTACCATTAATGGTTATTGTGTTTCCTACATATCCTGATGCAGTGGATCCTGGAGAAGAGGCAACTACACCACCACTCGCAGTAATAACTGGTAGAGGCTCAAACGCTCCTGCAGTACCAACTGCAAAATAATACGTAGAACCACTGGTAGGTAACGAAGTGGTAAAACCAGAAGCTGTAACTGTGTAAGGATTACCTCCAATTGCTGCAGCACTACTTGATTTTTGAACCCAAGACGATGCATTGGGATACAAGCCAATGAACTGTGGATTAGTTGACGTACTATAGCTTACTCCTGCTCCATCAGCCGTATTGAATTGTGCTGTTACAGCTAAGTTACCAGATCCAGCAAGTCCTTCAGTCACTGCCCAATACCTGTTAACTGCCTTCGTAGCATCTACCGCATTAGGTACAGTCCCGTCTTTGGCAATAATTCCATACGTATCACTGGTACCAGAATTTGTGAGTGTAATTGGATTGTAAGAAGTATTTCCAACAGGGAATGTGAAAGCGGTTGTTAACCCTGATCTTTTTAGTTGTCCTGTGCTATTGGTTAAAATATAGTTGGATGATGATGCACCACTAACTGAAGCAGCAGATCCCAACGTCAAGTCGTTAGAGCCTAGAGTTAATTTTCCATTTGTTAAAGTCAAGATGCCTGTTATTGAAGATCCAGCGCTTAGAGTTAAGCCAGTACTGTTGTTCAATGTTAAATTGTTCGCAGAGGTAAGAGCAGCACCGGTCACTTGGGCAGAGGTGCCATTAAATGAATAGTTGGCTGCTGCATTATACGTTCTTGTTCCGGAAAGAGTAATGGAACCATTGACACCAGAAGTATTTGCTGTGATAAATGTTGCGCCTGAATTTAAAGTTGAAGCTGCACTCCCGCTCAAGACGTAGGTACTTGCGTCAAGGGTCGCATTGCCTAAAATAGTGAAAGTACCTGTTCCTGCACCTAAATTTACATTGCTACCTAGTTGAACGGTGTTTGTGGTTGTACCATTCCCAACATTCCAGTTAAGATTTCCAGAAATTGTTCCTCCAGATTGATTCAAGGTTTGAGTACCTCCGGCTGTTTTAACAAAGTTGATAGCCATTGTTGCACTCGCACCACCAACACTTAACGTTCCGCCAGACTGAGAAAAATTTCCAACAAGATTTATACTTGATGTTGAAGTTCCGCTTGATAGATTCAATACGCCTCCTGAAATAGTTAAACCTCCAATTCCTGTGGAAGTATTACCTGTTAAAGTATAATTCGTGGTCGCTGATAATTGCAACTCACGAGCAACTGTAGTTCCAGTTGCGGCAACAGTAAGTGTTCCATTCACAGTTGTTAATGCACCTGCAAGGTTTATTGAACCCGTATTTTGGTTAGGAGTATTCCAGGTAAAGTTGCTGAAAGCTTGACCCAGACCTGAAGGTGCGGTGGTATTGGTGGTATAACCTATAACCGAACAAGTTGATCCTGCGCTCCAGGTTGCTGTTGGGATTGTTCCTTGAGTTATTGTATAATTATGCTCATAGGTTCCGGTTGAGGAGAATGTTGTTCCTACAAATGTTATAGTTCCTGCTGAATTTCTAAAAGTTCCATTGATAGTAAAATCTGAAGATGTTGATGCATTGTCCGTGACAGTAAAATTACCACTTGAATTTACAAAAGTTTTTCCCGAGGCTATAGAACAAGTTCCAGTAGCTGTTGTCTGAGCGATAGAGAATAAAATTGTGTTTGAACGTCCCGTACTTTCAATTGTCTGTGCTGTTGTACCATTAATTACGATTGATGAACCTGTTGAGGTACCTGTCTCAGTAATTGTTCCTCCTGTGTGGGTAAAGTTTCCTTTTACATTAATATTTCCATCACCTGGTGCTGAATTCCAAGAACTTAAATTCAATGTACCTGAAGAAATTAGAACATTTCCATTTACAGCGATTGTAATATTGTCATAGTATTCAGTTAAGGTTAAATTGGCATTAGTTCCTGTATTTGTAAGTTCAAGATTTCCTTTAACTGTAAATGTTCTGGTAATACTTGTCGCATCCCCACCAATAATGAGTTCAGATGAACCAGAATTGTTAATGGTAAAATTTCCTTCTAAAGTAAATGCTGTCCATGTTGATGCTCCTGCTGCAAAGTTCAATTGTCCACTTTGGTTAGGACAATCCCAAACGAAGCTACCAAAAAGATTTGTTTGAGCCCCTGAATTTGTTATTCCTGATGGAAAAGTGGTAGTAACTCCCGTTATTTTACAAATTGATGAAGCATTCCATGTTGCTGCAGGAACTGTCCCCCCATTCTGATTATGAATATAAAGTCCGGTTGAACCGAAGTCAAGTGTACCAGTAGTGGTAATAGTTCCTGCATTTGAAATAGTTCCATTAACTATGCAATCGGTTCCAGTACCATTTGCTATAGTCAATGTTTGACTCGTAGCTATTGTCAACGTGCCTCCTGAGTTTACGGTTAATTCATCTACACTTACCGCTGCGCTTACTGTTACATTGAAAGTGTTTTGAATAGTAATTGTACCATCAGAACTGCTTGGTATTGAACTGGCATTACCCCAAGTAGATCCATCTGTACTCGATTCCCAAGTGCTTAAAGCATTCCAGTTTCCACTTTGTTTGGATCGATAACTTGTTGCCCGAGGAACAATTTCTCCAGAACTCAGCTGCGTCACAAGTTGACTATTAATTGATATTTGCGCCAGTTGACCAGATGTGAGTGATGCTGTACTTCCTATAAATATTTTACCTGCAGTTCCCGAAGTTCCTACACTACCTGTCCATCCGGAAATTGTCAATGTAGTACTTGCGGTAAAACTAGCTGCACTAAAATATAACGAATGAACACCGGTACCCAAAGCAATGGTTGAGCTGGCTTGCATTGTAAGCGTACCCATATTGTCTGTACTGCTTGTTCCGTTTGAAAATCCAATAGTTGCTCCTGTACTTAAAGTACCACCATTTAGTATTACACCACCTCCAGGGTTGCCTTTTGGCAGGGCATGATTAACTCCCAAAGTCAAAGTTCCTGCGTTGATGGTAGTTGAACCCGTATAGGTGTTCGCAAAAGAGAAGGTTAAATTACCTGCACCGTTTTTAATTACTGAACCAGCTCCTGAAATTGCAGCTGTTGAAAAGGTTGTACTTCCTGTTCCATCAATGGTTAGGTTTTTTGATGCAGCCGTAACAACCCCACCAGTCAGTGTCAAAGATGTTCCCGACGATTTGATAAGCGCAGAAGTTCCAAGCGTAATTGGTCGTCCAAAGGAAGGAGTTCCAGTAGATGTATAAAAAGCACCACTGTTGGAAACTCCAGTTCCGTTTATAGTTACCCCTATATTTGTTCCTGATAAGGTAAATCCGTTTAAATCCAAGGCAGAGCCATTTGCCACGGTTAGGGTACCTGTTCCGGTTCCTAAATTTACATTGCTTGTTAACTGAACAATATTTGTAGGAGAACCCGAAGTTGCACCAACATTCCAACTTATAGGACCGGATATTGCACCACTATTGCTAAATTGCTGTGCAGGAGATGATGTGTTTTTATTAAAAGTTATTGTTGTTGTGCCAGTACCATTGTGAGCTAAAGTTGCAGTATTTGTAGTTTGTGTAATAATTAGATTTCCCCCTAAAGATATTGTTGAAGCCGTTCCAGAATTATTTGTTTGAAGAGTTGAATTGGTTCCGTTTGAAGTAATAATCAAATTACCCGATATAGAAGCAGTTACCTGAGTACCCCAACGAAGAATTCCGGTACCAGTACTAAGAACACTAAAATCCCCATTAATCGTAGTTGGATTTCCCCCCATATTCAAAGTTGATGATTGGCTAGGACTATTCCAAGTAAAATTGTGAAATGATTGACTTAGATTTGAAGGCACAGTTGTACTAGATGTCCATCCGATTAAAGAACAAGTTGAACCTGAACTCCATGTTGCCAATGGTAAAGCTGACTGAGAATTGTGCTCATAAGTACCACCATTTGCGACGGTAAGTGTTGTAGTACTTGCCCCAGTAATTGTACCTGCCGAACGCAAGAAACCATAAACTGTAGAAGTACTCCCTGTTAGTGTTAGAGTAAATGTCTGCATATCCAACCTTGCAGTAGTATTTGAAGGTGAAAGGGCACCAACAGTAAGTGATTTTCCACTGGCAATAGTAAGCGCACTAGGATAAGTACATGTACTGGAGCAATTAACTGTTACATTCCCGGTAGGAGAAGGATAAAAATTGGTAACTGTTGCAGTGGTACCAACATAAACTAAATCAAGAGCTGAAGCACCTGTTTCAGACCATGTGATAGCACCGGTTGGTGTGTAAGTTATGGAACCCAGTGTTTGACTAAAGGTCTGATTACCAGAAGTGGAAGTAAAATCTATGGTAGCGGTATTAGATGCTGTACTTGATGTTCTTCGAATTGTACCACTACCCCAGGTTAAATTACCTTTAAGATTCAAATTAGATGTTATGTTTGCAGAAATGTAGCTCGAAGCAGCTATCATATCCAAGGTACCACCGTTTATAACAGTATTACCATTAACTGTTAAAAAACCTTGCGGTGTATTGGAAGTTACAGATGCGCCAGAATTAAGGATATTTAATGTTCCACTTGTAAGAGTTAAATTAGTGACTGTTAAATTACCATCAGGATCATTAGCATTTACAGTCTTATTATGAACCGTGAAGACACCACCATTTAAGGTTAAATTACCTGACCAGGTTGCAGTTTGCGTACTAGTTACATCATCAGCAAACCTTACAATTCCTGCTAAAACGGTAAATGTTGCACCGGCTTGAATAAGATTTGTAGTATTATTTATGCTATAAGTTGCACTCGAATTATAATTCACATTTCCAAAAGACTGCGATAAAGTTGCTGCAGCCAAAGAAGCATTGATTTGTAATGTTGATGTGGCCGCCCATGTCGCAGTTGGGATAGAACCCGTTCCATAATTGTGTAGATAGGTACCTCCTGCTAGTACGCTCATTGTACCAAAGCTAACAGAACCGGATGTTGTCCTTGTAATTGTACCTGCATTACTGATATCTGTGGCAGGTGCAGAGAAAGTAAGTGTAGTGGGGATTGTAAAGTTACAGGTATTGGTTCCATCCCCAACTATTACTTTTGAACTTGTTCCGGAAACAGTCCAAGCTCCACCAATGGTTGGTGTTGCATTGTTTCGAATGTTGTAAGTAATTCCCCCTGTTGAGAAGTTAGCAGGAGCCGTTCCAGTTCCGTCAGTATTTGTCCCCCAATTACTTAACGTCTCAAGATTACCTGTAGATTTACTATATAATTGTGTGACAACAGTAAAATTAGCCTTGTAATTCGCTCCTCCATTAGTTGCAAAAGCAGTTGAAGGAGAACCAGGAGCGTCAGAATAAACTTCAAGTGTATAGGTCCCTGCAGCAAGACCTGAAATAATATTTGTAGCTCCATTATTGATACGCCATGTTTGGTTACCACCACATCCACCAGCATCATTAGAAACAAATGACATACCTAAGGTAGTAAAACTTCCCCCACTTCCACTACTCAAATAGACACGGTAGTAAATATTACTTCCCGTAACATTTCCTCCACTACATTTGAATGTTTTGTTCTCTCCTCCTGAAAAGACAAGGGAATTAGTACCGGACAAAAAAGTTCCTAAGTTGGCGTTATTAAAATCAGAATTTGCTGTGGCTGCATTTAAATCATAGTAGGTATTTCCACCACTGTTAATATTCAAAATAGCGTAGCTTTCATATATGCCTGTGGTTTGCCCCCAAACTCCCCCACTCCCAAACAACACCACCAACACCATCAATGGCATCAGCATCAATCGCTTCAATTTTTTCATAGAAGAACTTATATTTTTTATTGGAATATTTTTGTGTGCAAGATTGGTATTTACAACCATGTTAGTTGAGTAGCTGGATAAAAACTGCTGGATGCATTTTTTCATTTCAGGTGGTTTTTGAAATTATTTTTTACAAAATTTTTACTGCATAATTACATCATTTTTTTTATTTAAAAAAAATGATTAAAACTTCTTGCAAAATTAACATATGGGCCTCGAACTTGTTCTTTTTGTTGATTAATTCTGTGACTGTTAATAAAAAAATCCCGAAACTTTCGCTCCGGGATTTCCTAAATAATTTGTTAGTATTAAACTGAACTAAGCGTTCAAAATACCTCTTGAAATAACGATTTTTTGAACTTCAGAGGTTCCTTCGTAAATCTGTGTGATTTTCGCATCACGCATCAAACGCTCCACGTGGTATTCTTTCACGAAACCATATCCACCGTGAATCTGAACAGCTTCCACTGTTTGTTCCATGGCAACTTTAGAAGCATACAATTTCGCCATAGCTGAAGATTGATCGTAGTTTCTACCGTTATCTTTATCCAAAGCTGATTTATAAACCAATAATTTTGCTGCTTCAATTTCTGTAGCCATATCCGCTAATTTGAAAGCAATTGCTTGATGTTTGTAAATTTCTTTACCAAAAGCTTTACGTTGTTTTGAATAATCCAAAGCTAATTCGTAAGCGCCACCGGCAATTCCTAATGCTTGTGCAGCGATACCAATACGTCCACCACTCAATACTTTCATCGCGAATTTGAAACCAAATCCATCTTCGCCAATTCTGTTTTCTTTTGGAACCTTTACGTCGTTAAATAACAATGTATGTGTATCACTTCCACGAATTCCTAATTTATCTTCTTTAGCTCCAACGATAAATCCATCCATTCCTCTTTCAATAATTAACGCATTGATTCCTTTGTGACCAGCTTCTACATTTGTTTGAGCAATTACCAAATAAACTGATGCTGAAGAACCATTAGTTATCCAGTTTTTTGTTCCATTCAAAATGTAATGATCTCCCATGTCCACAGCTGTTGTGCGTTGAGATGTTGCATCCGAACCGGCCTCTGGCTCTGACAAACAAAATGCTCCGATTTTTTCACCTTTCGCAAGTGGAACTAAATATTTTTGTTTTTGTTCTTCGTTTCCAAATTTTTCTAACCCCCAACAAACCAATGAGTTGTTAACTGACATGCACACAGATGTAGATGCATCTACTTTCGAAATTTCTTCCATCGCCAAAACATAAGACAAGGTATCCATTCCACTTCCTCCGTATTTTGGATCAACCATCATTCCCATAAAACCTAGCTCTGCCAATTGCTTAATTTGCTCAGTTGGAAATTTTTGTAAGTTATCTCTTTCAATAACTCCAGGTTTCAATACGTTTTGTGCAAAATCTCTAGCAGCTTCTTTAACTGCCAATTGCTCTTCAGACAATTCAAAATTCATAGTTTGACGAATTAAATTAATTTTGACAAAAATAAACGAATTTCTCTTTTGAATCAGCAATTAAACAAGAATAAAATCGAAATTATTGGATTAATGTCCGGAACTTCTTTGGACGGATTAGATGTAGCGCACGTTAGTTTCAATTTTGAAAACGAGCAAATTGACTTTGAACTTAAAAACTACAAAACGGTTCCTTATTCGACATCAATTCTAAAAAAACTTGACAATTATTTAGCACTTTTTGTTCCAGAAATGTTAATGTTGGATAAAGAAATCGGACGGTTTTACGCTGATACAGTGAATGATTTCATTGAGAAATTCAAGATTGTTAAAAGCGACATTGATGCAATTGCTTCTCATGGACAAACGATTTTTCATCAACCACATAATGGCTTTACGTATCAAATTGGTTGCGGAACGACATTGGCTTTTAAAACTGGAATCGACGTCATCAACGATTTTAGAACCTTAGATGTTGTTGCAGGAGGACAAGGCGCACCACTCGTTCCAATTGGTGATTTTAATTTATTTAGTGCTAAAGCAAATGCCTTCTTAAACATTGGAGGATTCACGAATATTAGCTTTAAGAAAAATAATGAAATTATTGCTTTTGATATTTGTTCAGGAAATTTACCAATGAATGATGCCGTAAAATCAATTGGTTTAACTTTCGATAAAAACGGAGATCTTGCTCGAAAAGGTAAAATTGATTTTACAATTTTAGAAGAACTCCAAAAATTGGAACATTTTCATAAATCAGCTCCGAAATCGTTAGGAACAGAATGGTTAGAAAGTGATTTTTATCCAATCATAAACAAAATCGAATCGCTTGAAAACAAACTTAGAACACTCGTTGAGCACACAGCTATTGAAATAATTAACGTTCTTAGCTCAAATAGCATTTCCTCCATTTATATTACTGGAGGTGGTGCAAAAAACAGTTTTCTAATTGAACGAATTCGTTTCTTTTTCAAAGGTGAAGTCATTGTGCCATCTGAAGAAATTATTGATTTCAAAGAAGCAATTATTTTTGCATTTTTAGGGGCGCGCTACCTTAGAAATGAAACGACAACCGTTAAAAGTGTTACAGGGGCAATTATTGAAGTAAGTTCGGGAAATTTTCATCGAGCAACGATATAAGAAACATAGTTCTCCCAAATAAGATTTCTCCATTTGGTCTAAGTGACTTTTTTGGTTGTTTGAAGTCGAAAATGTTTTCATTTTCGCAAAATATCCTAACTCGTGGTCATTCTGAATAAGATTAGGAATCTCATTTAATAAAGTCTACAATAGTTAAACAACGTAATATTTCCTTTTTTTTCCATTCAATCGATTCTATTTTTTAATTTTGTGACCAATCAAAGTAAAAAGCAAAATGAAAGCACTTCTTGAAAAATTTGAAAAAAAACGCCCTGAAATAGTATTTGAATGGAAAGATTCTGAAACAGATGCAGAAGGTTGGGTAGTGATTAATTCATTACGTGGAGGAGCTGCCGGTGGTGGAACTAGAATGCGTAAAGGTTTGGACAAAAGAGAAGTGGAATCGCTTGCAAAAACAATGGAAGTGAAATTTACAGTTGCTGGACCTCCAATTGGTGGTGCAAAATCAGGAATTAACTTCGATCCAAAAGACCCAAGAAAAGAAGGTGTTTTGCGTCGTTGGTATGCAGCCGTTTCTCCCTTATTGAAAAGTTATTACGGAACTGGTGGCGATTTGAACGTTGATGAAATCCATGAAGTAATTCCATTTACAGAAGATTGTGGTGTTTGGCATCCGCAAGAAGGTGTTTTCAACGGACACTTTCAACCAAAAGAATCTCAAAAAATTAATAGAATCGGACAATTGCGTCAAGGTGTATTGAAAGCAATTGAAGATGAAGGATTCTCTCCTAATCCCGATAGAAAATATGTAATCGCAGATATGATTACTGGTTTCGGAGTCGCTGAATCAATTCGTCATTATTTCGACATTTGGGGTACTTCGGCAGGCTCAGTAACCCAAAATACGGTCGCTGGAAAAAAAGTCATCGTTCAAGGTTGGGGAAATGTGGGCTCAGCTGCAGCATATTATTTATCTCAAAATGGCGCATTAATCGTTGGAATCATTGACCGTGTTGGTGGTTTAATCAATGAAAATGGTTTCACTTTCGAAGAAATCAAAGCATTGTTCTTGAACAAAAATGGTAATGAATTAGTTCATCCTAATTTATTAAGCTACGATGAAGTAAATGCCAGAATTTGGGACACTCCTGCAGACGTTTTCATTCCATGTGCAGGAAGTCGTATGATTTCTGAAGACCAATTGAACAGAATGTTAACTGCTGGAATGAAAGTTATTTCTTCTGGTGCAAACGTTCCTTTTGCAGACCCAGAAATATTCTTTGGTGCAATTGCTGAAAAGGCAGATGCTTCACTTTCATTAATTCCAGATTTCATTGCAAACTGTGGTATGGCGCGCGTTTTTGCTTATTTAATGAGTAATGATTTGAAGGCAATTGAAGATCAATTGATTTTTGAGGACACAAGTTCAATTATTCGAAATGCCTTGGAAAACACCTACAACAAACACAACGAAAAAACTGGAATCGCAAAAGCGGCGTTTGAAATTGCATTGGAGCAATTGGTTTAAGCCATGAAAGAACGTGTTTCCAACTTGTTTAAAAGCTTCTTTGAAAGCGAAAAATCAAGTGGAATACTGTTGATTGTTGTTACTCTAGCATCAATTTTAATTACGAATTCATCATTTCAAGAAAGTTATTTGTCTTTTTGGGAAAAGGATTTTGCAGGAATTAAAATCGAAAATTGGGTGAACGATGCCTTGATGGCATTTTTCTTTCTACTCATTGGCTTAGAACTCAAACGCGAATTTCAAGTTGGCGAACTTTCTACTTTCAAAAAAGCAATTCTTCCCGGAATTAGTGCTTTGGGAGGGGTTTTAGTTCCAGCATTGATTTATACACTTTTTAATTTTTCATCTGTCACCAAAACTGGCTTCGGAATTCCTATGGCAACGGATATTGCTTTTGCTTTAGGAGCATTGTCTTTGCTTGGAAATCGCATTCCATTTTCTATTAAAATATTCTTAACAGCACTTGCAGTTATAGACGATTTAGCTGCGATTGTAGTGATTGCTCTTTTTTATTCCAAAGGAATTGTTTTAATAAATTTGTTGATTTCACTCGCTCTTTTTGGAGTTTTACTTGCATTCAATAAATTCAAAATTAAAAACTTATGGGTTTACATGAGTGTCGGTGTCGGAATGTGGTATTTCATGCTCAATTCAGGCATTCACGCCACAATTACCGGTGTTTTGTTGGCGTTTGCAATTCCTGCGAATCACAGTGAATACAAATCACCTTCTGCAAAATTGGAACGAATTTTACAACAACCTGTACCCTATTTGATTCTGCCAATTTTCGCAATGGCAAACACCGCTATTATCATTGAAAGCAATTGGAGTGAATTTTTACTTGCAAATTATAGCAAAGGGATATTCATCGGTTTGGTGTTAGGCAAACCAATTGGCATCACCTTATTTACTTTTATTGCTGTAAAATTGGGCATCTGCGAACTCCCTAAAAACATCAGTTGGACGGAATTATTTGGCGTTGCGATTCTTGGAGGAATTGGTTTCACGATGTCAATTTTCGTTACTTTACTTGCTTTCGACGACGCCCAAATCATCAATAATTCCAAATTCATTATTCTACTTTCTTCACTTTGCGCTGGAATCATTGGTTATATCTGGCTTCGAATTGTATTAATAGGCCACGAATCTTTGGATTCTTGATTTTTGATGCTTGATGATTGATTTTGATGCTTTATTTGCAATTTGCAATTCTTTAATTCGCAATTCTCGGTGTAACCAATTTTCAAAAATCAATTAACAAGCAAAAGAGAATCAATCCAACTACCTTAATATTTGAAGATAACAATTCGGTGTGGATATCTCGTCAAAGTGCTGTTTTTAATTAAACAATGAATCGTTAGTTTTGTCCAAACCCATATTTTTATCTAAAATGAAAAAGCAAATCAAGAACATATTTACCTTATTAATGGTGTTCGCTTCGTCTGTGGCAATGGCTCAGATGAATGTTGGAGATGGAACAGCAACAACAACAGCTGAAGCTCCAGCTCAAATCGTGAAAGAAATTTCAACACTTGAATTCATTATGAAAGGTGGATTTTTTCTTATTCCGATTGCGATTTTACTGTTTATATCATTAGCTATTATGGTTGAAAGATATTTATATATCAGAAATATGTCAAAATACAATAAACATTTGCTTTCAGAGATTAAAACCAATCTTCAAGCAGGTAATATCCCTCCTGTTTTAGACACCTTGTCGCGTGACAATACAGCATTTGGAAATGTAGTTCGAGAAGGAGTTCTAACAATCGGACGACCAATTTCACAAATAGAATCTAATCTGGAAAAAGTTGTAAATATTGAAATCGGTAAAATGGAGAAAAACATTGGAATTCTTGGCTTAATAGCCGGAGTAGCTCCAACGTTCGGATTCATCGGTACGATTTCAGGGGTAATTAAAATCTTCTACAAAATCTCAATCTCAGAAAACGTTTCAATCGGAAATATCTCTGGTGGTCTTTATGAAAAAATGATTAGTAGTGGATCGGGATTGATTGTGGGTATCGTTGCATTTACAGCATACCACATTTTGAATGGGATGATTGACAATTATGCATTGGCTATCCAAAAAGTAAATTTAGAGTTCGTTAACCTTATTCAAAGACCTAACAATGGCGATAAAGCGTAGAAAAAGGCTTCATGCTGAGGTGGCTACTTCGGCGTTGAGCGACATCATGTTTTTCTTGTTGTTATTCTTTCTTATTATTTCAACGTTGGCAAACCCGAACGTAATTAAGGTTCCACTTCCAGAGTCGAAAGCTAATGAAAAAACGAATAAGCAACACGTAACTCTAACTGTAACACAAGATAAGAAGTATTTTGTTGATAAAAAAGAAATTGCGTTTAATGATATTGAAGCTACATTACTTGCTGAAACTGCAAAAATCAACGACAATACAGTTATTCTAAGAATTCCTTTTGACTCCCAAGTTCAAGAACTAGTTGATTTACTTAGAATTGGAATGGATAATGGTTTAAAGGTAATAATAGCTACAAAAGGAGACAGCTAAAGATTTCAAAATCAATGTAACTTTACTTGTATTCAGTCGTTAAAATTAAAACTAAACTTTCATCTTAAAATTGATTATCATGTTAGCACTTTCGATTGAACAATATAACGAATCCAAAGGTAAAAAGATAGCATATATCAGCTCAAGTTCCTTTTTGATGATTCTAATCTTATTAGCTTATTTTACAACATTTTATATACAAAATGCAGTTCCTGCTGATGTACCACCTATAAAATCGGATGAAGTAATCGAAGAATTTATTGTTGAAAATGTTGAAATAAAAGACATTAGTGGTAGTGCAGGAGGAGGAACACCAACAAATGATAAAGTCGCACCACCAGCAGTTCAATCAGAAAAATTTGTAACTGGAAATCAATCTGACACTAAAGTATTTAACGGCAACTCAAATAATCAAAATGGTAAAAATGCCACCAATGGCAGTTCTACTTCAACTAAAGGAAATAATCCTTTTGG
>CALPMC020000015.1 GCA_943324565.2 Chitinophaga pinensis | reverse complement strand
TCGCAAGAAGAACAAGAATTAATTCTGTCTTTTATTGAAAAGCATTTGTTGGTAAAATAAAACAACTAAGGTTGATAACTGGGATTAGTATAAATCTTTTCTAAATCCAAAATTAAAAGAGAAAAACAATTGAGAGTATAAGTTTGTGTCGCGTTGCTGATTGATTACTTGTTCGTAAAGCGACAAAAATTCTTTGTAATCTGTATAATTCGGCAATAAGTACTTTAACTCTCGAACTAATCATCCTGCAATTGTCTTTATAGAACGACTAGCTTTTTTTTTCTGTTTTTTTAGTGTTTACTAAATCGTAGGTCAATATAAAGTTTTTTCAGTGATTGAGTATGTGTTTTGCGCAAAGTCAGTTTTTTTTGCGATTTTTAAACATTTATCAATCACCTTTTTTCTGCATCTAAGATACAATAATTGTAGGAGAAAATCTATATTTTTTTAATTCAAATTATTGATAATCAAATTTTTAAGAATGAATTAATGGGTCTAACTAAATAAAGTGCTGCGAAAATTGCGACGATTACTATTCTGATATTTTTGTCTGCTATAGCTATTTTGCTTTTATGATTCTTAATTTTAAATTTATACTTTAAAATGAGCTTGAACAAAAATTCTTTCTTGATTTAAGAATATAATTCTAAAGTAGTTGAATCGAACTAAATGTGACTAAAATCATAGGAAAGAGTTTTTTTCCGCTCGTAAACTTTTGAAATCTAGTTTATTATTCTAAAATCGCACCGATGTAATTTAAAATTGGTTCTTGCCCAAAGCCAGATTCGCTTGAGCTTGTGAAAACAGGTGGTAATTCGTCCCAATATTTCAACATTTCTTTGCGGTATTTCGCTAGGTTTTTTTGAAGTGCAGTACTAGAAAGTTTATCTATTTTTGTGAAAACCATCGAAAAGGGAAGGCCTTTTTCACCACACCAATTCATAAATTCAAGGTCGATTTGTTGCGGTTCAAGACGTGCGTCCAATAACACAAACGTATTCATTAAGTTTTTGCGTTTCGTTAAATATTCGGAAATAAATTTCTCCCATTTGAAACGCGCAGTTTTAGAAGCTTTGGCGTAACCATATCCTGGTAAATCCACCAAATACCATTTTTCATCAATCAAAAAGTGATTAATTAACTGCGTTTTACCTGGCGTTCCTGATGTTTTAGCAAGGTTTTTCTTTCCTGTCAACATATTGATTAACGAGGATTTTCCAACATTTGATCTACCAATAAAGGCAAATTCAAATTTTTCATCCGTTGGACATTTGCTAATATCCGAATTGGAAACAACAAATACTGCATCTTTGATTTTCATATTGGTGCAAAGATAATAGGAATATGCTAGTTTTTTTTGAATATTGAATGTTGAAATTTTAATTTCGTCTCGGCTTATAAATAGATATATTAAAATATTGAAAAAAATAGTTTTTCAATTAATTATACAAAACTGTCAAAGTTAAGCCAATTCAAAAACTGCTCATATTCCAATGAAAAACATTCCTAAAAAAAAGACTTTTTTAAAGCTTATTGTGTTTTTTTAATTATCAATTAGTTTTCTTGTAAGATTTTAAATTTAGAGTAAATAATAGGAGTTAAGTAATTGTTTTTTAGTGGTTTATTCATTGATTTAAAAGAAATGGTTTTCGGAATTAATCTGTTTCAATCATAATAGATTTTAATTCTCATCACAAAATAGTCTAATTAACGTTACATTTTTATACGAATAGGGGAAGTGGTTAATGCTGACATTACAAATATTAAGGATAACTAGGATAATTAGATAAAATTGAAATTATCTCCAATTATTCCCTTCAGTGATAGATTTTTTTCGTGTCGTGTAAAAGCTGATTACAAGAAATGAAAATATTAAACATTATTTATTTAAAGAAGCTTAAGCATAATTTTACATCGGATCAACATCAATCACCACCCGAACTGATTTATTCTCCGTTTTTGCATAGAATTGGTCGATAATGGTTTTGATTTTTTCCTTAACTTTTTTCTCAGGTGCAGTGCGCTCGATTTTTAAACGAATTTCTTTCAAGAATAAGTTTTGAATGCGTTTTATCAAAGGCGAATCTGGACCTAAAACACGTTCTTTGAATATATCTCGTAAAGCGTTGGCTAACTCCAGAGAAGCCCGTCCAACTTCATTTTCATCTTTGTGTTTAAGTGTAAATCCAATCATTTTGTAGAATGGAGGATAAAAGAAATTTTGTCGTTCAATGATTTCTTGCTTGTAAAACTCTTGGTAATTGTGTTCTTGAACCAATTGAATCACCCAATGTTCTGGATTCGCCGTTTGAATAATCACTTTTCCACGTTTTTCTTTTCTTCCAGCGCGACCTGCAACTTGCGACATCAATTGATACGATCGTTCATAGGCTCTAAAATCTGGTCGGTTAAGCAACATATCAGCATCCAAAATTCCAACTAAACTCACATTATCGAAGTCTAATCCTTTAGTAACCATCTGCGTACCAATTAGTACATCAATTTTGCGATTGTCAAAGTCATCAAGAATTTCTTCGTAGGCATTTTTTGAACGAGTGGTGTCTAAATCCAAACGTTTAATTACTTTATCTGGAAAAATAATCGCTAAATCATCTTCTACTTTTTCAGTTCCAAAACCATTCATTTTCAGTTTATTACTTCCACATGAACGACAAGTTCCCATCGGTGGAGCAATGTAGCTGCAATAGTGACATTTTAAAATATTGCCAAATTTATGATAAGTCAAAGAAACATCACAATTCGTGCATTTTGGTGTCCAAGCGCAAATTTCACAAGTCCAAGAAGGAGTGTAGCCTCTACGATTTTGAAACAGAATGATTTGTTCTTCTTTTTGGAAAGCTTCTCGCATCTCGTCCACTAAAAACGAACTGAAATTAGATTGCATATTTTTCAAGCGACGTTCACTTCTTAAGTCTGCACAAAGTACTTCTGGTAATTTCAATCCTTTGTAACGTTCGAGCAATTCAACGAGTCCAAACTTTCCATTTTTAGCGTTGTAATACGTTTCTAACGAAGGTGTTGCTGTACCTAATAAAACTTTCGATTGATGAAGATTTGCTAAAACAATGGAGGCATCTCTTGCATTATAGCGCGGCGATGGGTCGTATTGTTTGAATGAACTTTCGTGTTCTTCATCGACAATGATTAATCCTAAATTTTGAAATGGTAAAAACACAGACGAACGTGCACCGATTATGATTCTGAATTGTTTGAAGTCATTTTGAAGGACTTTATTCCAAATTTCAACGCGCTCATTTTGATTAAAACGCGAATGATAAACGCCAACTTGTTCACCAAAATAGGAGGAAAGTCGTTGAATTAATTGGGTCGTTAATGCAATTTCTGGCAATAAAAACAGAATTTGCTTTCCATTATCCAAATACTCTTGAATGAGTTGAACATAAATCTCTGTTTTTCCTGAACCGGTAACTCCATGTAGCAGAGTGACTTGTTTCGTTTCAAACGTTGTTCTAATTTCCTCTAAAGCAACACTTTGAGGTTTAGTTAAAGCTTTAAAAGCTATTTCTTCTTTTGAGGCACTTATGAGTCGGTCTATTTGAAAACGTTCGGTTTTTAAAACTCCTTTTTTCTCGAGCGTATTTAAAGTTGAAACACTTAATCCAGCATCAGTGAATTTTTTCTTAGGAACAGGTTGCATCAAACTTCCGCCTTGCATTGCCTCATTGATGTGAAAGAGTAAAAGCGCAACTTGTTTTTCGTTTTTCGCTTGTTTTTCTAATTCTGCAATATAAATTTCGAGCTCATTTTCATTGGTGTAAGCATCATTTAAAACAATACAAGAAATCGTTTTAGGAGTGTAACGTTGATTTATTTCTTCTTTTGAAACAACAATTCTTCGATCAATCAATCGCTTTATCAGAGGCTGAATGGTTTTGATTCCAACGATATCAGAAAGTTCTTTTAAATCTAATTCTTCTCGAATGGTTAAAGCCTCCACGATTTCTCCATCGCGATCATCTAATTGGTCGATATTTTTGTCAAATTCTGGATGAAGAATGATTTTTGTTTCACTTGCTAACTTAAAATTTGCAGGTAAAGCAGCATTCATTACATCGCCAATTGGAGCCAAATAATAATCTGAAATCCAATTCCAAAATTGAAATTGTTTGGTGTTAATTATTGGCGATTCGTCAAGTAAATACTCCACATATTTTGCTTGGTAATTCGTTGGGATTTCCTGATGAACTCTTGTAATTACTCCCGTCAGCAATTTATTTTTACCAAATGGAACGATAACTCGAATTCCAAATTGAACCAAATCATTAAATTCCAAAGGTACACGATAACTGAAAACCTGATGAATAGGCACAGGCAACAATACATCGACAAAAAGGGTTAGACGTTCACTCACGATAGTGTAAAATTACAAAGCAAAAAGCTTTTAAAAGTTGGGCAATCTAACTAATTATTGACAAGCGAAAGCCTCTTCTTGATTGACAACGTTATCACCAGGGTGATTGGAACAAAATAAATAAGTTCCAGTTATTGGTCCTTGGCATAATTCACGCGTACTTTTTTTATCAATTGCTCGGATAAATGCTTGTTGCGCAGAAACATAAAATGGTTTAAAGATTTTGATTGTTTGACGTGAAGAGAAAATTCCAACCACTCGTTTACCATTTGAAACTGTTAAGTTAGTATAACTTGGTTTACTCTGTGCTAAAGTCGAACTTGGTTGATTTACAACCATATAATTATAAAGCTCTTCAGCTCCACCAGTTACAGTTACGTATACTCCATTAAACGTTCTTCTTGTAATCGTTGGGTCGTTTGAAACGTTTGCTTTCACTAAATCATAAAAAGTTTGACCTACTGCACTAAATGTTTTTGCTGTGCCAGGTAATGTACTTACTTCACCCAATTGCCAATTAAATCTTTTTTCTGTGATGTCACTTCCACGGTGTTCATTGAAAGCAATATCTAATTGTGTATTAACGACAAATGAATTTCCTGAGTTTGAAACGGCTACACCAGTTGGAACGTATTCCCCAGGATTATTAGCAAATTTAAACGTGAAATTTTGAGAAGATGCAGTAGTGGTAATTCCTTTTACTAATTCTGTTTCACCAGTAACTTCAAATTCTCCATCATTAATAATTGCTTTGAATTGGTAAGTTGCATCTGGATTTAAAGAAGTTAACTGAGGATTTGGTGAAGTTTGAATTACACCATTTAACCCTGAAGATGAAACAGTAGTCGGTAATGTTTTGAAGTAATAAACTTTTTGTTCTGGACCATAGAAAACTCCGTTTGTTTCTTTATTTTCAACAATTGTATCTTCTAAAACCCAAGTGCGAGTGAGTGTTCCATTTACAAATTCAGAAACTGTTGCTTCCACTTGATTGAAATAATTGGAGTCAGGTATTTTTGCAATTTCAAGTGCATTTCCTGGACCAATAAACGCTCTCGTAATTTTTATAAAATGAATTGAATCTGAATGATCGAGTAAACCATAAACGACAGCAGTTTCTTTGAAGTCTCCAATTAAGTTGACTTTCTCCGAACAACTATAAAAGAACGAAACGAATACAGCTAGAAAAGTGAATTTGAAAATAGATTTCATTTTAAATATTTTATCAAATGTAAAAATTAATGTCTTTGGTTTACTTGAATTATCTCAT
The DNA here is from genome assembly GCA_943324565.2 of Chitinophaga pinensis. Lineage (GTDB taxonomy): Bacteria > Bacteroidota > Bacteroidia > Flavobacteriales_D > Crocinitomicaceae > UBA952. The sequence goes on along the minus strand of CALPMC020000015.1, from coordinate 39,557 downwards.
TTGAGGTTTAACAAAAGTTCCCGCTGGTGCACTATCTATTAATTCAATATCGAAACAAAGCGATTCTTTTCCTCCTTCAATGCCATAAGCTAGTTCCCAAGGAATGTAGATTTTATATTTTCCTCCCTTTTTCATTTTTGGTAAAGCGTAGCTCCATCCAGGAATCACCCCCCCATCTAATTGTAAAGGAACAGGTTCAATTTTGCCTTCTTGATTTTTCATCGTGTAAGAATTTTGAACGGTATCTCCCAAAGCTGACATCAAAACATAATGTACTTTCACATCATCAGTTGGGTTAGGATAGGCACCTTTTCCTTCTTTTATAGTAAATAGTATGATTCCATTGTCAAAAACAGTTGCACCAGGAGTTTTCTTTGCTTTATCAAGCATTTTCATTCCTGCTTTTTCATTCAAACTAAGCATAAAATCTTGCATAATTTGACGCATCTGAGCTTCTTTCATTACCGTATCACGTAAGAATAAACCATCCGCATATCCTTTTTTAACCATAGCAAGATTCACTAAAGGCAAACCACCTAGTTTTTTTATGTCTGAATAAAAAGCATGACCCGTCATTTTCCCCATACATCGCGAACCTTCTTTCACATATTTCTTGTTGAAATCTTGATAAGTTGGTCCGAAAAGTTTTTGCAATACTGGCAAACAATCTTCAGCTGGAGTTGCGTTTAGATTTTCATTGAATCCTTTAATTAATTCATCTTTGTCCAAATTAGCGAACGAAGTTTCACCACTACTAACGATAGTTTTCGCGTTAATTGCTCCTAGAACGTATGAAAGTTCGTCTTTAGAATTTTTGAATTTTAATGGTTTCGCTTGTTCATCTTCAGTTCCACAGGCACTGATAAGCAATAAAAATAGAGTTCCGAAAAATAGATGCTTCATAATAAAATTTTCTCTCCAACTAAGGAATGATTTAAAGAGTTACGATGTAGAAACGCTGTTTGTTTAATTGATAGATAATAATTCAACATCAAATATCAAAGTACTAAACGGTTGAATTGGTCCTCCTGGGTGTGGATTTGCGCCATAAGCAAGATTTTGAGGAATATACAAACGGTATTTTGAGCCAACGTTCATCAATTGTAAAGCTTCTGTCCATCCTGGAATTACTTGATGAACGCCAAAACTTGCTGGTGTTCCGCGTTGTACAGAAGAATCAAAAACAGTTCCGTCGATTAATGTACCATGATAATGAACACTCACAACATCTGTTGAAGTAGGTTTTTGACCATCACCTTCAGTTAGGATTTCATATTGCAAACCTGTTGCAGTTTCTTGAATTCTTTCCTTTGATTTATTATTTGCCAAAAAGTTTTCTCCTTCTGTTTTGTTTGCCATAAAAGCATCAGAACGTTTTTCTTCTAAGTGATTGTGAATGATTTGATTTGCTTCTTCAGCACTCAAACGAGGCGTTTTACCTTGCATTAAATCGTTAATCGCTTCTGCAATTACAGTTGCGTCTAATTCAGTAAGGTTTTGATTTTTAAGACTTTCTGCAATGCTCATTCCGATTGCATAACTTACGTTGTTTTGTTCTGTGCTCATATAAATTTTAAGGTTACGAAATTAGTTAAAAAAAGCTGGAAGAAGAGGGAATTTTGAATTGTAAAATGATAATTAAAAATCAACCACCAAAAATCAACTATCAACTATCAAAAATCAAACATTAAGCATTAAAAATCAAGCGTAATTGTTTTCCATTCAACAGCGAAATTTACTTTTTGTCCTTGCTTTGTTGCATTTATTGAATAAGTCTATGATTTTCAAATGAAGGATTTAGATTTGTTTAAATTTGATTTTTATTCATCTAATTTGTTTGAGTATGAAAACTACACGCACCATTATTATTGACGACGAAAGATTGGCCAGAGAAGAGTTGCGTTCTTTGTTGAAAGAATATCAAGAAATTGAAATTGTTACTGAAGCAATTAATGGAATTGATGGAATTGAAAAAATCAAGGAATTTAATCCAGATTTGATTTTCTTAGATGTATCGATGCCTGGTATGAATGGATTTGAGATGCTAAAACAGTTGGAAGAATTGCCACAGGTTGTTTTTGTTACTGCCCACGATGAATATGCCTTGCAAGCTTTTGAAAATCAAGCGCTAGATTACATTCTTAAACCAATTGACCCTGAAAAAATAGCTAATGTTGTTCGGAAGATTTCGCATGAAAATTCATTTGAAGACGAACAATTATTGAACTTACGAAAGTCGAGAAGATTGGGCGAAAACGACAAAGTGTTCATTAAGGATGGTGAAAAATGTTGGTTTATTGAGTTGAAAAATGTCCGAATGATGGAATCAGATGGTAATTATGTAAAAGTTTATTTCGATACTTTTAGACCAATGGTTTTACGTTCGTTAAATAGTTTTGAAGAAAAGCTCGACAATGAAGTTTTTTTCAGAGCTAATCGCAAGTTCATAATTAATTTGAATCATGTTGTGGCGATTGAAAACTGGTTTAACGGAGGATTAAAAGTTGAGTTATCTAAAGGTGAAAAAATCGAAATTTCACGACGACAAGCAATTCGTTTTAGAGATATTTTTTCTCTTTAATTATATAATAAAATTAACAATTAAGAATTCAATACAAAGCTCCCAACCCTCCCAATCGCCTTATCACCAAAACGTTTACGAATCGTATCGAGCGCATTATACAAAGCTGCGTAGTTCACGCGTTCGTCGAACAAACTTAGTTGGTGACTTCCCGAAACCAGTGAACTGTAGCGAATGCCCACCAAGCGCACTAAAACTCTTCGGTTGTACAAGCGCTTAAACAATTCTAACACAACGGGAATCAGTTCGTGGTCGGCGCAAGTGTAGGCAATTTGTTTTTGTAAAGTTTGCGTTTGAAAGTCGGAATAGCGGATTTTAACCGTCACACAACCCGTTACTTTATCGTTTTTTCGCAACTGAAACGCAAGATTTTCTGCCATTGTAAGTAGCACAGCTCTTAGTTTGTAAACATCAATCGTATCGGTTTCAAACGTTCGTTCTTTGGAAAGTGATTTTTGCTCGCTGTATTGTTCGACTGGTGAATTATCAATTCCTTGTGCTTTTTTCCAGATAGAAACACCGTTTTCACCCAAGGCACTTTCCATCAAAACGAGTGGTATTTCTTGCAGCGTATGGATTTTTCTGACACCGAGATTACAAAGCGTTTGGTAGGTTTTTACCCCAACCATTGGGATTTTTCGCACCGATAAAGGCGATAAGAATTGCTTTTCTTCACCGTAATTAATCTGCATCTGATTGTTGGGTTTTGCTTCTCCAGTTGCGATTTTTGATACTGTTTTGTTCTGTGAAAGTCCAAAAGAAATAGGTAATCCCGTTTCTCTGAGGATTTTTTGGCGCAACTCACTTGCATATTTCATCGTTCCGAAAAAGCGATCCATTCCTGTCAAATCCATGTAGAATTCGTCGATGGATGTTTTTTCGTACACGGGCACCGCTTCTTTCACGATGTCCGTAACCATTCGCGAGTATTTGGAATAGGTTTCGTGGTCGCCTTTGATAATGATTGCTTCGGGACAGCGTTCAATAGCCATACGCATTGGCATAGCAGAATGTACACCAAAACGCCGCGCTTCGTAGCTACAAGAAGCAACAACACCACGATCACTCGTTCCTCCGATTAATATAGGTTTTCCGTTAAGACGACTATCTGAAAGTCGCTCACAGGAGACGAAAAAAGTGTCCAAATCCATGTGGACAATTGAGCGCAATACAGCCATTTTTTTTGTTTAAAATAATTTCGTTCATTAATCTGCGCTGCATATCGTTGGTTGGACAAAGGTATGAAATAATTGATATTGGTTAATATTTAATCTTAAATTTTGATTTAAAATTAATCTTTTTTTAAACAAGAAAATCAAAGCAAAAAAAAAGCCTTACAAAAGCAAGACTTTAAGAATTAAAAAGTGATATGACTATTCAATCGTAATACAACCGTCTTTGATGATGATTTTAGAGCTGTCTTTCACTTTCACCCAGCCACATGCAGTTTTGATTTCAACTTCAGATGCGCTAGTTTGAACAGATGCTGAACTTGTTGTTGAACCACTAAATTCAATTTTTTGTGTCGATCCATTTGAACGCACTTCCATCGTGTATTTTTGTGAATCCTTGTTGTAATAACGAATTGTGAATGCACTCGCAATGTTCGCCATCAATAAAAAACCTAAAGTCAAAAATGCCATTTTAATTTTCATAGTTCTGTGTTTTAAATGTTAGTTATAGGTAAATGTAGGAATATTTTGTTTTGAGAACTTTAAATTTGTTTCGAATTTATTTTTAATTTCAATGAAAATAGACTCAAAATTTAATGTCAACAGAAGAATTCATAAGAAAACTTGCTCTTTCACTACCAGAAGTGACCGAAGAACCGCATTTTGAGAAAATCGCGTTCAAGGTTAAAAAGAAGATTTTTTTAACGCACAATCTCGCGAAAAACAGAGTTTGCGTAAAGCTTTCAGAAAGTGACCAAGATCTTTTTTCATTGGCTGACAATACTTAAGTTTATGCTGCTCCGAATAAATTTGGCAAACAAGGTTGGACTTTAATCGAACTGGAAAAAGTAAATGAAGCCTTATTAAATGACGCAATAAAAACAGCTTATTGTGAAGTTGCTCCACAGAAATTAGCGCAATTAGTTGAGTTTTAACGAGGGATTAAATTTTACTCTATAATTTAATTATTAAGGAACGGAAATCTCAATTGAAACAGGTAAATGATCGCTGTAACCGCCTAAATATTTGCTTCCAGCATAGGTTCTAAAAGGAACAATTTGACCTTTATATTCCTCTAATAAATAAGGGAAAGCGTTAATTTTTCCTGAATTTGGAATTATTTTAACCTTACCAGCATTTTTTAATCCTTCTGAAACAAAAATATGATCTATAATCTCCCATTCACCTTTATAATTGTATGATCCGCCAAATTTTCCAGATTCTTTTACAATCATTGGTGATAAACTTTTTGCAATTAATTGAGGCGCTTTGTCTTCAGGGTGGTCATTCAAATCTCCCATCAAAATAATTTTAGCATTTTTATCTGTTGTTAAAACTGAATCAATAAAAGCTTTAGCACTTTCGGCTGCTTTCATCCTTTTAGGGTCACTAGCTTCAACGCCACTTCGACGGCTTGGCCAATGATTCACTAAAACGAAAATTGATTCTTTTTTCAACTTGTATTTTGCCCAAACAATATCTCTAGATGTAGCAATAGTATCACCAGGTAAAACGAACCTAATTAATCCCGATTGCTGTAGTTTTAGTTTGCAACTGTCATAAATCATAGCCACATCAATGCCTCTAGCATCCTTGCTATCATAATGAACAACACCATAATTTTTAAATTCTTTTTGATTTCTTACGATGTCTCGAACCACTTGAGCATTTTCAATCTCTCCAAATCCAGAAATAATAGGTGTACCCATTTCAGTTAGAACTCTGCGAATATGAGTTAGTTTTTCTTCATATCTTTTAGTGATCCATTGTGATTTCGCCGTAGGTAAAAATTCAGCATCATCATTTACACCATCTATCGTATCAAATAAATTCTCAACATTATAGAAAGAAATGGTTCTTGTTTTTTGAGCAAAATTATTGAAAGCAAAAACAAGTAAAGTCGAAACAAGTAGAAAACGCATGTGTTTTTTTTTTGCGACAAATGTACTAAACTAAAATTGACTTTATTATTCAGAATAAACCCCAATTCTGATATTTTTTTCTCGATTAGTATTTTATCTAAAAATTAGACTTAATAAGATCTGGAGTATTAAAAATTCACTAACAATTTATTAATAATGACTTAAAGAAGTTATGTAAGAAAATATTTTAATCGCATATTTACAAACTTTTCTAAATAATCAGTGAGAATGGTTATCAAATAAGCTTGTTTATTTACTTTTCTAGGTTGATTTTTACTTTAATTTTTAACTTAGTTTGAATTAATTATTTCAATAGTTGCAAAATCTAAAAAGATGCTTAACTTTGCACCTCAAAATTTTTTATAAACCGAGGTTTCGTACCTCAAACTGTAAACCCTTATGGCAACAAGAATTAGATTACAAAGACACGGAAAAAAAGGTAAACCATTTTTCCATTTAGTAGCTGCTGACAGTAGAGCAAAAAGAGATGGTAAGTTCATCGAGAAATTGGGAACATACAATCCAACTGCTAATCCTGCGGTTATTGACATCAACTTCGAAAGAACACTTAGCTGGGTTCAAACTGGAGCTGAAATGTCTGACACAGCGAAAGCAATTCTTTCTTACAAAGGTGTTTTATTCAAAAACCATTTAATCAAAGGTGTTGCTAAAGGCGCATTGACAATGGAGCAAGTTGAAGAAAAATTCAACGCTTGGTTGGCTGCTAAGGAAGCAAAAATCGAAGGTAAAAAAGATGGTTTAGTGAAAAACGCTGAACAGGAAAGAGTAGCAAGATTGAAAGCTGAAGAAGCTGCAAATGCTGCTAAAGCTGCTGAATTAGCTGCTAAAAACGCACCAGTTGTGGAAGAAGTAGTTGAAGAAGAAGTAGTAGCTGAAGAAGCTGCTGAAGAATCAACTGAAGAAACTGCAAACGAAGAAGCACAAGAAGAAGGTGCTGCTGAATAAGCAGAAATGAATAAAGAAGATTTTTTTCAATTAGGATCTATAGCGAAACTTCACGGATTTAAAGGTGAGGTTTCGTTGTTTTTGGACGTTACGAATCCAGAAGAGTATACTGAGTTAGAAACAGTATTTGTCGAAATGAATGGTTTCTTAACACCTTATTTCATCGACAATGTCAAACTTAAAAACAAAGGCTTCATTACAGTAAAATTCAAAGAAATTGATACTGAAGAAGCCGCAAAAAAACTTCTCAAAAAAGCAATATACCTTCCTTTAGACGAACTGAAAGAACTAGACGACGTGAGTTTTTATGATCACGAAGTGCTTGGCTATGAGGTGATTGACGCAATAAAGGGTTCAATTGGAATAGTGACGAATATCATTGAAATTGCATCCAATCCTTTAATGCAAACAGAAATTAATGGTAAAGAAGTGCTTTTACCTATTTATGGAGGTCTTGTTAAAAAAGTGGATCGAAAGAAGAAAATACTTTACGTTGAAGCTCCAGAAGGATTGATTGAATTGTATTTAGGTTAAATACGAGCTTTCATTAATAATAGGTTAAAAAACAAATTCCTTCTCAAGAATAATTTGGTTAAAACCCAAAATTATCATACCCATTCTGAGTAATCTCTTGGTATTTTTCTTCGTTGAATTTGTATAGTTCAGACGGTTTATGCGGAACTCCTTCTTGTTTTTCATTCAATTGCGTTAAAATATCCAATTTTTGAACTTTTCGTCTGAAATTTCGCTTATCGAGTTCTTTGTCTAAAATGCTTTCGTACAATTTATGCAATTGACTAAGGGTAAATTTTTCTGGTAAGAGATTAAAACCAATCGGTTGAATTTTAATTTTCTCTTTTAATTTATTTCGAGCAGCTTGCAAAATATCGTAATGGTCGAAAGCTAAATCTGTAATTTCATTTGCTGGAATCCAAGCGGCATTTTTTGCAAAAGAAGCAGCATGTGGCATATAATCTTCCATTTTTACCAACGAAAAAAAGGCAACAGTTATAACCCTTGCTTCTGGTTCTGCACGAATTGATTGTAACCAAGCACGGTCAGCTTCTTTGCAAATTCGATTCGGATCACCAAAAGCACCAATCTGTTCAAGGTAAATATCTTTCAAACTCGTTAATTCTTCTAACACACGATAAGCTGCTTGTTCTAAGTTCTCATTGTTGTAAATTAAGTTACCAGGAAGCGCTAATCGAACATTTTCTGCCAATTGATTTTCACCTCTGTCTATAACCAAAACATTAAGTTTCTCTAGGTCAAAACCGAATATGACGCAGTCAACTGATACATTTGGATTTAACTCAGAAACAATTTTTTTTTGCATAATTTATACTTCTTTTGTGATAATCCTTATATTTGAAAGTGTAAAAATGACACACAGACCATTAAATCAATATTAAATTTATGTATTTCATAGCAGAAAGTGGCTCAACTAAATGTGATTGGATGTTAGTCGATGGCAAAAATAACCAAAGTTTTTGTTCGACGATGGGCTTTAACCCATATTTTCATTCTTCGGAATTAATTGAAACAGAATTAAAAAAGGTTGAAAAGATTTCGGCTATTGCATCTGATATTAAGGGGGTTTACTTCTACGGGGCTGGATGCTCTAGTGATGAATTGAATGCAACAGTCGAAGCAGGCTTGAAAAAAGTGTTCGTAAATGCTAAAATTTTAGTTGACCACGATTTACTAGCATGTGCTTATGCAACTTATAGTGGTAAACCTCAAATCTCTTGTATTATTGGCACTGGATCAAACTCTTGCTATTTTGATGGTGAAAATGTTTCAGAAGTAGTTCCTGCACTTGGATATATACTTGGAGATGAAGGTAGTGGTAGTTTTTTCGGAAAACAATTGATTGCTAATTTTTTATATCACCGTTTACCAAAAGATATTGAGCAAGATTTTATTGCTCAATACAATCTTTCAAAAGACGATTTAATAGATCATGTCTACATGAAACCAAATGCAAATGTATTTATCGCTTCGTTTATGCCGTTCATCGCAAAACACAAAGACAATCCTTATTTCAAGGATATGGTGCGAGAAGGATTTAAACGTTTTATCGATGTTCATGTGACTTGTTACAAAAACTACCAAGATGTAGAAGTGAACTTTGTAGGCTCCATTTCTCAAATTTTTGAACAAGAATTAAGAGAAGCAGCTGATTTTTATAACGTTAGAATCGGTTCATTAATTCGAAGACCTGCAGAAGCACTTGTTGCTTATCATCTTAAATATATTTTAAACACAGAAATAGCATAATATGACAAATAGAAACCTGCTTTTATTTGTTTTTCTAATTCTAATGAATTTCAAGAACATCGCTCAAAATGTAACTCCAGATTGGGCAAAAAATGCTACCATTTACGAAGTAAACATTCGACAATTCACAACAGAAGGAACTTTTAAAGCATTTGAAACACACTTGCCAAGATTGAAAAAAATGGGAGTTGATATTTTATGGTTAATGCCAATTCATCCAATTGGAGTTGAAAATCGTAAAGGTGGTTTAGGAAGTTACTATGCAATTAGTGACTATAAAGCTGTAAATCCTGAGTTCGGAACTTTAGAAGATTTCAAACAACTAGTGAAATCAGCACAAGCACAAGGAATGAAAATAATCATTGACTGGGTTGCAAATCATTCTTCTCCTGATAACGTTTGGGTTAAACAAGGTCACAAGGATTGGTATACGTTAGATTCATTAGGAAAACTTCAACCAACTATCGGAACAGATTGGTGGGATGTTGCTGATTTGAATTACGACAATAAAGAAATGCGCAAAGAAATGATTGCGTCAATGAAATATTGGTTAACAGAAGCAAATATCGATGGATTCCGTTGCGATGTTGCAAGCTGGGTTCCGATTGATTTTTGGGTAGATGCACGTAAAGAATTAGATGTTACTAAAAAAGTTTTTATGCTTGCTGAAGCTGAAGAAGTGGAGATGCACAAAGCATTTGATATGACTTATGGTTGGAATTTACACCATATTATGAATGACATAGCAAAAGGTAAAAAAGATGTGACAGCAGTTTATAATTATGCAAAAGACAACAAACATCCGAAGTCGGCTTACAGAATGAATTTTACATCAAATCACGATGAAAATTCTTGGAATGGTACTGAAATGGAACGGATGGGTGAATCTCGATTCGCTTTTGCTGTTTTTACCGCAACGTTTGAAGGTATGCCTTTAGTTTACAACGGTCAAGAAACTTCATTGGACAGAAGACTAAAATTCTTTGAAAAAGATTCCATCGATTGGATAAAAATGGATTTAGTTCCTTTTTATACAAAACTTTTGCAATTAAACCGTTCGAATAAAGCATTGTGGAATGGAGAAAATGGGGGAGAAGTAAAGTTTATTTCTGCAGCTGAAGAAAAAAATGTTTTAGTATTCACAAGAGAAAAAGACGGAAATAAAGTTTTAGTAATGATAAACATGACTGGAAATGACCAAAAAATAAAATTGAATAACGCTTTACTTGCTGGAAAATATAAAGAATTGTTTTCTGGAAAGAAAGCTAAAATCAAAGCAGAAGTAGAAACAGAATTAGAAGCCTGGGGATATCGAGTTTATGTGAAGTAATTTGTTTTCCTACCTTGAGGGAGGATTAAGGAGGGTGACAATTTTTTTATTCATTTAATCATCCCCCTCATTCCCCCTTCTTCGCCGCGGCGAAGGGGGAAGTCCAAATCTCACTTCGAAGAAGCCACTAAAAATTCATTCCCTCATTCCCTTATAAAATCATAAACTCCTTAAAAAGTCCTAAAGTCTTAATATCCTAATGTCCTAATGTCCTAATGTCCTAAAGTCCTCTAACATCCTAAACTAAATAAACATGCATAAAACAAAACCTAATTTATCTTTTTGGCAAATCTGGAACATGAGTTTTGGATTTTTGGGAATTCAAATGGGATTTGCACTTCAAAATGGCAACGCAAGTCGTATTTTAACTGATTTCGGAGCTGATGTTGAAAGTCTTTCTTGGTTCTGGCTCGTTGCCCCACTAACAGGTATGATTGTTCAACCTATTATCGGTTATTGGAGTGATCGAACTTGGTCTAAAACATTGGGAAGAAGAAGACCTTATTTTTTGGCAGGTGCAATTCTAGCTTGTACAGCCTTGGTTTTACTTCCGAATGCTGATAAGTTTACAGGTGTTTTTCCTGCTTTATTAGTCGGTGCAGGTTTCTTAATGATGATGGATACATCTTTTAACATTTCAATGGAACCTTTTCGCGCTTTGGTTGCAGATAATTTACCTGAAAGTCAAAGTATAAGAGGTTTTTCAATTCAAACAGCGTTAATTGGAGTAGGAGCTGTTGTTGGTTCTTTTTTACCATGGATTCTAACCAATTGGTTCGGAGTTCCAAATAATTTGACAAATGTGAAAGTGCAACCGAATGTTGTGTATTCTTTCTATTTCGGTGCAGTAGTATTTATGGGAGCTATTCTTTGGACTATTTTTAAAACAAAAGAATACTCGCCACAAGAACGTATTGAATTGGGAATTGTGGAGGCTGAAAAACCAAAGGAAAAATTCACCATTCCAATGACTATGTGGAAGTTAGGATTGATTCAATTTTTCTCTTGGTTTGGATTATTTTGTATGTGGGTTTACACTACCACAGCTTTAAGAGAACATACGTATGATTTACCTTCTATCGATTCATTAAAAGAAATTTTAAAAGAAAATCCAACAGATAAAATTGCACTTGGACAATTAGCTTTAAGTGAAAATTTAGGGGATTGGGTAGGGATTTTATTCGGAATATATAATGGTGTTTCGGCGATTTTTGCACTTTTAATTCCAATGATAGCAGCTAAAATTGGTAAATCTCGAACTCACATGGTTTCACTTGTAATGGGTGGATTTGGATTGATTTTGATGTATTTCATGCCCGATAAAAATGCAATGATTTTACCAATGATATTTATTGGGGTTGCTTGGGCTAGTATTCTTGCAATGCCATATTCAATGTTGTCAGGTGTGATTCCTGCGGACAAAATGGGCGTTTTTATGGGTATCTTCAATTTCTTTATCACCTTACCACAAATCGTAAGTGCCCTGTTTTCAGGACCAATTGTTAAACATCTTTTTGGTGGAAATGCAGCATACGCACTTATGCTTGGCGGTGGATTAATGATTTTAGCAGGAATATTGAATTTTACTATTAAAAATGAAAATTAAAGGATTATTATTTGATTTAGATGGGGTGCTCGTAACCACAGAACACAATCACTTCGTAGCTTGGAAACGAACAGCTGATGAATTAGGTGTGCCATTTACGGAGCGTGAAAATGAACAATTGAAAGGAATTAGCCGCATTGATTCTTTGAAAATGATTCTTAAAATGGGGAATGTTTTCATTTCTGAATCTGAATTTGATGCACTATTAAAAAGTAAAAATGATTTTTACCTTGAGTCTATTCAAGAATTGAATCAATCGAATTTATTACCTGGAGTTATGGATTTATTGGTTAATGCAAAAGCCAATGGAATAAAATCAGGAGTTGGTTCTTCTAGTAAAAATGCAAATTTCATTCTTGGACTTTTAGGTATTGCCGATTTCTTTGACGTTGTAGTAGATGGAAATGGAGTTAGTGATCCAAAACCACATCCAGAAGTGTTTTTAAACGGAGCAAAAGCACTTGGATTATCACCTGAAGAATGTATTGTATTTGAAGATGCAGCAAGTGGTATTCAAGCAGCAAAAGCAGGAGGGTTTTTAGACATTGGTGTTGGAAATCCGGAGGTAAAAAATATAGCAACAAAATATTATAACAATTTAACTGAATTCAGATTAGAAGACTATGCGTAATTTATTTGAAATTGATAATTGGAAAATAATTGAGAAATCGTTCGATCCAACGAAACAAAAACAAGCTGAAAGTATATTCAGTATTGGAAATGGTTCGTTTGGTCAACGTGCAAATTTTGAAGAGAAATACACGGGCGATTCCTTACAAGGAAGTTACGTGGGAGGAGTTTATTATCCTGATAAAACGCGAGTTGGTTGGTGGAAAAATGGTTACCCAGAATATTTTGCTAAAGTTTTAAATTCTTGTAATTGGATTGGTATAAATATCGAAATTGATGGAATTGCGCTAGATTTAAATACGTGTGAAGTGAGTTCATTTTACCGTGAATTGGATATGTTCAAAGGTACGTTGACGAGAAAATTCAAAGCAAAATTTCCAAATGGAAAAGAGATAGAGGTGAGTTCGCTTCGTTTTTGTTCGATGCACAGAGAAGAAGTTGCTGCAATTTCTTACTCCGTAACACCTTTAAACTTTAGTGGAAATATCAAATTCACACCTTATTTAGATGGAAAAGTTACCAATCACGATTCCAATTACAATGAGTTTTTCTGGGAAGAGGATAGTCGAAAAGTAGATAATAAAAAAGGGGTTGTTTGTGCTAAAACGAAGAAAACGAATTTTGCAGTAGCCACAGCAATGCGCTATTCTTTCTGGCGTGAAAAAGTATTGTTAGAAATTCATCCAAATATAGCTCAGCATGAGTTTTATGTTGAAAATAACTTTGAACACTACCTTGAAAAAGGTGTGAAGTTTACCCTTAAAAAATATGTTTCCATTGTTTCAACTATAAGTCATTCTGAATTTTCAATAATCACAAGAGCTATAAATCAAGTTAGAGATGCATATATCGCTGGTTTTGACTCGCTTTTAGCTGAACACGAAGCTGCTTGGTCAGACATTTGGAAAAACGCTGATATTCAAATTGAAGGAGACACAGCCGCTCAACAAGGAATCCGTTTCAATATTTTTCAGCTGTATCAGACTTATACGGGAAAAAACGCAAAATTAAACATTGGTCCGAAAGGATTTACTGGAGAAAAATATGGTGGAGCAACTTATTGGGATACAGAGGCTTACTGCTTGCCATTTTATCTAAAAACTTCATTGCCTGAGATTTCAAAACAATTATTGATTTACAGGTATAATCACTTAGAAAAAGCGATTGAAAATGCCGCTAAATTAGGTTTTACTGATGGTGCAGCTCTTTATCCAATGGTTACAATGAACGGTGAGGAATGCCACAACGAATGGGAAATTACCTTTGAAGAAATCCATCGAAATGGTGCAATTGCTTTTGGAATTTACAATTATATCCGCCACACAGGAGACGTTTCTTATTTAGCTGAATATGGTCGTCCAGTTTTAGTTGGAATCGCTCGTTTTTGGGCGCAACGTTTCAATTGGTCAGAAAGTAAAAAAGCGTATGTTATGCTTGGTGTTACTGGTCCAAATGAATACGAAAACAACGTTAATAATAACTGGTATACAAATTACTTGGCAAAATGGTGTATTCAATATGCCTTAGAAGTTGATACTCAAGTACGCAACGAATCGCAATCAGTTTTAACTACTAGTGAGGAAGATAAATGGAAACATATTATTGATAATGTTTATTTCCCTACCCTTGAAGGAACTAAAGTTTACCTTCAACAAGACGGATTTATGGATAAAGAGCAATTATCAGCAAACGATATTCCTGAAAATCAACGACCGATCAATCAACATTGGTCTTGGGATAGAATTTTACGTTCTATTTTTATTAAGCAAGCTGACGTTTTGCAGGGGTTATATTTGTTTGAAGATCATTTTGACGTGGAGACTTTGCGTGAAAATTTTGACTTTTATGAACCAAAAACAGTTCATGAATCTTCCTTATCGCCTTGTGTTCACGTGATCCTAGCAGCTAAGATTGGTAATATGGATAAAGCGTACGAATTGTATTTACGTACTTCGCGTTTAGATTTGGACGATTACAATCACGAAGCAGATGAAGGTTTGCATATTACTTCGATGGCAGGTACTTGGATGAGCGTTGTTGAAGGAATGGCAGGTGTTAGAATCTATGAAAATGGATTAACTATTGACCCAAAAATTCCAGAAGCATGGAAATCATATAAATTTCAAATACTTTACAAGAACAATCCTATCACATTAGCTGTTTCTCAATCAGAAATAAAAATTAAAAATACGGGTGATTTATCCTTGGAAATGAATGTCTTAACAGATAGAATCACTTTGAATGCGGAAGAGGAAAGAACAATTAATTTGACAACACAAACCGTTTAAACTTTAAGAAATGAAAAGAATTTTGCTATCCGTATTTGTACTAATTGCTTTTTTGCAAGCTACAAATGCACAAGTAAATCCAACAAATCGTCAAGTTGTCCTTCAAGGATTTTGGTGGGATTATTGGAATTCTAATTATCCAAATGGATGGGCGAATTATCTAGCAGAACTTGCGCCTAGACTAAAAGATATGGGAGTTGACGCTGTTTGGATTCCACCAACAATTAAAAATGCTGGAACAAACAGTGTTGGATATTCTCCTTTTGATCATTATGATTTAGGAGATAAATGGCAAAAAAATTCTTTAAAAACGCGTGTTGGTGACAAAGATGAATTGTTGCGAATGGTTGCCGTAATGAAAGCGAATGGAATTGACGTTATTCAAGATATTGTACTCAATCACGTAACAAATGCTGGTAGTGCTACTGGTGCTGGAGGTGCCGACCCAGCAGCGATGGATGATGGTTCAACTGCGAAATTTAAAAACTTTAGATACGTTGCTTATGGAAGTCCAGGTACTTCAGAAAGTTCTACAAACTATCTTACGAGAGAAGGTCGTTTTCCAAAAAACTGGCAAAATTTTTATCCAAATAACTCCAATGTTTGTTGTTCCAATCAAATTAACTCACCTTATTGGGGTCCTGATGTTTCTTATGAAAGCAATGCGTTTGGATTAAGTTCAAATGCAACCTATAATCCAGCCCAATCCTCAGATTACATGCGAAGTGGAATGCGAAATTGGATGATTTGGTACAAAAAGCAAGTTGGTTGGGATGGAATTAGAATTGATGCTGTGAAACATTTTCCTGCTTATGCTATGGAAGATATTTTGTGGAATATGCAAAACAATGCTGGTTGGGCAAGTGGAGGCGAAAGTTTCTTCTCAGTTGGAGAATGGGTTGGTGGAGCTTCTGAATTAGACTCTTGGGTAAGTTCAGTTCAAGATCGTTCTGGAACCTTTGATTTTGCAATTAGAGGAGCAATCCAAAATATGGTTAACGGAAATGGAAACTTCGATTTAAGTACCATTCCTTCTGCTCAACAATCGAATAGAAATAGAACAGTGCCTTTTGTAAATAATCATGATACTTTCCGTCCAATTTTAACTTCTTCAGGTAATTATAATGGTTGGAATTCAGGTTCGCAATTAGGAACTCAAATTGAACCAAATGACGGAAGAAATAGTGCAGCTCACGCAATTGCACTTTCTGTTGATGGCGCACCGCAAGTGTTTTTTGAGGATTTATTCAATATTGGATATGAAGGAAATCGTTTTAATCACCGACCAACTATTGACTCAACGCTACCAGCAAGAAGCGATATTGAAAATTTAATCTGGTGCCATCAGAATTTACGATTCAAAGAAGGAGCTTATTTCGTTCGTTGGCAAGCACCTGATGCACTTGTGATTGAAAGAGGTGGGAAGGCCTTGATTGGAATTACAGATAATTGGGCAACTTGGCAAGATTTATATGGCGTTCAAACTTCTTGGGCAGATGGTACTGTACTTTCTGATTACTCAGGAGCAAATGGAACTGCAACAAGAACTGTTTATGGTGGAGGAAAAGTGGATATTAGTATCCCGCCATGTAATGGAACGGCTGCTCAAGGACGAAGAGGTTATTGTGTTTGGGCACCACTAGGAATTGTAGAGAATTACGTACGCCCAGCTAAGTCGATTACTCAAGAATGGGAAATGGAAGATGATTTAGGCGATAGCAATGTTAAATCATTGGAGCAAGGAGGACGTTTACCAAACAACAGTAGAGATTGTAGAACAGTTGGACGTATTTTTGCAAAGTCAGGAACTCAAATCGCTTTAGAATTATATCCATCTACACCAACAAATTCTATCACTTTAATACTGGTTGACAAAGACTGTAATCAAATTGATTCCATTTCTGGAACTGGAAATTTAGTTTTCAATAAAACAGCAACTTACGATGGTTGGCACACGATTCGAATTAGAAACACAACAGCCACTCAAAATGGTCAAAAATGTTGGGCTAAAGCAACCTATACGGCTCCTGCTGTGATTTTGACAAATGTCCTTAAAAATAAGTGTGCTTGTGCTGCTCCATCAACAGCTGGTATCGAAGAATTAATTGAAGAAAATGGAATGTTGGTTTATCCAAATCCATCTAAAGAATCAATAACTGTTGAGTTCACGGGTAATTTCACAATAGAACCAGAATGGTCAATTTTAGATTTAAGTGGTAAAAAAGTACTTTCAGGAAATGATGCTAATTTTTTATTCCAAATTGACATTTCACAATTGATGAATGGCTATTATATTTTTACTTCCAACGTAAATGGAGTAGAAGTGCGTAAGAAATTTGTGAAGATGGCTGAGTAGGTAAGCTTTGTTTACCCTCTATATATTCAAATAGACAACAATTTTATAAAATTTTGAAGTAAACCACAATTAGAAATAGTTGTGGTTTTTTTTTGTATTTGCCTTAAAAAAGTTCTTTTTTTTTAACTTTTCACGGATTAAAATTGCGATATTCACAAACACAAAATTTGAATATGAATCAAGCTGTACATAATAAATTAGTTGCTTTTATTTGGTCGATTGCAGACGATTGTTTGCGAGATGTTTACGTTAGAGGTAAATACAGAGATGTAATCTTGCCAATGGTCGTTTTAAGAAGGTTAGATGCTTTGCTCGAACCAACGAAAGCAGCAGTTCTGGAAGAATTAGTTTTTCAAAAAGACGAAGCGAAATTTACAGAATGGGACGAAAACGGTTTGCGTCAAGCGAGTGGTTACGTGTTTTACAATACAAGTGAATGGACTTTGCAGCGTTTGCACGATACTGCTACCAACAATCAACAAATATTGTTAGCCAACTTTGAAGATTACCTCAATGGATTCAGTGGAAACGTGAAGGAAATCATTGAGAAATTCAAATTGAAAAGTCAGGTGCGACACATGGCTTCGAAAGATGTTTTGTTGAATGTGTTGGAGAAATTCACTTCTTCTTATATCAACTTAACGCCTTTTGAAAAGAACGATCCCGAAGGTAGAAAATTACCGCCTTTGACCAATTTAGGAATGGGTTATGTTTTTGAAGAATTGATTCGAAAATTCAATGAAGATAACAACGAAGAAGCGGGTGAACACTTCACGCCAAGAGAAGTAATTGATTTGATGACACACATTATTTTTGAACCTGTTAAAGACAAACTTCCTCCAGTGATGACCATTTACGATCCAGCATGTGGAAGTGGTGGAATGCTCACAGAATCTCAAAATTTCATCAAAGACGAAGAAGGAAAAATAAAAGCTACTGGCGACGTTTACTTATATGGAAAAGAAATCAACGACGAAACGTATGCGATTTGTAAGTCCGACATGATGATTAAAGGCAATAATCCTGAAAACATTCGCGTAGGTTCTACACTTTCTACGGACGAATTTTCGGGGACTAATTTTGATTTCATGTTATCGAACCCGCCTTATGGAAAATCGTGGGCAAGCGAGCAGAAATACATAAAAGACGGAAAAGACATCATCGATTCGCGTTTTCAAATTCGCTTGAAAAACTATTGGGGAGTGGAAGAAGATGCCGATGCAATTCCTCGTTCTTCCGATGGACAGCTGTTGTTCTTGATGGAAATGGTGAGCAAAATGAAACCGCTATCACAAAGCCCAACAGGAACGCGAATTGCCTCTGTTCACAATGGAAGTAGTTTGTTTACAGGTGATGCTGGAGGTGGAGAAAGTAACATTCGTCGCTACATCATCGAAAACGATTGGTTGGAAGCCATTGTACAATTACCAAATAATTTATTTTACAATACAGGAATTACCACTTATATCTGGATTTTATCCAACAACAAATCGGAGAAACGAAAAGGAAAAGTGCAACTCATTGATGCAGGACAATTGTACCGCAAGCTGCGTAAAAATTTAGGTAACAAAAACTGTGAATTTGCTCCCGAACACATCAATGAAATTGTGAGCACTTACACCGAACTGAAAGCAATTGAACGAACTGCTGATGACGGAATTGCCGCTAAAGTGTTTGATAACAGCGACTTTGCTTATTACAAAGTAAGTATCGAACGACCAAAAAGACTGAAAGCACAATTTACAGCAGAGCGAATTGCAGAATTGCGCTTCGATAAAACGTTGCGCGAACCAATGTTTTGGGCGTATGAAACCTACGGCGAAAAAGTTTACACCAACCTTTCAGCTTTAGAAAAGGAACTGAACAATTGGTGCGAAAAAAATGAATTAAACTTGAATTCCAAACAAAGTAAAGCATTGGTGAGTGATACCTTGTGGAGTAAACATTTGGAATTATTCAATACGGCAGAAAAACTACTTCAAGCTTTTGGAAATGAAGAGTTCAACGACTTCAATTTGTTTAAAGAAAAAGTGGATGCCGTTTTGAAAGAAAACAAATCAAAATTAGGAGCATCAGAAAAAAATGCGATTTTGAATGCCGTTAGTTGGTACGATGAAAACGCCGAAAAAGTAGTGAAAGGAACGGTGAAATTGACAGGCGAGAAATTGCAAAGCTTGTTGAAACACTTGAATTGCAAAGAAAACGAATTGGCGCATTTTGGTTATTTTGCTTCTGACAAAAAAGGAGAATATACCGTTTATGAAACTGAAAGTGACTTGCGCGATGCTGAAAATGTGCCGTTAAAAGAAACCATTCACAGTTATTTCTTGCGTGAAGTTTTGCCTCATGTACCAGAAGCATGGATAAACCTTGATGCTACAAAAATCGGTTATGAAATAAGCTTTAATAAATATTTCTACCAACACAAACCTTTGCGCGCAATTGAAGAAGTGACCGCTGATATTTTGGCTTTGGAAAAAGAAAGCGATGGCTTGATTGCAGAAATTTTAAATTGGTAGAAAATGAATTCAGACATTTTAATTTATCAAAACCAAGAAGGCAACATCAAAGTAGATGTAAGGCTGGAAGAAGAAACCGTTTGGTTGACGCAAGACCAAATGGCACAATTATTTGGAAAAGGAAGAAGTACAATTACTGAACATATTGGTAATATTTTCAAAGAAGGTGAATTGGATGAAAATTCAACTCGTCGGAATTTCCGACTAGTTCGATTAGAAGGAAATCGTGAGGTGGAAAGAGACGTTGAACATTATAATTTAGACGTCATCATTTCCGTTGGTTACCGCGTAAAATCGCAACAAGGAACGCAATTTCGAATTTGGGCAACGGAATTATTAGATGAACTTGTTTTGTGTTAATTGTTTAAAATTTAGATATACTCACGTTGAATATGGAAGTAAAAGTAAACATATCAGTAGATTTCATTTTGAAACTTAAACAACAAATTTTAAAAAGCAGGTTTGTTGTTGCCAAAATTGCAAATGCCGAATCTTTGAAATTATACTACAATATTGGTAAAGAACTTGATAAACAAGCAAAAATTGAAAATTGGGGTTCTAAAGTTTTGGAAACTATTTCACAAAAATTGCAACAAGAGTTAATCGGTCTTAGAGGTTTTTCAGGTTCTAACTTGAAGAAAATGAGGTTGTTTTATAAAGCTTGGAGCTCAGCTAGTCAAATTAGTTCGTCAATAACGAACCAATTAGAAAACGCTAACTCAGATTTGAAAACACTAATCGCTTAAATATTATGAAAAAATACAATCTATATAAAAACAGCGGCGTCGAATGGCTGGGCGAAATTCCTGAGCATTGGGAGGTTTCAAGATTAGGAAAACTATTAAATCCAAGATCATTGAACAATCGAACTGATTTACCTCTTTTATCTATTACGAGAGAAAAAGGTGTTATTCTAAGAGATTTGGAGAACGAAGAAGAGAATCACAATTTTATTCCTGACGATTTATCAAATTATAAAATGATAAGAAAAGGTCAATTCGGAATGAATAAAATGAAAGCTTGGCAAGGTTCATACGGTATTTCTGATTTTGATGGAATTGTTAGTCCTGCATACTTCATATTTGAATTAGATTCTAAAGTTGAGCCTAAATATTTTCATACCTCAATAAGAAGCAAATTATACATTTCATTTTTTGGTTCGGCATCTGATGGTGTTAGAATTGGTCAATGGGATTTGTCAAAACCAAGAATGAAAGAAATTCCTTTTTTAATTCCTCCACTTCAAGAACAAAGCGCAATTGCCAACTTTCTTGACGACAAAACCGCAAAAATAGACCAAGCCATTGCTATCAAACAAAAACAAATAGAATTACTCAAAGAACGCCGACAAATACTCATTCACAAAGCCGTTACAAGAGGTTTGAACGAAAACGTTAAACTCAAAGACAGTGGCGTGGAATGGCTGGGTGAAATTCCGGAGCATTGGGAGGTGAAGAGGTTGAAGTATATAGCAAATATTGTTTTAGGAAAAATGCTTTGTAATGAAGATAAAGGAAATTATAAGCTAAAACCTTATTTAAAATCAAAGAATATTCAATGGTTAAATACTGATATAAATTCAGTTGATGAAATGTGGTTTTCGGAAAAAGAAATGTTGGAATATAGATTAAAGAAAGGAGATTTAATTTTAAGTGAAGGGGGCGAGGTTGGGAAAACTTGTATTTGGAATAATGAGTTGGCTGAATGTTATATTCAAAATTCTGCACACAAAGTAACAGTTTACAATGAAAATATTTCTGAGTACTACTTGTACATTTTTTTTACAATTGGAAAATTCGGAGTTTTTGATTCTATTGTAAACAGAGTAAGTATTGGACATTTAACAAAGGACAAACTTTCTAATATTGAAATTATTAATCCCCCAAAAGATGAACAACAAAAAATTGTAGAACATATTGACAACTTAACTACTAAAATTGCTACCGCCATTTCCTTAAAGGAGCGTGAGATAGAGAAGATGAAGGAGTATAAGATGAGTTTGATAGATGGAGTTGTTACGGGGAAGGTGAGGGTTATTTAATTACTTTTGATAAAAAATAAAAAAATGGATAAGTATATAATTCGGCATATTGATAGATTAATGCTTGATGCGAATAATTACAGATTTATCGATAATAAAGATTACAAGGTTGTAATTGAAAGTGAAATTAGTGAAAAACGAATTCAAGATAGAACTTACAATTTATTAGTTGGAAAAAATGAAGAAAATATCTCTGATTTAATAGTTAGTTTTAAAGCTAATGGCATATTAAAGCTTGACCCAATTCAAGTCAAAGAATTACCTAACAATAATTTTTTAGTTATCGAAGGTAATAGACGAACAGCAGCTTTGAAATTTCTATATGAGCAATTTAAAAGAGGAAATGATGTTGGAAAGCTAGAAGAAAGTGATTTTAAAAGCGTTGAACTTGTATTAATTTCAGACGAAAGCCCTGTACAACATTTAATTACAATGGGTTTGCACCATATTAGCGGGAAGAAAAAATGGAGTCCTGTAAACCAAGCCCAGTTAATACATGATTTGAGATATAAACATTCTCTTTCGGAGGAGGATATTTGCAATTCTCTTGCAATTACAAAACATAATTTTAGAAGAAGTTTACGTATTTTATCCTTAATTGAAAGGTATAAAAACAGTGATTATGGAGATCAATTTCAAACAAATATGTTTTCCATTTTTGAGGAAATAATTAAGAAAGTTGAAATTAAAAATTGGTTGGATTGGAATGATATAGAAATGATTCCCGGTAATTTAATTAATGAAGAAAAATTATTTTCATGGATTTCTAAGGAAGAAACAATCGAAAGAAATGATGACGGAAGCGAACAAGAGATAATTAAAGAACCAATTATTACTAAAAGTCATGAAATTAGAGAACTTTCAAAATTCATTAGTGAACCAAAAGCTGTTGAGCAAATGGAAGAATCTCGGAGTATCACGGCAGGTTTTGTTTTGAGTGATGCTGTTGGAGAATCTCGTTTGCGAAATGCAATGGATAACATAAATAAAGAAGTTCAAACAGCATTTCAGTTCAGTGAATTTATGACTGAAGATGAGTACTTGAAAGTTACAAAACTGCGTGATAAATTGGATAAATTAATCCCAAGTTCAAATTCAAATATTGAATTATTAGAAAGAAATTCGTCTATTTATTTTAGTGAAGTTCAAAATCACTTTACATCAATTAACATAGTACATTATAGAAAACTGATTGATATTAGATTAAATAACCTTAAACAAGTTAACATATTTGTTGGAGGTAATAATTCTGGAAAAACTTCAATGTTAGAATTATTTTATTTATTCACTAGATTGAATAACTTTCAATCAATTATTGATTTAGAGCGTTTTAGAGGTAGATTTTATCAAGATTTTCCAACTAAATGGTTTGATAAGATTTTTGTTGAAAATATAAGTTTAGAAGCAGAATTTAATTCTAAACATTGTTCTCTATCAATAGAAAAAGAGGAAACAACTGAAAACATTGAAAAAAGTCATTACTTAAACAGTATTAAGACTGATGCAAACATTAACGGAGATAATTTTTCAAGTACAATTCACTTGTTCAATAATAAAGATCCAGAACTTTACTTTGAAAAAAGTCAATATTTGTGTAATTCAACATTCAGCAGTCCTTATCGATACGATGGTTCGTTACTTAAAAAAGCACATGCAAAAGCAATTCAAGAAAAGTATTTTGATGAAATAATTTCATTCATCCGTTTAAAGATGGATTCTTCGATTGAAAAAATTGAAATGGTAAGTATTGAAAATGAAAGTCGCTTTATGGTGAGTAGTTCAAAAATTCCTTATGCGATTGATATTACTAAATATGGTGAAGGATTACAAAGGGTTTTTGAAATTGCATTACTTATGGGATTTAGCAAAAATGGAATAATTTGTATAGATGAACTAGATAGCGCATTACATAAAAGTTTATTAATAGATTTCACGGATTTTATTCAAAGATTTGCTGAGAAATTTAATGTTCAAGTTTTTCTTTCAACGCACAGTAAAGAATGTATAGATGCATTTGTCCAAAATGACTTTCCTGATGAAGAATTGATTGCTTATGCCTTATCAGAAGAAAACAATAAAATAAAGTGTCTTTTTCTTGAAGGAAATAAGTTGAAGCAATTGGTTGAATCTATTAACATTGATATTCGTTAATTTATGGCAACTCAAATAATAGCAGTACTTTGCGAAGGTCCACATGATGTTGCCTTCATCGTTAAATTGTTAAAAGCTATAGATTTTAGAAGTAATGAAAATCTTAAAATAAATGATTTTCCTCTACCAATAAATAATTTATTGAAAATGGAAGTTGTAAAATCGAATGTTGAAGACTTGAATTTACAAGAAGTTAGACAAGGATTATTACCAATAAATACACTTGAAAAAAATAGTACATTCATCTTTCTTTATTCTCTTGGAGGGGATAAAAAAATAATTCCAAGAAAGAAAATTATTAAAGATTTCCTTTCGTTTATACCAAATGATGGTGAAATAAGAAGTTTTCCTTCAGATACTCAACTTTCAATATTGTATTTTTTCGATTCTGATGATAAGGGTGTTAAAAAAAGAATTGATGAAATAAATTCTGAATTAGAAGAACTTACCGGAGTCAAACCATTTGAAAACCATAAAGAAGTAAAAATCATCAATCAAATCAAATTCGGAAGTTATATTTTTACTTCTAATGAAAGTGATTTTGGTAAATTGGAAGATATTTTAATTCCATTAATGAAAGTTGGAAATGAGGAAATATTTGATAATGCCATAAAATATATTGAAGAACATCATGATATAGAAAGGGGTAAATCTAGAGATTTCGATAAAGATAAATCGACAATCAATATTGTTGGTCAACTACAAAAATCTGGTAGTTCCAATGTCGTTTGTATTAGTCAAACAGATTATTTATCAAAAGAAAAAATACTAGGAGACTCTTTATGTATTGATATTATTAATTATTTGAACATTTTTATCGATTAATGGAATTTAGTTGAATTAATCCCAATGAAGCAAAAAATATTTCTTTCAAGTGTTCAAAAGGAATTTGAATTGGAGCGAGAAGCTTTGCATCGTCATTTGCTTTCAGATCCGGTGTTGCAATTGTTTTTTGAACCTATTTTATTTGAGAAATTACCTGCCAATGGAGAAGAAGCGCAAGCTGTTTTTTTGAGTGAAGTTTCGCGCGCCACTATCTACATTATTTTAATTGGCAGCGAATACGGTTTTGAAACCCCAACAGGAATTTCGGCCACCGAAATGGAATACAACCAAGCACAAAGCGAAGGCATATATTCCTTGGCGTTCATCAAAAACAACACAGACGATAACAGACAAGCGAAAGAAGACGCTTTGCTACAAAAAATACAACACAATTTATCTTACAAACGCTTTTCAACTACCGATGAATTGATCCGAGAAGTCACAAAATCATTGGTTAATGTCTTGCAGCAAAAAGGTTTGCTTCAAATCGCAGACTTTGACAGTTCCCTTGCTCCAAAAGCCACACTTTCCGACATCGACGAAGATCGCGTACTTAATTTTATCGGAATTGCACGCTACAAACGTGGGTTTCCTTTGCGCGAAGGAACCGCTTTGCCGAAAGTATTGGCGCATCTTAATTTCCTGTTTCAAGACCAATTAACAAACAGCGCTTTGCTTGCTTTTTCCAAAAATCCACAGCAGTTTTTTCCGTCGGCAGTTGTGAAATGTGCGCGTTTCCACGGTACGTTTGTCGCAAAACCCATTCCCGACCACCGCGTTATCAAAGGAACTGTTTTTCAGCAAATAGATGAAACCATAGATTTTGTGTTGTCGAAAATTTCCGTTTCTGTCGGAACCCGCGAAAGTAGCAACCAAGCCCCTTTGGATTATGAAATTCCGCGCTCAGTTGTGGCAGAAGCCATTGTGAATGCAATCGCACACCGCGACTATCAAAGCACAGGAAGCGTACAAGTGATGTTGTTTTCTGACCGCTTAACGATTACCAATCCGGGAGGTTTACCGCTTGAACTCACATTAGAAAAATTACGCCGCGACCACGCTTCTTATCCCAAAAATCCACATTTAGCAGAAGCCTTGTATCAAGCAGGTTTCATTGAACGTTTCGGAACAGGAACAGGAGAGATTTTGCGCTTGTGTTCGGAGGCAGGATTAAAGGAACCAATATTCAATTTAGAAGACGGTTTTTCGGTCACGATTTTCCGACCAATTACCGCGCAAGTCACCGCGCAAGTCACCGCGCAAGTCACCGCGCAAGTTACCGCGCAAGTCACCGCGCAAGTCGCTTCGCAAACGTTTGTTAATCTGAGTGTTACAGAAAGATTAGTTTGGGTTTTGGAAGGAGAAATGAAACGCGATGAGATTCAATCGGCATTAGATTTAAAACACCGCGAAAACTTTAGAGACACCTATTTGAACCCTTCCATTGAAGAAGGATTAGTAGAAATGACGATTCCTGAAAAGCCAACAAGTTCCAATCAAACGTATCGCTTAACAAAAAAAGGATTGAGGAAATTAAAAGAGTTAAAAGAAAGAAAAAACCAATAACTATGTCATCACAAACCAACGAACAAGCCCTCGAATCCACGATAGAAAAAGAACTCACTGGCTCGTGCTTGGAAGAACTAAAACAACAAGGGAATGCACATTTTGTAAATGAACGCGCACCTTTGTATCGTGCTGGAAACGGCTATTTTATTGGTTTGTCTGAAGATTTCAATGCAAAATTTGCAATAGACGAAGTACGCTTTTGGAATTTTCTTGAAACAACTCAAAAAGAAGAATTGGAGAAACTCCAGAAACAAAGCGACTGGAAATTGAAAATCTTAGAACGATTGGATCGAATGATTAAAAAACATGGCATTATTCGTTTGTTCAGAAAAGGTTTAGCAATCGATGACGCACATTTTACTTTGTTTTATCCTTTGCCTTTAGCCAGCAGCAGCGACACCGTTAAAGCTAATTTTGAGAGCAACCAATTCAGTGTCACACGTCAATTGCGCTATTCATTGAGCAATCCAAAAGAAGAAATAGACATGGTGCTGTTTTTGAATGGTTTGCCTTTCTCAACCATGGAACTTAAAAACCATTGGACGGGACAAAATGCGAAAGTGCATGGACAAGAACAATACAAATTCAAAAGAGATATTTCGCAGCCATTGTTGAATTTCGGACGTTGTATCGTGCATTTTGCTGTCGATACAGAAGAAGTGTACATGACCACAAAGTTAGATGGTGCGAATACCTTTTTTCTACCATTTAATTTAGGGCAAAAGGAACCCTTTTTTGGAAAAGGAAATCCACCGAATCCCCTTGGACACAAGACAAATTATTTGTGGAATGAAATCTTATCTAGAAAAAGTGTTGCCAATATCATCCAACATTTTGTGCGTTTTGATGGGAAAGAAACAGATCCTTTGAATAAGAAAACGCTGTTTTTCCCACGTTATCATCAATTGGACGTTGTTCGCAAAATCATAAACGATGCCAGCAAAAATGGAGTAGGGCAAACGTATTTGATTCAACATTCTGCAGGTTCCGGAAAATCAAATTCAATCACTTGGGCGGCCTATCAACTAATTGAAGTGTACCCAGAAACAGAAGGATTACCAGGAAACAAAGGAATGACAAACCCCTTGTTTGATTCCGTGATTGTGGTTACAGACAGAAGATTGTTAGATAAACAGTTGCGCGAAAACATCAAAGAATTTTCAGAAGTTAAAAACATCGTCGCGCCCGCCTATTCATCGAAAGAATTAAAAGAAAGCCTCGAAAGTGGAAAGAAAATCATTATTACTACGATTCAAAAATTCCCATTCATCATTCAAGGAATTGCAGATTTAAGTGACAAACGATTTGCGGTAATTATCGACGAAGCTCACAGCGGTCAAAGTGGTTCAGCTGCAGGAAAAATGAACCAAGCAATGGGCAATGTGTCTTTTGAAGAAGAGGAAGAACAAGACCCACAGGATAGAATTTTAGAGGCAATGCGTTCACGTAAAATGAGAGGAAACGCGTCGTATTTAGCATTTACTGCAACTCCTAAAAACAATACATTGGAACGTTTTGGAGTCAAACAAGAGGATGGAAAATTCAAACCTTTTCATTTGTATTCGATGAAGCAAGCGATAGAGGAGGGCTTCATTTTGGATGTTTTGTCAAATTACACAACTTACAAAAGCTATTACGAAATCGAGAAATCAATTCAAGACAATCCATTTTTTGACACGACTAAAGCACAAAAGAAACTAAGAACCTATGTTGAGCAAAACAAACAAACAATTGCTACGAAAGCAGAAATAATGCTGGAGCATTTTATTTCGAAAATCGTAAACACAAAAAAACTGAAAGGAAAAGGAAAAGCAATGGTGGCGACTCAAAGCATTGAATCAGCCATTCATTATTATTTTGCCCTTAAAACCTTACTCGAAGAAAGAGGAAATCCATTTAGAATTGCTATCGCATTTTCGGGAGCAAAGAAGGTAAATGGAATTGAATATACAGAAGAAACGATTAACGATTTCCCTTCAAATTTAGATACTACAAAACCAACGGAATCAGGATATATCAGCGATAAAATTGCGCGGTATGTCAATATGGATGAATACCGAATTTTGGTGGTGGCAAACAAGTATTTAACAGGCTACGATCAACCCAAGCTAACGGCGATGTATGTTGACAAAAAATTGCAAGGCGTGTTGGCTGTTCAGGCACTCTCTCGTTTGAATCGTTCGGAGGACAAGTTAGGAAAGAAGACTGAAGATTTATTTATTCTTGATTTTTACAACTCAACTGACGATATTAAAAAGTCGTTTGATCCGTTTTATACCGCAACAACATTGAGTAAAGCAACAGACATCAACGTTTTACATGAATTGAAAGAACTTCTTGATGAAACAGGAGTTTATGAATGGGATGAAGTTGAAACATTCGTACAAAAGTATTTTGAAGGCGTAAATGCGCAAGAGTTAAGTGCGATTATTGCTATAGCAGCACAGCGATTTAATTTCAGTTTAGAATTAGACGACCAATCCAAAGCGGACTATAAAATCAAAGCAAAACATTTCGTTAAGATTTATGGACAAATGTCTTCCATTATTCCATTTGAAGTGCCGAATTGGGAAAAGTTATTTTGGTTTTTAAAATTCTTGATTCCAATGTTAGTCATTGTTGATAAAGATCAAGATGCTTTGGATGGATTATTGAACGCAGTTGACCTTTCTACTTATGGGTTGGAAAGAGTTAAATTGAGTGCGAGTATAGGTTTAGATGAATCAGAAACTGAAATCGAACCTCAAAATCCAAATCCGAGAGGTGCACATGGTGGAGAAACAGACGAAGATGAATTGGATTTAATAATCAAAAGTTTCAACGAACGCTGGTTTCAAGGCTGGGAAGCTACTCCAGATGAACAACGAGCTAAGTTTGTCAATCTTGCTCAAAAAATGAAGGAACACAGCGATTTCATTGAAAAATATGCTGAGAACTCAGATGTTCAAAATAGAGAGATTGCTTTTAGTAAAATCTTTGATGAAGTAATGGGTAAACAGCGAAAAAATGAATTAGACCTTTACCGCTTAATTTCCCAAGATGACGGATTTAGATTAGCAATGCAAGATACACTAAAAAGAATGTTACGAGCTTAAAACTAGTTGATTATAGCAAAAATTAGAAATCAAATGGAAAATCGAACGATATTGTTTTACGATGGGGAATGTGGAGTTTGTAGTAGGACAGTTCGATTTATACTTAAAAACGAGCGTTCTAATGAGTTGTTTTTTAGTTCTTTACAAGTTGATTTTGCTATTCATTTTTTGGCTGAACGTGGAATTGAAAGTGTAAGTTCAAATACACTTTATCTATTCGAAAACGGAAAACTTTATCATAAATCGCGCGCTGCAATGAAGTTGATTCCTTATTTGAAAAGACCTTTTGGCTTGCTAAAAATACTTTATATTTTCCCTCGATTTTTCCGCGATTTTGTCTACGACCGAATTGCTGCTAATCGTAAAGTATTTTTTAAAGATGTTTGCGAGTTAATTAGCTTAGATAAAAATCGATTTTTGTGATTTGGAATTCTATTTTTGTTTAAAATTCATCACTTATGCGTTTACTCGTTCTCTTTTTATTTATAGCTCAAATTTCTTTTTCTCAATTTTCTAAAGCTGATTCATTGCGTGGAGGTTATGGTGAATCTCGCAATTGGTGGGACTTGACGCATTATGATTTAAGCGTTGAATTTCAACCTGCAACCCAAACAATAAAGGGTTCAAATAGTGTAACTTACAGCGTTATAAAAAATATAAAAGCAGGAAAAAAAATCATTCAAATTGATTTGCAAGAACCCCTGATTTTGGACAGTATTATTTTTGAAGCGAAGCTTTTACCAAAAACAGCTATTCGAAAAGAGGGAAATGCGTATTTCTTTGAAACAGCCGACTTAAAAACAAAAGAAAATTCAACGGCATCTTTTACTGTTTATTACCACGGAAAACCCCGAAAAGCAGTTAGAGCTCCTTGGGATGGTGGTGTGATTTGGAAAAAAGATGCAAATGGTTTGCCTTGGATTACAGTTGCTTGTCAAGGATTGGGTTCAAGCGTTTGGTTTCCTTGCAAGGATTCGCAATATGACGAACCTGACAGCGTAGATATGCATTATACGTGTCCGAGTAATTTGAAATGTGTGAGCAACGGTCGTTTGGTAGGCGTTGAGAAATTAAATGAATCACAGAGTACCTATTCTTGGAAAGTTGTGAATCCAATTAATAATTATTGTATGATTCCCTACATTGGTGATTATGTTACTTTTCACGAAGATTTTATGGGAGAAAAGGGGAAATTAGACCTCGATTATTGGGTTTTGAAAGGTAATTTAGAAAAAGCGAAAAAGCAATTTCAAGATGTTCCTAGAACCATAAAAGCTTTTGAATATTGGTTTGGTCCTTATCCATTTTATGAAGATGGTTATAAATTAGTGGAGGCTCCACATTTAGGAATGGAACATCAAAGTGCGGTTGCGTATGGTAATGGTTTTAAAAATGGCTATCAAGGAACTGATTTGAGTGGGACAGGCGAGGGCTTGAAATGGGATTATATTATCGTTCATGAAACAGGTCATGAATGGTTTGGAAACAATATCACAACTAATGATGTTGCGGATATGTGGGTACATGAAGGCTTTACTGATTATTCAGAGTCTTTATTCATTAATTATTGGTACGGAAAAGACGCAGCAAGTAAATATTGTATTGGTTTGCGACAAAATATTCTCAATGATAAACCAATAATCGGTTCTTATCTTGTTCAAAGTGAGGGAAGTGGTGATATGTACTATAAAGGTGCCAATATTCTTCACACGATTCGAACGCTAGTAAATAACGATACTTTATTCCGATTGACTTTGCGAAAAATGAATCAAGAATTTTATCATCAAACGGTTACTTCAGCTGAAATTGAAAGTTTTATGTCGCGTGAATTAAAAATGGATTTGACAAAGATCTTTAATCAATATTTGCGTGAAAAACGTCCGCCAACGTTGGAGGTTGTGAGAAAGAAAAACAAGATTCTTTATCGTTGGGTAAATTGCATTGAAGGTTTTGATATGGATGTAATTTTTAACTACAAACGTTTCACTTGTTCAACAAATTGGAGCACCATTAAAACAACCAAAAAAGTAGTTTTTGATAAAAATATTTATGTGTTTAAAAAGTTTGATTTGTAGCAATTTTGAAAATTGATTTTTCTTTCCGTTGTTAACCGTTTTTTCTTAGTATTCATCGTTCGCTTCCCAACATTAAAAAGCTTTCTTCAATTGAAATATTGAAAACGGTTTTGCTTATTTTCGCAGAATTAGACTCCACGATTTGCACAAAACTCCTATTGTAGTTTGCTAGTATTTTTTATCAGTGATGTTTTCTTTAATGTTTCGTACTTTGACAAAAAACCATTTCTGTTAGTGCGAAAAATCTAAAGAGTGGTATATTACATAATTGTTGATTTATGGAACAAGATTACTTCAATGAAAACATTTAAAAAGTTAAAACTCGCTTAATTGTTTGAAATTTAAAGTTGAATTAAACAAAAAAAAGATTCTCAAATGTTTTACGCATTCAAAATCAAACATGAAGGTAATTCTGAAACCCAACTATCTTTTGAGTCGATTAAACTTTTCCAATTATCGTTACTAATTAACATTAGGTCATAATGACTAAAGTTTTGATTTTCAATAGAAATTGAAGATACTAATTGAATATGATTTGAAGCGTTTTGTTCGATTGCACGAATAGTTTCTTTCAATATAAAACTATTTTTTACTGTTCCACCCATGTCGATAATTGTAATTTGTGATTCTGAATTGTTGATTAATTTCTGTGCATAATTGAGTAAAAAAGCATCTTGTTCGGCATGAATTGGCATTAAAATTTGATCTAATTTTTCAAGACCTTTATCTATAAAAACACCAACTGGCACTTTACTTTTCGCTAATATCGACTTAGTTCTTTCATCGAAAGTAGAGTTCTCAAAAATACTTTCTTTGCCAGTCACTTGATTTATTATTCTATCAGGATTTATTATGCGAGTAGTAAAGCCTAAAAATCGTCCTAAAATTGTTCCTTCATAGATTGATTTTCCAACGCCGATAATTAGTAAATCGTAATCGCCAGAATTAGCAACTTCAGCAATTTCTGTATCCAAATCAACAGAGGCCTTGAACATTGTTGTAATTTTTTGATTCAATAATTTCGCTTCTTTTACAACTGGAGAGAAGCTGTCTCGCTCATAAGTTTCAGTATTGAAATGATGTAATTCTGTACTTGGAGTTAAATGGACAGCAGTTAGAGATGCATTTCCATTGAGTTGGCGAATTAATCCATGTGCAAGACGCAACATTAATTTACCACGTTCAGGATTACCGAAGGATATTAAAATTTTATACTTGCTTATCTCACTAATTTCTTTTGGTATCCCCTTTTCTTTTGACCTAAAAATCCAATTGATTAAATCCAAAGTTGGACCTGTCATGAAAGTCGTAACAAGTGCCATTATCACCATCATTGCAAAGATTTTAGGAGATAAAACTCCCAAATCAAAACCAATATTTAGAACAACTAATTCCATTAAACCACGAGTGTTCATCAATGCACCAATGGTTAAACTATCTTTCCAACTTTGTCCAACAAATTTTGCCGCTAATGCACTTCCTAAAAATTTTCCAACTACCGCAACCGCTATGATTAACCCAGTAATTTGCCACAAATAAGGATCGTTTAACAAACCAATTTCAGTGCGTAAACCTGTGAAAACAAAGAACAAAGGAAGTAATAGGACCAATGCCACATCTTCAACCTTTTCAATGAAAATGTTTCTAAACTTAACGTTTTCAGGCATAATTGCTCCAGCCATAAACGCACCAAAGAGTGCATGAATTCCAATGATTTCAGTAGCATAAGAGGAAATAATTAAAGTCAGAAAGAAAATAGCAACAATCGGTTTACTTAAATTTTCTACTGAATTATGTAAATCTCCAACTCGCTTTAAGAAAGGTCGTACAATTTTTATCATTGCTAACACGTAAAAAGCTGCCATTCCTATGATGTACAAGGAACTTATAAACGAACCCGCTTTAACTATGGCGATGACAGCTGCTAAAATACACCAAGCTGTGATGTCGTCTGCCGCCGCACACGTGATGACAACTGTTCCCAATTTCGTTTTATGAATTCCTCGTTCTTGAACAATTCTTGCCAAAACAGGAAAGGCCGTAATACTCATTGCGATTCCCAAGAATAAGCCAAAAGACAAAAATTGAACTCCTTCAGGTGCAAATGCTTGATAGATAAAATAGGCGAGTCCCATTCCGAGTGCAAATGGAATGATGATACTTGCGTGACTAATTACTACTGCGTCGTGTGCTTTGTTTTTTAAAACTTTCAAATCAAGTTCCATTCCAATTACAAACATGAATAAAATCAAACCAATTTGGCTCAAAAACTGCAAGTTACCAAGTGATTGAGTAGGGAATAGGGCCGCAGAAAATTCTGGAAAATAATGTCCAACTAATGATGGCCCAAGTATTATCCCTGCAATGATTTCACCAATCACTGAAGGCTGACCGATTTTCATGAACAACCATCCAAAAAGACGAGCTGTTAATATAATTGTGATGATTTGAGCTAACAAAATAGCCAAAGGATGTTGAATATTATGCATTATCGCGTTTAGAAATTCCAGCCAATGACTTTTTAAATTTTCAGGTAAAATAATTTTTCTACCTTGCTCTAAATCAATACCATTCAAAGTAATCCAATACATTAAAGCAGAGAAACCACCAATAATTACAATATAAAAGAATCCATTTTTAAATGATTTCATACTTTTTCTTTTTGATGAAATAAAACACAAATCCTGCAACACTTCTCAATCCAAAATTGACACTTTTATCGCTTGCAAATGTTGAATATAAACCTGTTTCAAAAAACAAACCTGCATTTTGAAATGGAAATGGAAAAGCTTCAACTCCAAATGGAACGATACAGCCGTAGCGATGTTTTTGATTCGATGTGAAATTCCATTCTGTTCGAGCACCCAAACCTAGATGTAACCCAACTTTTTCATATTGAACGATTCTAAAAACAGCTGATGCTTCGTTGATAAAAGAGCCAGAAATTGGATTTTTGTATATGTTAGCTTTTGTGATTCTAATGTCTGCAAAAAATCGATTGTTCTTTGATGTGCGTAATCCAAATCCAGCTTCAGAACCTGTTGGGTAAAAACCAATTCCGACACCTAAATTTTGAGCATTAAAACTTAAGCTCAGTGTTGTAATGAAAAGAAACAAAATGAACTTATAGGAAGGCATAAATCAATTTTTCTGCAAAAATGAAAATGAAATCGGAGTTCTGATTGACACTAAAACAGATTATGAAATGAAGCCGTTAAAAATTGTAATGAAACACATCTTTTACCGATTTAATATTTGTTGAAATAGTCTTTTTCACTAACTTAAATAAGAAAAGCTATGATTTATAAGGAAGAATGTTACAAAATAGTAGGAATAGCGATGGATGTACATCGTGAATTGGGTTCAGGATTTTCTGAAGTAATCTATAAAGATGCTCTAGAATTTGAGTTCAATCATAATTTTATTGCCTACGAACGAGAGAAAATGTATGATGTAAATTACAAAGGAGTGATTTTACAACATAAGTTTTTTGCCGATTTGGTAGTTTATGATTCGATTATTCTTGAAATAAAAGGAGCTAAGAAAATTGAAGAAAAGCATATTGGACAAACGCTTAATTATTTGAAGGCTTCAGGCTTAAGTTTGGGATTGGTCATCAACTTTGGTGCTCCAAGTCTTGAATATCGAAGGGTATATTGTAGTATATTTCATATGTTTTGATACGAATTTCACTAATTAACACGAATTAAAGAGTACAAGTAATTCGTGAAAATTCGTGTAATTCGTGACAAGAAAAAATTAGTGGTGTATCATATTCTAACCTTTAGTATGAAATCGTTGCGATAGACTTCACTTAAAACATATTTTTTTTGAACGTCCGTTTCAAAAGGGATCTTTACTAAAATTTGATCATAAGTAAAAGATAAAATAGAATTTGTTGCGAGCATTTCCTTTTTGTTGATTTGCACAAATTCAGCAGGAGGGAGGAGTTGTTTTAGTTTTTCAAATGAACTATTTTTTAGAACCAATGTACTTCCATCATATAATCGAGCATCTTTATCACGACTGTCTATTTCTGAAGTTGAAATCGAAAATAGTTGATCAAAGAAAATAATCGATTTTCCTTTATTGGTATTGATTTGAAACGATTTTGGTTTTGTCTTTTGAGTTGTAAATTGGAGCTTAACTTTTGAAATTGCTTGTTGCAATCGTTCAACTTTCACAGGTTTTCTTACGTAATCAATCGCATTCAAATCGTAAGCATCTGCAGCAAATTCAGTATAAGCAGTAGTAAAAACAACTGGTTTATTTCCGATCATTTTTGCAACTTGTAAACCATTGATTTCTGGCATTTCAATATCAAGAATACAAAAGTCAAAGTCGTAATTCTTGAATTCACTTATAAAAATAGATGGATTATTAAAAGCTTTAACCACCTCAATATCTGGCATTTGCTCACAAATTAACTTTAGAAACGATAAACCTAAAAGTTCATCATCCAGTAGCAAGCATTTTAGCTTTGTGTTCAAGTAAATTAATTTTTAAGTGAGCAATGTAAACGTCTCCTTCCGTGAAGCGTTCTAGTTTGAAATTATCTTTATAAATGATGCGCAAACGTTGTTCTAAAGTTTCTGATCCGATTCCACTTTTTTCTTTTTTCAAAGGTGTTTTTGATGAAATTTTGTTCGAAACGGTCATGTAAAATACATTGTCATTGAACTCAAAAACGATGGAAATAAACGCATCTGGATTCTGTAAATCAGCATGTTTGAAAGCGTTTTCAATTAAATCAATGGAAATTAATGGAGCCATTAAACGTTGCTCGTACAACAATTCTGAAGGTGCAATTTTAGTTTTTACTTTCAGTTCAAACAAAGGACTAACCTTAATTTTATTAATTTCTATTAGGTTTAACGCAAATTCAATTTCTTCTTTCGGTGTCACAAATTTGTTGCGACTTTCATATAAAATGTAATCTAAAACATTCGCCAATTTATCCAAAGCAAAATACGTTTGATAAGCGTGTGATTGAATAGAATTCAAAATGTTCTTGAATAAATGCGGATTCAATTTAGATTGTAAAGTTTCCAATTGAAGCGAATTGATTTTATTTTCAAGTAGTTGAAATTGTGTTTCTGTTTCTTTTTTCGACTGATTAGATCGAATCAATTTCAAAATAACCACAATCAATGCTGCAACTAATAGCAACAAAATACCAAGTAAAATAAATAGTAGAGTGTTTGATTGTAGATTCACGGATTTACTTTTTCTTCGGTAAAATTAATGCATATTTGTTTCTTAGTCTAAACCATCTATAAATAGCTTTTTTAAACTTTACTTCACTACCCGAATTTCATCCATAAAAGTCCAAGGTTGGTGACCTTCGCCAGCCAAGCCGGGTTCGATTTTAGGTTTCGAATGAATGGTGATTCGAAGTTTTGAAACCTTTCTAATAAATGGAACAAACTGCTTAGATTCGATAAATGAAACTTGCGAATTAGTTTTGTTTCCTAAAATGGTTCTTGATTTTTTTCCTTCTGATTCACTTACAGTTATCGAGGTTGGCAAGTGAATCCAAGAGCCTTCATCTTTTAAAAACGATAATTCAAGGCCTTTGATTTTTTGTGGTTTTAATAAATCTATTTCTATAAATATTTCAGAAGTATCATAACCCAACCATTCATTTCCTTTCCAAGGTAGCGCACCATAATTTCCATCCACCAAGGTTAAATCGCCGTTGTTGTAACGTTGATTCGGTAAGGTTATTAGTTTCACAGGTAAACCTAAAGTCGACGAGTTTTTAATTATTACTTTTTCAGTGATTTGTGTTTCGCTTGAAGTGAATTCTATTGAATCTTCTTGTGGCTTTTGACTTCTGTTGATAGCAATGGAAGTGTTTGCTTTTAAATTGCTTTCAAGATTTTCTGGTGTTTTCTTTACCTTAAATTCTTCATTTCGCTTTGAATTAATTTGAACAGCAATTCCTTCTTTCGTTCTAATAACTTGTGTACTTGCGGCAAGGAATGTTTTGGAGTAATTAACTTTTCGCTTCTCCAATAAAGGTAAATGATAGTTTATTAAATTGTTTTCAAATGTTTCGAAGTTAGGTTTGTTTTGACACCACAAAACCTGACTCAATGCAATTGCTCGTGGATAAACCATATATTCAACTTTTTGAAAATCAGCAATATATTCCGTCCAAAGATTGGCTTGTCCTCCTAAGATATACGCAGCTTGTTCGGGCTTCATCTCTTTAGGAATGGGGTTGAAATCGTACACTTTTTCGAGCGAGGTATAACCACCAAAAGCAAGAGGTTCCGCTTTTCCTCGTCCTTGATAATGATCAAAATAGCAATGTGAACCAGGAGACATCACTACTTCATGTCCTTGTTTTGCAGCTTCGGCTCCACCTTCAAATCCTCGCCAAGACATAACAGCAGCATTGGGTGAAAGTCCACCTTCTAAAATCTCATCCCAACCGATTAGTTTTTTTCCATTGGCTACAAGAAATTTATCCATTCGCTGAATGAAATAACTTTGCAATTCATGTTCATCTTTGAGTTTGTTTTCTTGCATAATACGTTGACATTTCTCACATTTTTTCCAGCGATTTTTTGGAGCTTCATCTCCTCCTATATGTACAAACTGACCCGGAAATAGTGTAATAACTTCAGCTAACACAGCTTGTAAGAATAGAATTGATTCTTCTTTTGCACAAAAGATATCGTCAAAAACACCCCATAATCCTTCCACTCCTTGTTGTTTACTAGTGCATGAAAGTTCTGGATATGCTGCCAATGCTGCTCTTGCGTGCCCGGGCATTTCAATTTCAGGAACGATGGTGATGTATCTTTCTGCTGCGTATTTTACAATTTCTTTAATTTCTTCTTGTGTGTAAAATCCACCGTAGCGTTTTTTCTCATAAGTTCTTGGTGAGGTGGTGTAATGATTTTCTACTGTACTATCACGCCAAGCACCAATTTCTGTCAGTTTCGGGTGTTTTTTGATTTCAATTCTCCAACCCTGATCGTCGGTTAAATGCCAATGAAAAGTATTGAACTTGTAAATTGCCATTAAGTCGATGTAGCGTTTAACTTCTTCTACAGTGAAAAAATGTCGTGCCACATCTAAATGCAAACCTCGCCATTTAAAATTGGGATAATCGCTTATGTAACATTTGGTAATTGTTGGTTCATTATTCTTATTTTCAATTAGTTGCATTAAAGATTGTAAAGCATAAAAGCAAGAACGTTCACTTGAGTAAGAAATTAAAATGGTTTTTGTAACACTCAAGGTATAGGAATCTTCAATGGCATTTTTCAATTTTTTGAATTGAATCATTGGATTTTCTTTCGTCACAAACACGCTCAATTGATGATTAATATCCAATAAATAACTTAGCTGATTATACAGGTTTTCAGGTAAATTAGTAGTATCAACTCCCAATGATAAAGGAATTCCTGACAGAGCGCTTTCAGTATCAAGATTAGGTAGTACATACGTTACAGGAGTTGGAATTACAGGGCAATTTTTTTGAGCAATAGAAATGGAACCTAAACTTCCAAATAGTGTAATTAGCAGAAACAATTTTTTCATAAGTTAAAAGTATAAAAACAACTTTGGGAATCTATTCTTTAATGAACTATTTCTTATTTAAAACAAAAAAAAACCAAGAACTAAGCTCATGGTTTTTTGAGATTTAAAAAAAAATCATTTAGAATTTCCTAATTAGTCAGGCCTTAAAAACATCAATATAAGCAATTTTTTTACTCAATAAAGATCCAATACTTGTAGAGAAAAACCAATATTATTTGACTCAAATTATTGACAATCAAATTATTAATAAAATTTAAAGAGTAACCACATAAAGTAATTACATTAGACAATAGAAGAATGCCAATTCCACGCGTTAACAGCCAAAATTTTATTCACTTCGTTCTTGTGACCAATCTGCAGATGAAGGAGTTTTGTCAAGTAAAGAAGAACAAGAAAAACTAGGTTATGTTATTTTACAAACGCACATTAAACAAATAGTATATGCAACGATGCGTCGCAAGAAGAACAAGAATTAATTCTGTCTTTTATTGAAAAGCATTTGTTGGTAAAATAAAACAACTAAGGTTGATAACTGGGATTAGTATAAATCTTTTCTAAATCCAAAATTAAAAGAGAAAAACAATTGAGAGT
>CALPMC020000014.1 GCA_943324565.2 Chitinophaga pinensis | reverse complement strand
GATAAATCTACTTATGCAACTTCTGCTGGAAATGGAATTACAAGCGTTTCAGATAATGGAAATGGCTCTTTAACTTTCACTTATACAGACGGTTCAACTTATACAACACCAATACTAACAGGTTTGCAAGGTCCACAAGGAATTCAAGGTGCAACAGGTGCTCAAGGGACAGCAGGACAAAATGGAACAAACGGTGCAAATGGAACAGATGGAATCAACGGTACAAATGGCGCAAACGGTCAGAATGGTTTAAGTGCCTATGAAATTTGGTTAGCACAAGGAAATACAGGAACAGAAAGTGATTTCTTAACTGCAATTACTGGGGCACAAGGACCACAAGGTGTTGCGGGACAAAATGGAACAAACGGTGCAAATGGAACGGATGGAATCAACGGTATAAATGGCGCAAACGGTCAGAATGGTTTAAGTGCTTATGAAATTTGGTTAGCACAAGGAAATACAGGAACAGAAAGTGATTTTTTAAACTCAATTACAGGAGCAACTGGTGCACAAGGTATTCAAGGAATCCAAGGTGTTGCAGGACCTACTGGTGCACAAGGTATTCAAGGTATTCAAGGGGTTGCAGGACCAACTGGAGCAACAGGGTCACAAGGACCAATTGGTTTAACTGGGCCTACTGGTGCAACGGGCGCTCAAGGAATTCAAGGAGCGACTGGAGCAGCTGGAACAAATGGTACGAACGGAACAAATGGTGCTGATGGAAAAAACACTTTAGCAAAAACCACAAACGAAGCTGCTGGAGCAAATTGTACAACAGGAGGTGTAAAAATTGAATACGGTTTAGACGCCAATAACAACGGAACATTGGACGTAAGTGAAGTGAATGCTACTTTAACAAAATATGTTTGTAATGGAAGCGTTGGTGCAACTGGTGCGCAAGGACCAATTGGTTTAACTGGACCGACTGGTGCAACAGGAGCAACGGGAGCAACTGGCGCGCAAGGTATTCAAGGTGTTGCTGGCCAAACGGGAGCAACTGGACTTCAAGGACCAATTGGTTTAACTGGACCTACTGGTGCAACAGGTGCTCAAGGAATTCAAGGAGCGAATGGAGCAGCTGGAACAAATGGTACTAACGGAACAAACGGTGCTGATGGAAAAAACACTTTAGCAAAAACTACAACAGAAGCTGCAGGTGCAAACTGTACAACAGGCGGCGTAAAAATCGAATATGGTTTAGACGCTAACAATAACGGAACGTTGGATGTATCTGAAGTAAATGCTACTTTAACAAAATATGTTTGTAATGGAAGCGCTGGTGTAACTGGTGCGCAAGGACCAATTGGTTTAACTGGACCGATTGGTACAACAGGAGCAACGGGAGCAACTGGCGCGCAAGGTATTCAAGGTGTTGCTGGCCCAACGGGAGCAACAGGGTCACAAGGGCCAATTGGTTTAACTGGACCTACTGGTGCAACGGGTGCTCAAGGAATTCAAGGAGCGACTGGAGTAGCTGGCACAAACGGTGCTGATGGAAAAAACACCTTAGCAAAAACCACAACCGAAGCAGCAGGTGCAAACTGTACAACAGGAGGAGTGAAAATCGAATATGGCTTGGATGCCAATAGCAACGGAACTTTAGACGTAAGTGAAGTGAGTGCTTCTTTGACAAAATATGTGTGTAACGGAACCGTTGGGGCGACTGGGGCACAAGGAATACAAGGTGTTGCAGGAACTAACGGTACAAATGGATTAAACGCTCTTATTAAAACGACAACCGAACCGGCAGGAGCGAATTGCACCAACGGTGGAACTAAAATTGAAACTGGTTTGGATGCGAATGCAAATTCGATATTAGATGCAAGTGAGGTAAATGTAAGTCAAACAAAGTATGTGTGCAATGGTGTAAATGGAACATCCGGAGGTGGCTCTTTAGCCAATGGAACAAGTCAAGGACAAATGCTTTACTGGAATGGTAGTTCATGGGTAAATGTTCCTCCAGGACAAACGGGTCAAGTTCTAACATTTTGTTATAATGCACCTCAATGGGGCGCATGTTTAGCTCAAATCTCAACATCTTCAGTTACAAACATTACTGGATTGACAGCTAGTTGTGGTGGAGTAATTTCTAGCGATGGAGGAAACGCTATTACAGCAAGAGGAATTTGTTGGGATGTGAATACTAACCCTGAATTAACTGATAATTTCACAACAGATGGAATAGGAACAGGAACTTTTACAAGTACTTTAATAAATCTAACACCAAACACAACATATTATGTTAGGGCGTATGCTACAAACGCTGGCGGTACAGTTTATGGAAATCAGCAAACATTTATAAGTGGAGCTGCATTACCAACTGTTCTAACTGGAACATCATCAAATATTTCTTATAATTCTTCATCAATTTCAGGTGAGGTTACTTCAGATGGTGGAGCATCGGTTACAGAAAGAGGATTCTGTTATAGTACTTCTCAAAATCCAACAATTGCAAACTCGTTTGTAGTTTCGGGAAGTGGAATAGGAACGTTTACGGCTAATCTTTCAGGATTAAATGGTAATACAACCTACTATGTAAGAGCATATGCAACAAATGCCACGGGAACAGCTTATGGGACTGAGATAAGTTTTACAACTTTTCAAGCGCCTGCAGCGCTAAGTTGTTCTGGGGGTTCTTTTTATGGTTATGTATATAGTCCTCAAATGAATGCTCAAGGAATTATTGAAGCACAAGTTGGACAGCAAATAACTATAAAACACACATCTACAGGGAATCAGTTTTGTAATTGTTCTTCTTTCACTAATTCTCCATCGGCATCAGTATTAAGTTCTTCATGCCAGCAAACTGCATCACCCAATTATATTCAAGAAATAATTGTTTTCAATAGCCCTGGAGTTTATAATATGAGTTCAAGAGTTAGTGATTGCGTACAGCCGCATCCATGTAGCTATTCAATTGTTATTAATCCCTAGTAGATCTTATGGATAAAACGAACCCAATATTCAAAGCATTACTAAAAGACCCTGATGTAAAATTCACAATCATTTTAGGTTCGGGGTTTCATCGGCAAGCGTTGAAGAAAGACACAATTTTAAGTTCTTGGAAAATGTTACTACGAAGACTGAGTCCAGATTGTAAATTGACAGGAGAATATCATTTGGATTTTGAAAAAATTATTGAATCGAAAAAGATTACTTGCGAAGATTCGCATAAAACAGAAGAACGTTTAATTGAATGCGTTCAAAAATTAATTAAAACTGAAGAAGATAAGGTTTTGGATGAATGTGTAAAATGTTATCCACTTGGAATCTTCAACCCTGAGAAGGTTTCTGATGTGATTTCTTTAAATTTCGATCAAATTCCTGAATTACTTCTTAACAAACGAAAAGGAGTTAAATTGGGAAAGTTCACCAATAATTCTAGCTTTTTTGAAGGGTCTAAAGATTCCTATTCCTTTTTAACAACGAGGCACACAACTGTTGATTTTGGGGATAAAAATAAAATTAACTTTTGGCATCCCCATGGTTGCGTTGTGAATAAGAAAAGTATCATTCTAGGCTTACATAAATATTCCCAAATACTCGAAACTACAATTCGATTGCGCAATCATCACATGCAACATAAAAGGTCAGAACAAGAAGACAACACATGGTATTATAGACTTATTCAAAATCCGGTTTTGATTCTAGGCGCTGGATTATCTCCAACCGAATGGGATATGTGGTTCGCATTAACATCAAGAAATCGTGCAAATGGAGATAAACTCCCAGTTTTTCAAATGCGTGAATGTGAATGTAATCACGACCACCGTCACGAATGGTTCGAACCACTTTTTACAGGAATGAAATTTAAAGAACAATGGGAAGAATTAGAAAAATTGTTTGAAAATAAAACAATGTAATCCATTTCCTTTTTTTGTCGATTTCTTTTTTTCAACTTTGAAAATAGACCAATAAAACTCCCTCAAGGATGTTATCTTTTCGTCTTTATGATTTGGATAAAATGCCTTTTTTTAACATAGGTTATTAATCACAAAAGCCAACTAGAAATTTGTTCATTCAGTTGGTCAGCAATCTCTTTCTTTCATCATGTACCTTTTGAATTAATAACAATTCGCGTTGTTGGTGTATGGTTATTTTTTTCGTTTTTAAACCATTGAAATGGTTTGGGGTTATGTGGGTGAATTATTCCATAGGTGTGGGTTTAAACCCACACCTATGGAATCCAACACCTATGGGGTTCAATCGTGGGGATTTCACAATCGTTTCAACGATTTATTCATCGTCCTCCGCCTCGCCGGATCACATTATTATACCCATATAATTCCATGAATTTTATGTATTCCGTTTCGAATGTGCGTTTTTGATGGTGTTGTTTTTGGTTGCGGATAGAATGATATAAATTTTCCACCGCGGAATGAGAAACCCCGTTACCAAATGAATTTTTCAGGAATCAAATTGTTGCTATTAACAAGATCAGTTAATTGCTGGTAGTAACATAAGCATCTCAGTAAATACAATTAGTTCTACTGCTTGTTTTACTCATTTCATTGGTGAAGAATTTGGTGGAGGAGTAATTTTTCACTTATGGAAGGATGCACAAAGATTTGAATGGGTGGATATTGGATGTTGTGTCGCTCTAAATCCAGTTGTAAAACCCGAGATATTGATTTTGTGTAAATGATTGCTTCTACGTTTGTTTTACTAAAAGATGGACAAGAACTTGTAATTAGATTTGAGCATATTGTTTGTCCAGAGAAAAAACAACCATTCAGAAAAGAAGCAAAAAAATACGTTTCTGATAGATACTTTGGAAAATTTGTTTCTTTAAAGAGTTCATTAAAACCAGATAGATACAATAGAATAATAGCTGAAGTAATTTTAGAAGATGGTACTAATTTGAAATCAAGAATTGATTAAAAAGAGCCTAGCCTTTTAAGAAATATTCTACTAATGCTACATATGCTGAATTAGAAGATAATGCAAAAGAAATAAAAATAAGTCTTT
This sequence comes from Chitinophaga pinensis, assembly GCA_943324565.2. Lineage (GTDB taxonomy): Bacteria > Bacteroidota > Bacteroidia > Flavobacteriales_D > Crocinitomicaceae > UBA952. The sequence continues at coordinate 41,363 of CALPMC020000014.1, read as the reverse complement.
GGAGTTTACCAAACCCTATTGAGCCATGGAATTGGAGGAAGAGTTCGAGGTAATTAATTATATTTATTAAAACAATTTTCTAAAATTAAAACAAATTGATTACGTTTAGTTTACCTAAATATTTTTTAGAATTTGAAATAACTTGAATGTTATAATAACCAGGTGTCAAATTTTTAATGTCGATGTTATTTTCTTTTAAGTTTTCTAATGATTTCTTATAAACTAATTGTCCTGCTTGATTGAATAGTTGTAGTTCTCCGCTTCCATTTAATTCACTTGTGATTTTAAACTGTCCTGTCGTTGGATTAGGATAAATAGTTAATTCACTTTCTAAACTTAATTGACTTAAACCTACGGTACAATTTGTTGAAAGATTAATTGTTTCTGAACCAAAGCATCCTTCTGCATTTGTTACGTTGTATTCAATCACCCAAGAACCTTGAGTTGCTGCATTGAAAACGTTTCCAACTAATGCTCCTGCATCACCTGTTGTAACTGAAAATGTCCCACCGGCTGGATTTCCAGTTAAAGTTACATTTTCTCCAGCACAAAAAGGACTTGGAAGACTTGAAGTTATTGTTGGATTTGGAACTGGGTTTACTGTAACTGCTTGAGAAAGTTCTGCAGAACAACTTGTCGCTGTAATTGAACCAATAACTGAATATGTTGCTGAAGTTGTTGGTGTGAATGGTGTAGCATTTTCAACCCCACTCGTCCAAACGTAAGTATCAGCACCAGTTGCCTCTAAAGTAACTTCTTCACCTAGACAAACAGAAAAATCACCAGCGGTGATTGTCAATACTGGATTTTGGTTAATTGTTACTGTAATTGGAACTGATTGATCACTAACACCACAAGAATTTTCAGCAACAACTGAAATTGTTCCATTATTTCCTGTACTCGTAACTGTTATAGAATCTGTACCTTGCCCAGAAACGATTGTTAAATCACCTGTAACTGTCCAAGTATAAGCTGTTGCATTAAGAATCGGTGTTACTTCGTAAGGAACCGTTGAACTTGCACAAATACTTGTTGTAAAACTTGTTGTTTCGGGTGTGCTTGGAATTGGATTTTCATAAGAGAAAACAACATATCCGTTTCCATTATTAACTCCGTTTATTGTTATTGGATTAGAAAATTCAATACTAACGAAATTAGTACCACCAGCACCGCCACCGCCTGCGCCCTTTGAATCAATACTGCAATTTACATCTCCTGCTGTTCCGCCGCCGCCACCGCCGCCACCAAGGTACCCGCCGCCGCCGCCGCCGCCGCCTGGGATTGAAAAGAAACTAAAACAGCAACAACTTGGTGCGTTTCCTCCATTTCCTCCAAGCTCACCAACTGCATCTCCACCAACAAGACCATAAAATCCATTGCATCCTACACCAAAAGCACCACCAATTACTCCAACTGCACCACTTCCACCACCAGCAGACAAACTACCTTCTGTTGCATTATTGCCATTGCTGCCATTTCCACCACCACCAGCACCACCATTTCCTCCATTTGCATTAGGTGATTGACAGCCAATTGCACCGCCGCCGCCGCCGCCGCCAGCAACTAAAATGCGATTGTCTATAGTATTACCACCTAATCTTACATCTGTTGCTCCACCGCCACCACCGCCAGTAATTGTTGGACCTGCACCACCACCAATTGCACCACCATTATATCCACCTAATCCACCATTAGCTTGGCCACCAACAAAAACAGATAATGTTTGCCCATTAGACACTGTTAAATTACCTTGAGCGTGTCCACCAAGCCCACCAACTCCACCAATTGAGTTATTTCCACCGCTTATTCCATTTGCTCCTTTAGCACCGAAAGCATCAATTGTTAAGTTGGTAACTCCACAAGGAACAATATAATTTTGTTCACCACCCGTATAAAAAAGTGTATCGCGAATGATAGCTTGTGAATAAGATAGACATGAAAAACCTACAGAAAACGAAAGAAAAGCAAGAATCTTTTTTGGATTGAGTAAATTTTGATTCATAGAATAGAGTATTTTGGTTAATTCAAAAATACAAAATATATTAAGTATTTTAAGAAAGTTTGTAATCAAAAACTAAATAATCGGAATTTCTACTTCAAGTTTAAAAAATATAGACATTTAATTAAATAAAAATCAATGACTTAAATAATTAGAGTAAAATTTGATTTTTAAACTGTTTTATATAATAATAAGTTTTTTGTTTAGTCTTTAATGATTAACTTTAAACAAAATCGCACTAAATGTGTTTATTATTTTACGTGGTAATTAGAATAATTCACACCTTAAATAAAACAACATGAAATCCAATTTTAATTCAGAAATAATAGAACTTCACGACCAAATTGGCGACGAACATATTTTAACTTCAATTGAAACTCCTATGCTTGCGACTGCTTTCGATAAATCGGATGCTGAAAAAATTGATGAAATAGCTGTTCATTTTCAAGCAATAATGGAAACATTAGGTTTGGATTTAAGTGATGATAGCTTAAAAGGAACACCTTATAGGGTTGCAAAAATGTATGTCCAGGAAATATTTTCTGGACTCAATCCTGCTAACAAACCAAAAATTGCACTTTTTGAAAATAAATACCAATACAATGAAATATTGGTGGAGAAGAACATCACCTTTTATAGTAATTGTGAGCATCATTTTGTACCTATAATGGGTAAAGCACATGTGGCTTACATTTCTAATGGAAAAGTAATTGGATTATCAAAACTAAATCGTATTGTTCAATATTTTTCAAAGCGTCCACAAGTACAAGAACGTTTAACTGTTCAAATCGGTGAAGAATTGAAAAAAATCCTTGGGACAGAAGACGTAGCCGTGATTATTGACGCAAAACATTTGTGTGTTTCTTCACGAGGAATCAAAGATGAATCTTCAGCAACAGTAACAAGTTTCTATTCTGGAAAATTTCAGCATGAATCAACAAAAAGCGAGTTTTTCAAGTATTTGTAATCAATTATTAATTTTTTTATTTTTTGAGAGATTATAAGCTAAACATGGAATAAAAAAATGAAGTTAGCGCGATTAATAAATTCGTAATTTTGCGCCCAATGACAACAGAATCTCTAAAGAAGCCTTCCTTATTTAAAATCTATTTGGTTTTTACCAAATTTCGTCTTTCATTTCTTGTAATTCTTTCTGCTTTATCTGGCTATTTGTTTGCTGGTGGAACTGATTATATAGAAATAATTTACTTAATGCTGGGAGGAACCCTTGTTACAGCAGCTTCCAACGGAGGGAATCAAATTTGGGAACGAGATTTGGATAAATTAATGAAACGCACCACCAATCGACCGTTACCTCAAGGTTGGATGAGTGTTAAAGAAGCATATATTGTTTGTGCTATTTCTCTTGTAGTTGGAACAATTCTTTTGTACCTTATCAATTGGCAGAGCGCATTACTTGGTTTTATTGCTTTTTTTTCCTATGTTTTTATTTACACACCAATGAAACGTGTGAGTCCTTGGGCAGTTTTTGTAGGTGCATTTCCTGGAGCGATTCCTCCATTTTTAGGAGCGATTGCGGCAACAGACAAGTTTGGTTTTTTACCTGGGATACTATTTTTTGTTCAGTTCACATGGCAGTTCCCTCATTTTTGGGCCATCGCTTGGGTGCTTTATGATGATTATAAGGCTGGTGGATTTTCACTTTTGCCTTCTAAATCCGGAAAATCCAAACAATCTGCTTTTCAAATAATGCTTTATTCATTGGCATTGATTCCTTTTAGTTTGGTTCCTTGGTTATTGGATTGGACAGGTATTTGGTCTTTAATAATTGCTTCTATTCTTGGAATTGGCTTTTTCGTTTATTCCTATCGCTTATATATTAGTTGTGAAGTTGCAGATGCTCGTAAACTTATGTTTGCCTCTTTTGTTTATTTACCAATTATACAATTTGTTTATGTCTTTGATAGAAATCAAGATGTATTGAATGAGCTTTTTAAATAATTTAAAAACATAACTATGGATTACGCTAAAGAAATTGACCCGATCGTCAATGAAAAAATGAAAAAAAATCTTGTTTACGTAAGTATCTTCAGTATTATTATGCTATTTGCCGGATTCACTTCAGCATACATTGTTATGATGGGAGATTCTTTTTGGCTGAAATATCCACTTCCGTCTGGATTTTGGTTAAGCACAGGAAGTATCGTTGCAAGTAGCATTACCTTTATCTTAGCGATTGCTGCAATAAAAAAGAACAACCAGACATTACTAAAAATATTCATGGCACTAACAGTTGCTTTGGGGGTTGCGTTTATGTATTTTCAATTCAAAGGGTATAATCAATTAATTGATGGAGGTATTCACCCGATTAACAATCACATTATTGTAACTGATGGTAAATATGGAGATTACTTTGAAATTAAATACAAGGGAGATTTTATCGAAGTCGATGGAAACAAATATTTATTAGGTAGCAAAGAAATGTCAAATGCTCAGTTTGATGATTTGAAAAAATACATGAGTCAATTTGCTTCTCTAAAAGAAAGAAATGCAATTGTAGTTGAAAACAATGACAAAAATTTTGAATTGTATTTCAACAATCAACCTGTTCAAATTAAATCCAAGCAGCTTTATAAAGATGACTCAACTAAAATGGAATATGTTGATGAAATGCGCTTGAGTTATTTAGCAATGAATATTCAAGATAAAAGAGGAGACTTTTTTGTTCGAGGTGAATTTGGTAAAGATTTTCATGTCTACTTTAAAGGCAAAGAATTAGAATACAAAAACAGAAAACTGCATTACAAAGGCAAAGAATTATCAAATTATTTACAAATCAAAGCAACAGAAACAGCAGATTCGGCTACCTCGTTTTTATATTTAATAAGTATTGTTCATTTAGCACATGTTTTCTTTGCAATGTTTTATTTATTAAAAGTCTCAATCTACTCATTTACAGGTAAATTCGACGATAAGAACAACCTCTCATTAAGACTCGGTGCAATTTTCTGGCACTTTTTAGGCATTTTGTGGATTTATTTGATAGTCTTTTTGGTTTTTATTCATTAAACTTGCAAAAAAATCATAAAAAATGGCAGGACATACAGCTGAACTTGATGCCAAAGCACTTTGGGGAGGAAAAGAGTCACCTTTTCAAACGAGTTACGGAAAATTAATGATGTGGTTTTTCCTCGTATCGGATGCTTTGACATTCGGGGGATTACTTATCGCTTACGGTTTTACACGTCACGATGCACAGGATGCATGGCCGATTGGTGAAGAAACTTTTAACTCATTACCTTTCTTAGGTCACGGTTATCCCTTGATTTACGTCGCATTAATGACATTTATCTTGATTGTGTCTTCAGTTACAATGGTATTAGCTGTTGAAGCTGGACATCGAATGGACAGAAAAGGAGTTACTAAATGGATGATTGCTACTATTATCGGTGGATTTTTCTTCTTGGGTTCTCAAGCTTGGGAATGGAGTCACTTTATTCACGGTTCAGAGTTTGGTAAAATCGAGTTAGCTGATGGTTCACAAGCGATTGTTAAAGGTCATTTCGGAGAAATAGAAAACTTTACCGTAATACAAGCTGGGAAGCACCATAAAAAAGGAGATGTTGTTAAAGAAGATTTGATGCATACTTTCCAACATGCTGCCGAGCAAGGTCATTTGTATGATGGTAAAATATTATTGCACGATGGTTCAATTGCAACTGTTAATAAAGCAAAAGACCATGATATGAAGCTTATCATCAAAAAAGACGGTAAGGATAATAAAATTGGAGACGAACCAATCGTAGGAGAAAAAGCAGAAAAAATGTATTACGAAGCTTTGTATTCTGCTCAAGCAAATAGAGTAATCTATGGTGCGAACTTAAAACAAAATGAATACGGCCCACAACAATACGGTCAATTCTTCTTCTTTATTACTGGATTCCACGGATTCCACGTATTCTCAGGGGTTATGATTAACATCTTGATTTGTATCGGCGTTTTAGCTGGAACATACCATAAAAGAGGACATTACGAAATGGTAGAAAAAACCGGGCTTTACTGGCATTTTGTCGATTTAGTTTGGGTATTTGTATTTACTTTCTTCTACTTAGTATAATTTTTAAAATAAAGAACTCATGGAAAGAGACGACTTAATAGAATATTCTTTACACACACATCATTCGGAAGATCAAGGTAAAGCGATTCGTAAAAAAATATGGTTTGTTACTGCACTTTTAACTGCAATCACTATCGTGGAAGTAGCTTTAGGTTCATTTATCAAACAAAGTTCTGGTGCTTGGCCTTTTGTAAAATGGTCTTTCATTATAATGACTTTATTCAAAGCAGGATATATTGTATTGGTATTTATGCACTTAGGTGACGAGAAAAAAACATTACGATATGTTATTTTAGTACCTTATATTTTATTCTTAGCATATTTGATTTTTATCGCTCTTTGGGAAGCTTTAGCTGTTGGTGAAGCTTGGGCAACTTACGGGGTTTAAATCTTATTTATCGTGGAAAAAACATTTGCCGGTCGAAGCAAAGTATTAATCGCATTTTTACTTGTTTTTGGACCGGCTTTTTTATTGGTGCTAATCGGGACTAGAGGTTGCGAGCACAAATTCAAAGAATTGGAAGATTACGGAACCGTAAAATCTGTACCCTTTTTAATTGATGGAAAGGAAACAACCTTCGCAGATTTTAAAGGTGATGTACTCGTTGTTACAACATTACAAAAAACATGTCCTGAGGATTGTGCTATTTCGTTTTGGCACTTAGATCAAATGATTTATCAGCATATCCGAAAAAACAAGCGCAAAAAATTAAAAAGTGTGAAAATCATTTCGTTTGTAACTGATGGTAAAGGAAACGCCTTGCCAGAATCAGATATTCAAATAGTTAAAGATGCTTTAAAAGACAATGTTGAATCCTATGATCCTTCTTTATGGTTGATTGCCACAGGTGATGCACGAGCAGTTTATGGATTCAAACATAACGGTCAAAATCTTGTTCAAAAAGGTGAAAAATACTATGGTGGCGAAAGTTTTCAAGAGTTAATACTACTTTTAGATAAACAAGGACACCTTAGAATGGTTTTACCTGGAAATGAAGAAGGATTAGTTAGACGAATGAAAGAACATATTGCATTACTGCAAAAACAATATGACAAGAAAAAGAAATAAAATGAAAAACATTGCTTTAATCCTGTTTTCATCACTTTTATTTGTTGCTTGTGATTCTAAACCAAAATCAAAGTTACCTTATATTGGAAATTTCGATTTAGAGTACAAAAAAGTAAATGGTAAAACAGTTGTTGATACAATTTATCCAACAATTCCGACCTTTTATTACCGCAACGAAGATTCTGTTTTGGTATCAAATGAAAATTTCAAAAACAAGATTTGGATTGTAGAATTTTTCTTCGCTACTTGCCCTACTATTTGTCCTATAATGAATTCTCAGTTGAAGAATTTAAACAAAGAGACGGAAGCATTAAGTAAACATATTCAATTTATTTCTTTTACAATCAATCCTGAAAATGATCAACCATCTGTGCTGAAAGCCTACAAGAAAAAACATGGGATTAAAGCAAAAAATTGGTCTTTTCTAACAGGTGATGAAGCTGAAACCCACCGTTTAGGTATTGAAAATTTCCAAACATTTGCTGGAAGAGACGAAGAAGCCGAAGGTGGTTATGCACATTCAGGTGCTTTCACTTTAGTAGACAAAAAAGGGTACGTCAGAGGCGTTTATGCCGTTACAGGTTACGACGGTACAGTGAACAAAAAAGAGTATCAAAGGTTAAAAGAAGATACATTTAAATTATTAGAAGATGAGTACAACATTACACCCTGAGAAAGTAAAAAACGCCAGAAAATTAATCATTGTTCTTTCTATTGTGATTCCTTTGGCAGTAGCTATTTTATTTAAAGTAAAAATTCCTGGGTATGATTTATCATTTCTGCCTCCATTTTATGCCGGAATTAATGGTTTAACAGCGATTCTTTTAATTGGAGCTTTGATAGCCATTAAAAATAAAAACGTTAATTTACATCAAACGCTTATTCAATCAAGTCTAATTTTATCCGTTTTATTTCTTTTGTGCTATGTTGCATATCATATCACTTCTGATTCAACAGCATACAAAGGCAATTTACCAGGTGTTTATTTTCCTCTTTTAATTTCACACATTGTATTGAGTGTAGCTGTGATTCCAATCGTTTTGTTTACTTATTTGTTTGCTTGGCAAGGAGATTTTGTAAAACATAAGAAATGGACTAAATTTGCTTTTCCAATTTGGTTGTACGTTGCAGTAACTGGGGTAATCGTTTACTTCATGATTTCTCCTTTCTATACACATTAATTTCTCAGACCATTTTAACGACGAATACAAGTTCACTTAACAGATTTTAGTCCCTTACAAGTAGTAATTGCTTAATTTTATGTTTTGAAAATGATAGAGAAAGACGATAAACAAGCGCGCTACGATAGAGCTTACTTACGATTGGCAGCAAGCTGGGCAAAATTATCACATTGTAACAGAAAACAAGTTGGAGCAATCATCGTGAAAGATGCAATTATTATCTCCGATGGGTACAATGGAACACCTGCAGGTTTCGATAATTGTTGTGAAAATGAAATTGGCGAAACGCATTGGTATGTCCTTCACGCTGAAGCAAATGCAATTCTAAAGGTTGCTAAATCAACCAATAACTGCAAAGATGCAACACTTTATTTAACGCATTCACCTTGTAAAGATTGCAGCAAATTAGTATTACAATCAGGAATAAAAAGATTAGTTTATCAAGAGGCGTATAAAGACACTTCAGGTATTGATTTTCTTAAAAGTGCAGGGCTTAATGTAGAACAAATTCAAAATATAGACGATGTCTGAAGCGCCTAAATCAAATTATACGCTGCCTGTTTTACTAGCCTTATTTCTATGTATTGGTTTATGGCTTGGTAGTGAACTTTCAAAACCAATTAACAGATTTGCAGGAGGAAATACTGCGGAAGTTCAAAAATTGGAGGACATTTTAAGTCTTCTTGACGATCGATATGTAGACAAAATAAACAAAGACAGTGTTTTTGAAAGTACGATTTCTGAAATGCTTCACAAATTAGACCCTCACAGTAACTACATAGCTGCAAAGGATATGAAAGCTGTAAATGAGTCAATCAATGCTAAGTTTGGAGGAATTGGAGTTCGATTTTTATTGCTAAGAGATACAATTTGTGTGTCACATGTTATGGAAAATTCACCATCTCTTATTGCTGGGGTTAAATCGGGAGATAAAATCATTGAAGTTGACGGGAAAGAAATGACGGGAAAGAAAATTTCCAATGATAAAGTAATGTCAAGCCTGAAAGGTGATGAAGGAACTTATGTTAAAATTAAAGTGCTCCGTAAAAACAAAAAAATTGCAATTGAAATTAAAAGAGGTGTTATTCCAATTAAAACGATTACTTGTGCTTACATGGTTAATAGCACTGTTGGATACATTTTAATTGATCAGTTTTCCATTCCCACAGCTGATGAATTTAGACAAGCAGCATTGTCTTTGAAGCAAAGAGGAATGAAAGAACTTATTTTAGATTTAAGAGGAAACGGAGGCGGAGTACTAACTTCTGCAACAGAAATAGCTGACGAATTTCTAAAAGAAGGATTGACTATTCTAAAAACAAAAGGAAGAAAAACAAAAGAGGAAATTTATAAATCAAAAGCTGGTGGTATTTTAGAAAACACAAAAGCTGTTGTTTTAATCAATTCTTCCTCTGCTTCTGCAAGTGAAATTTTGGCTGGGGCTTTGCAAGATAATGACCGTGCAATAATTGTTGGAAGAAGATCATTCGGTAAAGGATTAGTTCAAGAAGATCGAAAATTACGTGATGGAAGTAACCTACGTATTACCATTGCTCGCTACTACACCCCTTCTGGAAGATGTATTCAACGACCTTATAAAGGAAGTTACGAAGATTACATGGAAGATGAAGAACGTTTTGCAAACGGTGAGTTATACAAACCAGATAGTAGTATTTATATTCCATCTTTAAAATACAAAACGAAAGGTGGAAGAACAGTTTATGGTGGTGGTGGAATTACACCAGATGTTTTTGTACCTTATGACTCCACAGGAACTAGTTTTTACCTAACAACCTTGCAGTGGAGTGGTGCAATCAATGCTTTTTCATTTGATTTTGTTAAGGATAAAAGAAACAAATGGAAATCAGCTGAAGAATTCAATAAAACATTTACTGTAACAGATGAAATCGCTCAAAAACTAGCAGATTTTGCAAGTAAATTCTATAAAGTTGAATATTTCCATAGTGAATTTAAACATAGTAGAAAATTGATTGGGGAGATTCTAAAGGCAGAAATTGCGCGACAAATCTGGACAGAAAAAGGTTTTTATACCGTTTTTAATCCTTTAGATAATGAGTTTTTAGAGGCGATGAAACAGTTAGAGCCATAGTCTCTCGATTATTTAATTGAGCAAAGTTCCTGCATAAATTAATTGGTGATAACAGCTGGCAACTCTTCGTTAGATTCCCGTTTTTTTAACAAGTATCCAATCCCAAAACCACCACCAAAGCCAAAGCCAGTTGAGGCAACCTTTCGCGTTTCAAGAAATAGATTTGCTGTCATATTGTTTGAAAAAGAATAAGAAACTTTTGTACCTACAGAAACTGCATATTTGAGTTGACTGTAATTTTCTTTGCGATTAAACACCCAATCAATTCCTAAAACATTTGCATAAGGAGCAATATCCCAATGATAACCCATCGGAAAATGATAGCTCACTCCATCCGGACAAATCGTTAAAAGCACACCAGCTAAAGCACCCAAATAACCAAAATTAAATGGATTATCATCTGTGTCATCCCAATCATCATTGTTAGAAATTCCAGAAATCAAACCAACAATAAATAAAGGGGGGCCAGCCAAAGAACCTATTGAACCATGAATGTGCGAGTATCCGTCCGAACGATACTGATATTCGAAATTATAATTCAATCCCAATTTTGGCTTCACCATCCATTCCATACTTCCACCGATATTGAAATAGTTGTTTTTATCAATTATTCCAGTGCTTGCTTTTCCGTAAACGTGAAAACGGTATTCATTGAATTGGGCTTTTGAGAAGTATGCATTTCCACAAATAACAAAAATTAAAAACAGCTTTTTCATTTTTGAAAAGTACTAAAAAATAACCTGAAATTTAATTTTATGAAGTTATAGAACATCAAAATCATCCTTACAATTGAAGTAATTTGACAGAATTAAACTATTGCTAAAAATAAGGAAGATATATAATCAACTCGAGTTTAAATAGTTTGGAATGTTTCCTTTGAAAGCTTCATTCTTATTAAATCTTTCACAGTCATTATTATCCGACCCTACTTTTCTAAATCTCTACAACATTTCTTAAAGATTTTTGGCTATCCATATTGACCAGATAAAACGTATATTTGTCCCTCAATTATTCTTATAAAATGGATATTTTAATTAAAGCTGCCCAGCTTTTCCTTTCATTAGCGATTTTAGTGACTTTACACGAATTCGGTCATTTTTTACCTGCTCGCTTCTTCAAAACACGTATTGAAAAATTTTATTTATTCTTCAATCCTTGGTTTTCTTTGTTCCGTTTTAAAAAAGTCAATGGCGTCAAAAAAACAGCTTGGTTCACAAAAGAATCTCCTAAAGAATGGAACGAAGACCCAAACACCACTGAATGGGGATTGGGTTGGTTGCCACTTGGTGGATATGTTAAAATTGCTGGCATGATTGACGAATCGATGGACACCGAACAATTGAAACAACCAGCGCAAGAATGGGAATTTAGGTCCAAAAAAGCGTGGCAGCGTTTAATTATTATGGTTGGTGGTGTTACCGTAAATTTAGTCTTAGGTTTCTTGATTTACATTGGGGTTATTTTCTTTTGGGGACAAACAGAAATCAATCCATCTGATTTGAAAAACGGAATGAGTGTTCATCCTTATTTAGAAAAATACGATTTAAAATCCGGAGATAAAGTAATTGAACTAGAAGGTAAAGAAGTATTAAGCATCGATGAACTAAACAAAGAAATTTTATTACGTGATGCAAGAACTTTAAAAGTACAACGCCCTGATGGAAGTACAAAAGTGATTGTTTTACCAGAAAATATCGATACAAAATTGTTTCAAGCGGGAGCAATGCCTGCGTTTTCCTTGCGCTCCAAAGCCAATACTGTTAAAGAAATTGTTAAAGGTTCACCAGCAGAAGCAGCTAAATTAAAAGAAAACGATATTCTACTTTCTGTAAACAATAAACCCCTTGTGTTTTTCGATGATTTACAATCGAGCTTATATGCTGTAAAAGGCAAAAAAGCAACTTTGGAAGTTTTAAGAGGAAAAGACACAATCCAATTAGTTTCAAATGTCAAAGCTGATGGAACGATAGGTTTTCAAACAGAAGCAAAAATCATTTTAGATTCGGCCGCCATTAAAACTGTTAAATATGGTTTTGGCGAAAGCATTTCTGTTGGATTCAGATACGGAAGCAATACATTAACAGATTACGTTGCTCAATTTAAATTTGTGTTCACCAAAAAAGGCGCAACATCTTTAGGTGGTTTTGCTTCAATCGGAAATATGTTTCCACCAGTTTGGGATTGGCAATTGTTCTGGTTGAATACTGCTTTATTGTCGATCATTTTGGCATTTATGAATATTCTACCTATTCCAGCTTTGGATGGAGGTCACGTTGTCTTCTTATTATACGAAATGATTACAGGCAAAGAAGCGCCACAAAAAGTATTGGAATATGCACAATATGTTGGAATAATCTTATTGCTTGGATTGATGATTTATGCAAACGGAAACGACATCGTTCGTTGGTTATTATAAAAGATGCAAGGTCTTGTATTAAAATCCACAGGTAAATGGTACGATATTGCGCTCGATGGTGGAAAAATCATTAAAGCAACAATTCGTGGTAAACTGAGAATCGAAGGATTAAAAACAACCAATCCAATTGCTGCAGGCGATCGCGTTGAAATCATTAAAGGAGAATCAAACGGCAACAATAACGAAGAAGATTATTCCATCAAATCAATACTTCCTCGCGTTAACTATATCGTTAGAAAATCTACAAATCTGAGCAAGCAAATGCAAATTTTAGCTGCTAATGTAGATCACGCTTATTTAGTAGTAACTTTAAAATCACCTGTAACACAAATTGCCTTCATCGACCGCTTTTTAGTTTCAGCTGAATCGTTTCGAATTCCTACCAGTATTTTATTCAACAAAGTAGATTTATTCGGAGAAGAAGAGCAATTACTGTTAGAAGGTTTGACTGCCATTTACGATAAAATCGGTTATGCGTGTCATCCTATTTCTGCACAAAATGAAGCTGATGTTTTGTTTTTAAGAGCAGCAATAAAAGGCAAACAAGTGATGATCTCTGGAAATAGTGGTGTAGGTAAAACTACTTTGGTTAATTCCCTCGACCCAAGTCTCGACTTGCGAACAGGTGAAATTTCCACTTTCCACGAGCAAGGAAAACACACCACCACTTTTGCAGAAATGCACCAACTTCAAACAGGTGGATATATCATCGACACACCAGGAATTAGAGCTTTTGGTGTTATTGATTTGGAGAAAGAACATTACGCACATTATTTTCCTGAAATGCGCGAGCTAATTGGAGCATGTCGATTTCATAATTGCTTGCACCTCAACGAGCCACATTGTGCGGTAAAAGCAGCGGTTGAAGCTGAAGAAATTTCTCCTTCTCGATATCAAAGTTATGTGCAATTGATGCTTGAGGATAGTAGTGACCCTTATCGTAGAAATGAGTTCTGATGCGTATTGTCATTCAACGAGTTAATGAAGCATCTGTAAAGATTGACGGCAAAATCATAAGTGCCATTGAAAAAGGATTTCTAGTTTTGTTGGGAATTGAAACTGAAGACACTTCAGCAGATGCTGACTATTTGATACAAAAATTAATAAATCTTCGAGTGTTTTCTGATGATGATGGAAAAATGAATTTCTCATTGATAGAAGTAAATGGAGATTTATTGATTGTAAGTCAATTTACATTACACGCAACCACAAAAAAAGGCAATCGACCAAGTTATATCAAGGCTGCACGGCCAGAGCAAGCGATTCCACTTTATGAATATTTTCTTAGCAAAACAAAATCGCAATTCAATGGAAAAGTACTTTCTGGAGAATTTGGTGCCGACATGAAAGTTGCTTTAGTAAACGACGGACCAGTTACCATACTAATAGACTCAAAGGAAGGTTAAAGTTGATGGAAGTCGTTGGCAATTCTTGTTGCCGCTCCTTTTTGTTTCTCAATAAATAAAATTGCTTTTTTGGAAAGAGATTTATCATTTTCTGCAACTGAATTCAATCTTTCTATAAATTCTATTGCGGATTCAACATGAAATGCAAATCCTTCTTCGATGAATATTTCAGCCTCTGGAAATTTGGAATGTTTTGGTCCGAAAAAAACAGGAAGTCCAAATACAGCAGGTTCTAAAATGTTGTGTAATTGTCCCGAAAAACCTCCACCAACAAATGCTACTTTTCCAAAATAATAAGCAGTAGATAAGTGACCAATTGTATCTAAAATAAGAATACTTTGTTGGTTGTAGTTTTCAAATTGAGTAAATCGAATCGCAATGTTTCCGAATTTTTTTACCAAACGAGCAACGTTACTTTCAGATACATCGTGAGGAGCTAAGATTATTTTTTCGTTTTTTAAAAAAGAAAGACTTTCCTCTAAAATTGCTTCCTCAGGTTGCCAACTACTTCCAAAGATAATGGCTTTTTTTCCATTTAAGAAATCATGAAAAACTCTGGGTTTAGTTGATGAATTCTCTAATTTAAATTCAAAGTTGCGTTTATTGGCTAGTACATTGTCGAAACGGGTGTCTCCAACAACTACTACATTTTCAATTTCAATCGAATTTAACAATGTCTTTGTAGCGTCATTTTGCACAAAAAAATAATCGATGGATTGCAAAATATTTCTAAAAAACAAACCGTAAACTTTAAAGTAAATTTGATTTTTTCGCAGAATAGTTGCAATCGAAACTAACTTAACGTTTTGTTTTTTAGCTTCTAAAATGTAATTTGCCCAAAATTCATATTTCACAAATACTGCTAGTTTTGGTCGTACTAATCGAATAAATAGCTTTGCGTTTTGTGGGGTATCTAGAGGAAGGTAAATAGCTAAATCAACACAATGAATGCGTTTGTGATAATGATTCATTCCCGAAGGCGAAAAAAATGTAACCAATAAAAAATGGTTGGGATAAATCAACTTCATTTCTTTCATAACAGGCAAACCTTGATCGAATTCACCCAATGAAGCACAATGAAACCAAATTACATTTTGAGGTAAATTCTCTATTTGCTTTCTCCAATTTTTTCTACCGTTGATCCAACTATTAGCTTTATTATTAAAAAATGAAAACATGAAGATTGTAATTCCATACAATCTTATGACAAAATTATAGAGCACATGCATCAATCGAAGTAGTATTCTTTAGGTTGACGTTTGTAAAAAGGAATATACCAGCCCAATCTAAAACCGTATTGAATATCTAACCTTGTTGCAGTCGAAACAGGAACATCTGGTTGATCGAAGAAAATAGTTCGTTGATTTTTTGTTAATCCTTCTTGAATGTAAAAACCACCATAGAAATTGTATGCACCAGAATTAGCCAAAAACGAATAACCAATAAATTGATGAAAATTAACACCTATAGTTAATCTATCATAACCTTTTTTGTAATCCAATTCAATTTGCGGAACAACTTGTTGATTTGTTTCGATACGTAATCGGTGTAATAAATACCCAGCTCCAATATGAATCAAAATCCCAGAATTAGAATTTGGACTTAATACTGGAATTAATTTTCCAAACGATGCATTGACATTCAAACCTCTTGGGTAAATTACTACTATAGCTGTATCCCCATTGATATCTGTAATATTTCCTTTGTCGTCCACTAAATGATCAAAAATCCCCGAAATTCTTGTTTGATTACCAAACATAAAATTGGCGTCAATTCCATAGTACCAATTTTTATTAGTTTTATATCCTGCACTAACGCCTACGTGATTGAAATAACCATAACGTTCAGCCAAATCACCCGCAGTCCAATTTCCTCCGTAGTGCACTCCAATTAAAGGAGAACCAATAATTGAATCTTTTACATTTCGTTGACTTAAAGAATACGTATAAAAAAATAGAAAGACTATTAAAGAAACATTTTTCATTTTTCAAAATTAATGAATTGTAAAAGATATGTTGTTGGGTTTATACAAGTTATTAAAAACTGATTTTTTAGCATTGTATTGTTAATATAAAATTTATTTTAACATGTTTCGATTTTGTGTAAATTTGCGCTCTTAAAAAAGTTAAATGAAAAAAATTCAAATGGTTGATTTATCAGCTCAATATGAGAAGATTAAACCATCGATTGATAAAGCAATTTTAGAAGTAATTGGAAATGCTCATTTTATAAATGGCCCCGAAGTAACAAGCTTTCAAAAAGATTTAGAAGAATATTTAAACGTCAAACATGTAATTCCATGTGCGAATGGAACCGATGCGTTGCAAATAGCAATGATGGCTTTGGGATTAAAACCCGGTGACGAAGTTATAACTCCTTCATTTACTTATATTGCAACCACAGAAGTAATTGCGCTTTTAGGATTAAAACCAGTTTTTGTTGAAGTTGATAAAAATACATTTTGTATAGACGTAAATGAAATTGAAAAGGCAATAACACCAAATACAAAAGCAATTGTTCCAGTTCATTTGTACGGTCAAGCTGCTAATATGAATGCAATAATGGAAATTGCTACGAAACATAATTTATTTGTGGTTGAAGACAATGCACAAGCAATTGGTTCTGATTATCATTTAACAAATGGTTCAGTAGTAAAAACAGGGACTATTGGTCATATCGGTTGTACTTCTTTCTTCCCATCGAAAAACTTAGGTTGTTATGGAGATGGTGGTGCTATTTTTACAAATGATTCAGAGCTTGCTCAAAAAATAAAAATGATTGCAAACCACGGGCAAAGTGTGAAATATAATCACGATGTCGTTGGTTGTAATTCGCGTTTAGATACAATTCAAGCAGCAGTTTTAAGAATAAAATTACGTCAATTAGACAATTATATTGATGCAAGAAGAGCAGCTGCAGATTATTACGATGCGTTTTTTGGAACAATGAAAGGTGTTAAAATCCCTTTTAGAGCTGATGATTCAAAACATGTTTTTCACCAATATACTTTAGTTCTCGAAGGTCACAACAGAGATGGATTGAATGAATATTTAGCAACGAAAGAAGTTCCTTCGATGATTTATTATCCAATTCCAGCCCATCGTCAAAAAATGTTCGCAAGCTTTGGAAGTGCTGAGACACAATTACCAACAACTGATTGGTTGACAGAAAGAGTGATCTCATTACCTATTCACACTGAAATGCAAGAAGAACAATTGGAATATATTACAAATTGCGTTGCTGAATTTTTAAATAATTAAAATCAATCATAAAACCTTAACTACACATGAAGAAAATCGCAGTCATTGGCACAGGGTATGTCGGTCTTGTTACTGGAACTTGTTTTGCGGAAACAGGAAATATGGTAACATGTGTTGACATTGATATAAATAAAGTTGAAAAAATGAAAAATGGTCTGATTCCGATTTATGAACCAGACCTTGACACTTTATTTGAACGTAATATCAAAGCAAATAGGCTAGTGTTTACTACATCTCTTGAAGAAGCAGTAGAAGATGCTGAAATAATTTTTCTTGCTTTACCAACTCCTCCAGGCGAAGATGGTTCTGCAGATTTATCCTACATCTTGGGTGTGGCAAATCAGCTGGGAAAAATAATCAAAAACTATAAAGTTATTGTTGATAAGAGTACTGTTCCTGTTGGAACATCAGAAAAGGTTTATAAAGAAATAGCGGCTAATTCTCAAGTAGAGTTTGCCGTTGTTTCAAATCCAGAGTTTTTGAGAGAAGGTTACGCTGTTAGTGATTTCATGAAACCTGACCGAATTGTTATTGGCACTAGTGATGAGAGAGCAAAAAAAATATTAGAAAGTTTATACAGACCATTCGTTCGACAAGGAAATCCAATCTATTTTATGGATGAAAAATCAGCAGAATTAACAAAATATGCTGCTAATTCTTTTCTGGCAACCAAAATAACTTTCATGAACGAAATTGCTAATTTCTGTGAGTTAGTTGGTGCTGATGTTGATAAAGTTCGTATTGGTATTGGTTCTGATGATCGAATCGGAAAACGTTTCCTTTTTCCTGGTATTGGTTATGGTGGCTCTTGTTTTCCAAAGGACGTTCAAGCATTGGTTAAATCAGGAAAAGAGCACAATTTTGAATTTGAAATTTTAAATTCAGTTATTAAAGTTAACGAAGACCAAAAAACAATCCTTTTTCCAAAAATAAAAAACTATTTTAGAGGAGATTTAAAAGGAAAAACTATTGCTATTTGGGGATTAGCCTTTAAACCCGATACTGATGATATTCGTGAAGCGCCATCGCTTTATCTAATAGATTTGCTATTAAACGAGGGTGCGAAGATTGTTGCTTTTGATCCTGAAGCAATAGAAAATGTTAAAAACTTGCTAGGTGATAAAATAAGTTTTTCTCAAAACGAATATGAAACATTGGAAGGAGCTGACGCTTTGCTAATTTGTACAGAATGGGGAATTTTTAGAAATCCTGATTTTGATAAGATAAAAGCACTTTTAAACGATGCTGTTATTTTTGACGGAAGAAATTTGTTTGATTTAGAGGAGATGAATGAGAGGGGGTTTTATTACACTAGTATTGGTAGAAAACAAATTTTAAAGTAATATGAAAAAAATATTAATAACAGGTGCTGCTGGATTTTTAGGCTCACATCTCTGCGATAGATTCATAAAAGATGGCTTTCATGTTATCGGAATGGATAATCTGATTACAGGAAGATTAAACAATATTGAACATTTATTTAAATTAGAACAGTTTGAGTTTTACCATCATGACGTTTCTAAGTTTATACATATTCCTGGAAAATTAGATTACATACTTCATTTCGCTTCACCTGCAAGCCCTATAGACTATTTAAAAATCCCTATCCAAACTTTAAAAGTAGGATCTTTAGGGATTCATAATTGTTTAGGTTTAGCTAAAGCAAAAGGAGCAAGATTGTTAATTGCATCAACATCAGAAGTTTATGGCGACCCAAGTGTACATCCACAACCAGAAGAATATTGGGGGAATGTTAATCCTGTTGGTCCTCGAGGAGTTTATGATGAAGCAAAACGCTTCCAAGAAGCAATAACTATGGCGTATCATACTTTTCATGGTTTGGAAACACGAATTGTTAGAATCTTCAATACTTATGGGCCAAGAATGCGACTGAATGACGGACGAGTTTTACCAGCATTTATTGGTCAAGCGCTTCGTGGTGAAGACTTAACTATTTTTGGCGATGGTTCTCAAACTAGATCTTTCTGTTATGTTGATGATTTAGTAGAAGGAATTGTACGTTTGTTAAATAGCGATTACGCTTTACCAATGAATATTGGAAATCCAGATGAAATTACTATTTCTCAATTCGCAGAGGAAATAATTAAACTTACTGGTACTAGTCAAAAGGTGATTTATAAAGATTTACCAATTGACGACCCAAAACAAAGAAGGCCAGAAATCACGAAAGCAAGAGAAATTTTGAATTGGGAACCAAAAATAAATAGAGAGGAAGGATTAAAAAGAACTTACGCCTACTTTAAGAAATTGTCAACAGCTGAGTTAATTGCAACTGAACACAATAATTTTGATAAATTTATCATCAAATAACAATGGACTACTACGCACATGAAACGGCAATCGTTGATGAGGGCTGCACAATCGGTAAAGGAACAAAGATTTGGCATTTTTCACATGTAATGTCAAATTGTATACTTGGTGAAAACTGTAATATTGGACAAAACGTTGTTGTTTCGCCCGAAGTCATTCTTGGAAACAATGTTAAAGTTCAAAATAATGTATCGTTATATACAGGTGTCATTTGTGAAGACGATGTTTTCTTGGGTCCTTCAATGGTTTTTACAAATGTTAATAATCCAAGAAGCGGGGTAAATAGACGAGGACAATATTCAAAAACCAGAGTGAAAAAAGGAGCAAGTATCGGAGCAAATGCAACCATAGTTTGTGGTCATGATATTGGCGAGTATGCTTTTGTTGGTGCAGGTTCAGTTGTGACAAAACACATTCCTCCCTATGCTTTAGTGGTCGGAAATCCTGCAAGACAAATTGGTTGGATGAGTGAATATGGTCATCGTTTAGAATTTAATGAAAATGGACTTGCAACATGCCCAGAGAGCAATCAAGAATATACATTAGAAAATAATAACGTTACAAAAATAAAATAATGTCAAACAATCAAAAAGTTCGTTTCGCAGTTGTAGGTGCGGGCCACATTGGAAAACGACATGCAGAAATGATTCGTCGCGATGCTGAAGGAGAATTAGTTGCGATGGTGGATGTTCGCACTATGGAAGAATGTAATGCAACGGATTTTAATGTGCCATTTTTTCAATCAATTCAAGATTTACTAAACAGTGGGTTAGAATTCGATGTGTTAAACGTTTGTACTCCAAACGGATTGCATGCAGAACAGTCGTTAATGGCCTTAGAAGCTAAAAAACATGTGGTTTGTGAAAAACCAATGGGACTAACTAAAGAAAGCTGTGAAAAGTTAATTTTTAAGGCTCTTCAAGTTTCAAGACAGGTTTTTTGTGTAATGCAAAATAGATATTCTCCTCCCTCTGAGTGGATTAAATCTGTTATTACGGACGGTGTTTTAGGTGATATCTATATGGTTCAATTGAATTGTTATTGGAATAGAGATGCTCGTTATTACAAAGCCGGGGGATGGAAGGGAACTAAAGATTTGGACGGAGGAACGCTTTTTACACAATTTTCTCATTTTATTGATATTATGTATTGGCTTTTTGGTGATATTGATAATATTCAAGGTAAATTTGCCGACTTTAATCACCAAGATTCAACAGATTTTGAAGATTCAGGTTTAGTAAGTTTTGATTTTATTAATGGCGGTATGGGATGTATTAATTACTCAACATCTGTAGCTAATCAAAACTTAGAATCTTCAATGACTATAATAGGTAAAAACGGTAGTGTAAAAATTGGAGGCCAATATATGAATGAAGTGGAGGTTTGTAATATTACTGGATACGAAATGCCTATTTTAAAGGAATCAAATCCTGCTAACGATTATGGACCATATAAAGGTTCTGCCGCAAATCATAATTATGTAATTTCGAATGTTATAGATACTTTAAAAGGAAGAACTTCACCTACAACAAATGCGCTTGAAGGTCTTAAGGTAGTAGATATTATCGAAAGAATTTATAAAGTAAGAAATGAACAACTAATCTACACAAAATAAAGGAAATGAGTACATTAATTTACGACAGACTTGTTAATCACGAAGCTAAATTGGCTGTAATAGGTTTAGGATATGTGGGTTTACCTATAGCTCTTGAATTTGCAAGAAAAATTAAAGTTGTGGGCTTTGACATTAACCAAGCGCGTGTTGATTTGATGAAAAAGAACATTGACCCAAGTAATGAATTGGAAGCATCTGCTTTTGATGGTTGTGATATTGAATTTACTGCCAACATAGAAGATTTAAGAGATGTACAGTTTTATATAGTTGCTGTTCCAACCCCAATCGATGATCAAAACCTTCCAGACTTAAAGCCTCTTTTGGGTGCATCAAAAACTGTAGGACAAGTATTAAAAGCTGGAGACTATGTTGTTTATGAATCTACAGTTTATCCCGGATGTACAGAAGAAGATTGTATTCCAATTTTAGAACAACTTTCGGGATTAAAATTCAAAGATGATTTTAAAGTTGGTTATTCGCCTGAAAGAATTAATCCAGGAGACAAAGAACACACTTTACAAAATGTTGTTAAAGTAGCTTCTGGTTGTTGCGATGAATCATTGGAACAAATTGCAAAAACCTACGAATTAGTAGTTACTGCTGGTGTTCACCGTGCGCCAACAATCAAAGTAGCGGAAGCTGCAAAAATCATTGAAAACACACAAAGAGACTTAAACATTGCATTAATTAATGAGTTGTCTATCATTTTCAATAAATTAAAAATTAACACTTTTGATGTATTAGAAGCCGCTGGAACAAAATGGAATTTCTTGAAATTCTCACCTGGATTAGTTGGCGGTCACTGCATTGGTGTTGATCCTTACTATTTAACGCACAAAGCATTACAAGCCGGTTACCATGCACAAGTAATTATGGCTGGAAGAAATGTAAATGACTCAATGGGTGCGTACATTGCTGACCAAACCGTTAAAAAAGTAATCAAACAAGGAAAACATATTCAATCTTCTAAGTTCTTAATTATGGGAGCTACTTTCAAAGAAGATGTAAGTGATATTCGTAACTCTAAAGTAATTGATGTTGTCAATGAATTATTATCTTTTGATGTTCAGGTTGATTTAATAGACCCTCATGCAGACAACAACGAAATGCTACACGAATACAATATTGGTTTAGTGGAAGAAGCAGGAAAAGATTACGATGCAATAATCGTGGCTGTAAATCATAAAGACTACGTTGGTTTAGACGAATCATACTTCAAAGGTTTATTAAAAGACGGAAAAGGTGTTTTTGTAGATGTAAAAGGAATCTATAAAGGAAAAATTAAAGATTTAGAATACTGGAGCTTATAAATATGAGTAATTACACAAAAAAAATATTAGTAACAGGTGGAGCAGGTTTTATTGGTTCTCATCTTGTTAGAAGGTTTTTGAAATCTTATCCAACTTATTTAATTGTTAACTTGGATAAATTAACTTATGCAGGAAACCTATCCAACTTAGCAGACGTTGAAAACCTTCCGAATTATATCTTTGAAAAGGTAGATATCGTGGATGCAGATGCTGTTAAATTAGTTTTTAAAAAACATGCAATTACTGATGTCATTCATCTTGCTGCAGAGTCTCACGTAGATCGTTCGATTGAAGGTCCTATGGATTTTGTAATGACAAACGTAGTAGGAACAGTGAATCTATTACAAGCTGCTAAAGATAACTGGGGGAAAGAAGAAGGACATGTTTTCCATCACGTTTCAACGGATGAAGTTTTTGGAAGCTTAGGAGATGAGGGATTGTTTACAGAAGAAACATCTTACGACCCAAGAAGTCCTTATTCAGCTTCAAAAGCATCTTCGGATCATTTTGTAATGGCGTTTTTTCACACCTATGGTTTACCAATAAAAATGTCAAATTGCTCCAATAATTACGGAAGTCATCATTTTCCAGAAAAATTGATTCCATTAATGATTGACAATATCAAAAACAGTAAACCACTTCCTGTTTATGGCAAAGGTGATAATATCCGAGATTGGCTATGGGTCGAAGATCATGCTAGCGCAATAGACAAAATTTTTCACGACGGAAGAGTTGGTGAATCATATAACGTTGGTGGATTAAACGAGTGGACAAACATCGAATTAGTTTTATTCCTTTGCCGAATGCTTGATAAAAAACTAGGAAGAGCTCTAGGTGATTCTGAAAAACTAATCACGTATGTTGTAGATAGAGCGGGACACGATAAACGATATGCCATTGACGCGTCTAAATTAGAAGAAGAATTAGGTTGGACACCTTCTATTACTTTTGAAGAGGGACTAGAAAAAACCGTTGATTGGTACTTGAATAATTCTGAATGGATTAATCGAATAACAAGCGGTGACTACAAAGAGTATTACCAAAAAATGTATGCTAATCGAACAATTTAATGGGAATTTTCAATTTTTTTGGAAAGAAAAAAGAAGTATTACAACCTTTTGATTTATCAAGGTTTAAAGTTGATATTCACAGTCATTTAATTCCTGGAATTGACGATGGGTCTCAAACAATGGATGAAACAATTGCACTGTTGACAAAATTCCAAAGTTTAGGATATAAAAAAGTTATTACTACTCCACACGTCATGTCGGATAGCTTTCCAAACACTACAGAAAATATTCTCGCAGGCTTGGAAGATGTTCGTGCAGAACTTAAAAAAGTTGGATTAACAATAGAGATTGAAGCGGCAGCAGAATATTATTTTGATGAAACATTTATTGCGAAAATCAAAACTAAAGACTTACTGACTTTTGGTGATAATTATGTACTGCTTGAATTCGCTTTCCATTCACCCCCTCAATATATAGATCAAATGTTTTTTGAATTGCAATCAAGAGGTTATCGTCCTGTGGTTGCTCATTTTGAACGCTATATGTACTACCTTGGGAAAATTGATCAAGCAACCGAATGGAGACGAAAAGGAATTAATATTCAAATTAATATCAATTCACTTTTTGGCCATTATGGTCCTGATATTAAAAAACAAGCAGAGCGTTTAATCGATGCGGGTGAATTTGATTTCATCGGAACTGATTGCCATAGAATTGAACATTTGATGTTGCTTGAAAACAGTTTGACTTCGCCATATATTCATAAAATAGGTACCTATTTACTAAAAAACACCATATTGTGAATCTTTATCTAATTCGTCACGCAAAAACTGAAAAAACAGCAACTTCAGGAAACGATTTTGATAGAAAGTTAGCAGAAAAGGGACATTTACAAGCAGAAGAACTAAATGATTTCATAGCTAAGTTTGATTTCAGTAATGTAGACATTTGGTGTTCAGATGCTTTAAGAACGAAACAAACACTTTCTTTAATTGATGCTCATTTTCCTTCAACAAATATCGAATTTAAAAATGAACTGTATTTAGCTTCAGTAGCTGAAATTAGAGAATTAATTTGGAACGCTGAAAGTGATAAAGATTTACTCATAATTGGTCACAATGAAGGAATTACAGATGTTGCTTCTTATTTTCTAGGTGAAAATATCCAGATGAAAACAGCAACTTTTCTACAAATATCTTTTGATGCTGAAACACGTCAAGAATGGAGCGCCGATTTGGGTAAAACGAAATTGATTTTTAGACCTCAAGTTTAAATCACTTAATTTTCCTAAGTTTTTACGTTAACATCGCTTTGGATTCTGTCAATCTATTTAACTTTAACACATCAAAAACAAATAACATGTTTCAAAACCTTATCGTTGAAAACAAAAACGGGATTGCTTACATCACAATAAATCGTCCTAATCAACTAAATGCTCTTAACAAAGAAACTATTGCTGAGTTGCACGATGCCTTAGAAACCGCGGATTTAGCTAAAGAAATTGGTGCAATCATATTAACCGGAAGTGGAGAAAAAGCTTTTGTTGCAGGAGCGGATATTAAAGAATTTGCACATTTCACCATCGCACAAGCAGGAGAATTAGCAATGAATGGACACACTACACTCTTCAACTTCGTAGAACAATTAACAACCCCAGTGATTGCTGCTGTCAACGGTTTTGCACTTGGTGGTGGACTAGAATTAGCAATGGCGGCTCACCTGCGTGTTGCTTCTAGTAATGCACGCATGGGATTACCTGAAGTTTCTTTAGGTGTTATTCCTGGTTATGGTGGTACACAACGTTTGACGCAATTGATTGGCAAAGGAAAAGCAAATGAACTTATCTTCACGGCTGGAGTGATAAAAGCGGATGAAGCTTTACAATGGGGATTAGTGAATCATGTTGTTGAACCAAATGAACTAATCGTTAAATGTGAGGAAATTGCTAATAAAATACTTCAAAATTCACCCATAGCAATCGCATCTGCAATTCGCGCAGTTAATGCTGGATTTGTAGATGGTGTAAATGGTTTTGACGTAGAAATAGAAGAGTTTGGGAAATGTTTCGGTTCAACAGAATTTAAAGAAGGAACAACAGCATTTTTGGAAAAACGCAAAGCAAATTTTAGAGCGTAAAATGGCTAATCCAATTAAGCGATTATTGGGACAAACTGCCGTATATGGATTATCGTCCATTATTGGTCGCTTATTGAATTACCTATTGGTTCCTCTTTACACGTATGTTTTTGCAGATCCCGCAGATTATGGAGTTGTTTCGGAATTATATGCTTGGGTTGCCTTCTTAATTGTCCTACTTACTTTTGGAATGGAAACCACTTATTTTCGTTTCATGCAAGAAGAAAGCGATAAGCAAAAAACATTCAATAATGGACTCTTAACAGTTGTTGGCATTAATGTTCTTTTCTTTTTAATGCTACTTTATTTTAATAATGATATTGCCAATTTCATGTTATATGAAGGACACAATGAATACATTATATTATTAGGTGTTATTGTGGGGATAGATGCAATCACTGCTTTACCATTGGCTAAATTACGATCAGAAGAAAAAGCATTAAAATTTGCCAGTATTCAATTTACATCAATTCTTGTAAACATTGGGTTAAATTTACTTTTCATGCTGTTCTTATTCGACGCTAAACGACCCGAAGAAGGAGTATTTTTTATCCTCATTGCCAATCTTTGCGCCTCGCTAGTTAAGCCTTTGTTTTTAATGAATTCATTCACTAATCTACGTTTTGATTTTGATTGGAAATTGGCAAAAATCATGTTTATTTATGCTTTTCCACTTGTAATTGCAGGTTTTGCTGGAATTATTAACGAAACGATTGACCGAATTTTATTGAAGCAAATAATATATGACCCATTAGTTCCTGGATCTTTACATGAAGCTGAATATCAAGTTGGAATTTATAGTGCGTGTTATAAATTAGCCATGTTGGTAACCATAATCCTTCAAGCGTATCGCTATGCAGCAGAGCCGTTTTTCTTTGCACAAATGAAAAACGAAAACCGCAACCTTATTTATGTAAAAGTAATGAACCTTTTTATTGGTTTTGTCTGTTTGGTGTTTTTGACCGTTTCTTTAAATATAGATATTTTCAAGCAATTCATTAGAAATGAAAACTACTGGGTAGGATTATCCGTTGTACCCATTTTATTACTTGCTAATGTTTTTTTAGGAATTTATTACAACCAAAGCATTTGGTATAAATTAAGCGGGAAAACCAAATTTGGGGCATATATCTCAATTGGTGGAGCACTAATTACCGTTTTAGTCAACGTTATTTTTATCCCAAAATATGGATAT
Source organism: Chitinophaga pinensis (assembly GCA_943324565.2). Classification (GTDB taxonomy): domain Bacteria; phylum Bacteroidota; class Bacteroidia; order Flavobacteriales_D; family Crocinitomicaceae; genus UBA952. The sequence goes on along the minus strand of CALPMC020000014.1, from coordinate 14,247 downwards.
ATGGCCAGTGCTTGGGCAACACTTTTGGTTTATGCACTGCAAATGGTTGCATCGTATATACTTGGTCAACGTTATTACCCAATTCCATATAACACCAAAAAATTTGTAACCTATATCGGAGGTGCAATAGGACTTTTTTACCTTGCCTCCTTTTTGACTTTCGATACATTTATTACGCAATTTTTAGTTCAAAATTCAATTATTTTAGGCTATATTTCTTTTGTGTTTTTAGTTGAGCGCAAAGGCTTTTTAAATGCCTATCTTGGCGAACGAACTTTTTAATAGTAAGATTGTTAGTTAAAGACTCGCAAATGAATTATTTTTGCATTAACATTGCCTATGACACCATACAAAGCTGGTCCATTTTTGGAACAAATTGAGTTTCCGAAAGATTTGAGAGAGAAATTCTCAACAGAAGATTTACCACAAATTTCAAATGAACTTCGTCAATATATTGTCGATGTGATTTCCGAAATTGGAAACAGCCACTTCGGTGCAAGTTTAGGAGTCGTTGAACTAACTGTTGCACTTCATTATGTATTTAACACACCTGAAGACCAATTGGTTTGGGATGTTGGACATCAAGCTTACGGTCATAAAATCTTAACAGGAAGACGCGAACAATTTCATACCAATCGTATCAAAGGTGGGATTTCTGGTTTTCCAAAACGTTCCGAAAGTGAATACGATGCTTTTGGTGTTGGGCATTCATCCACTTCGATTTCAGCAGCGTTAGGTATGGCTGTTGCTAATCGTTACAAAGGACTTAAAAATCGTCAACACATCGCTGTAATCGGTGATGGAGCAATGACTGGCGGAATGGCATTTGAAGGATTAAATCACGGTGGTTTTGAGAAGGATGCTAATTTATTGGTGATCTTGAACGACAACTGTATGTCAATCGATCCAAATGTTGGAGCCTTAAAGGAATATTTAACAGACATAACAACATCACATACTTACAATAAAGTTAAAGACGACGTATGGAAATTGTTGGGTAAAATCTCCAAATTTGGTCCAGATGCTCAAACGATTGCTTCCAAAGTTTCTCAGGCGCTCAAAGGAAGTTTATTAAAACAAAGTAATTTATTTGAATCTTTAAATTTCCGGTATTTCGGGCCTGTTGACGGACAAGATGCTATCGGTTTAGCAAAAGTTTTGGAAGATTTGAAAGATATTCCTGGTCCAAAAATCTTGCATTGTATCACACGAAAAGGTGCAGGTTATAAATTTTCTGAAGAAGGAAATCCAACCAAATGGCACGCACCAGGAGTTTTCAATAAGGAAACGGGGGAAATCGTAAAAGTTATTCCAAAATCGCCTCAACCACCGAAATATCAAGACGTTTTTGGTCATTCAATCGTTGAATTGGCGGAGAAAAACGATAAAATAATGGGGGTAACTCCAGCTATGCCTTCAGGTTGTTCTTTGAATATCATGATGGAGGCAATGCCAAAACGTAGCTTCGACGTTGGAATTGCGGAGCAACATGCGGTTACATTTAGTGCTGGACTTGCAACACAAGGTTTAGTTCCTTTTTGCAATATTTACTCAACGTTTATGCAGCGTGCATTTGACCAAGTTTTACATGACGTCGCGATTCAAAATTTAAACGTTGTTTTCTGTTTAGACAGAGGTGGATTGGTAGGTGCTGACGGCGCAACACATCACGGTGCTTATGATTTAGCTTACATGCGCATGATTCCGAACATGGTAGTTTCAGCTCCAATGAATGAAGAGGATTTACGTAATTTGATGTACACAGCTCAATTGGAAAATCAAGGTCCTTTTTCAATTCGCTATCCGCGTGGAAATGGAGTAATGACTGAATGGAAAACACCTTTCAAAGAAATTAAAGTTGGAACAGGTAGAAAAGTGACTAATGGAGAAGACATTGCGATTTTAAGTATTGGCCATCCGGGGAACTTTGCGCAAGAAGCTATTCAGGAATTGAAAGATTTAGGTGTTTCAGCAGCTCATTACGATATGCGCTTTGTAAAACCAATTGATCAAGTGATGTTGCACGAAGTGTTTACAAAATTCAAAAAAGTAATAACTATCGAAGACGGTTGTATTATGGGAGGATTTGGTTCAGCTGTTGTTGAATTTATGGCAGACCAAGGTTATTCCTCACAAATTATTCGCTTGGGAATTCCAGATAAGTATATTCATCACGGTACGCAAGAAGAACTTTGGGCAGATTGTGGATTTGATAAAGATGCAATTGTTGCAACAGCAAAAAAAATGATTGGTTGGTCTGAAACGATTAATGTAGTTAGCGAGAAAGCAGTTTAGGATAGATTTTAGATTGATTTAATCTATTTTCTCAAAAATATTCCTCCGAAAGTGAGCTAGATTTTTTAATTATTGTAATTTGGACAATAATTTAAATATTCTAATTGTGAAAAAAACAAACATTGGCGCTTTTGCCACACTCATTTCTATCTTTTTTTTCTGGGGATTCGTTGCTGCAAGTAATGATATTTTAATCCCTGTATTTAAAAAAGCATTGGATTTATCGCAATTACAATCCCAATTAATTTCTTTTGCATTTTATGTTGCGTACACCGTTGGGTCTTTACTTTATTTTGCAATTTCATCAATTCTTAAAAAGGATATTTTGAACCTTATCGGCTATCGAAATGGCTTGGCTTTAGGCTTAGTTATTTCAGCAGCTGGAACCTTATTATTTATTCCAGCATCTAATAATGCTTCCTTTATTTTATTGATTTCTGGTTTATTTACCGTTGGTTTAGGTTTTTCTTTACAACAAATAGCTGCCAATCCGTTAGCAATTCAAATGGGAGATCCTGAAAAAGGAAACATTCGTTTGAGTTTAGCTGGTGGAATCAATAACGTTGGAACAACTATCGGCCCAGTGATTGTTTCGTTCGCTATTTTTGGTGGTGTTTCAAGTGAAACAGAATTAAACTTAGAGGCTGTTCAAACTCCTTATTTAATTTTAGGGGCTGCTTTCCTTGTTGCTGCTATTATTTTTAAATTTTCTTCCGTTCCAGATAGATTAGGAGATGAAAATAGTTCTTCAGACAAAGGTGGTGGAAATATTCTTGCAACTTTAAAATACCCGCAAGTTATCCTTGGAATGATTGCAATTTTTCTCTATGTTGGAGTTGAAGTTTCAACTGCAAGTAATTTACCTGAGTTTATGAAACAAAAATTGGGAACGGATGAAAATGCTGTTGCACCTTTTGTCTCTTTATTTTGGGCAAGCTTGATGATTGGACGTTGGACTTCAGCGGCAGGAGCATTCAATCTCTCGAAAAACATGAAATCACTTTTAGGTATTGTTTTACCTTTTGTAGCTTTTGGAATTTTCTTAGGGGTAAATGCGCTAGCTGGAAATAAAATTCAAGAATTTTTTCCTTATGCTGGAATTGTTGTTTTGTTAATAATTGCCGATAAATTAAGTGACGGTAATCCAGTTAAGCAAATTCTTATTTATTCAACTTTAGGAATTATTGCCTTATTAATTGGCATATTTGCATCTGATAAAACAAGTGTTTTTGCCTTTATTTCTGTTGGATTGTTCTGTAGTACACTATGGCCATGTATTTTCACTTTGGGAATTGCTGGACTTGGCGACAAAACAAATACTGCTTCTAGTTTATTAATTATGATGATTATGGGAGGAGGATTTATTTCAACAGTTCAAGGAGCATTGGCGTCCGAATCAGTTTTAGGAATTCAATATTCTTACTTTGTTGGAGTTATTTGCTTTGCATATCTTGCGTTCTTCGCTTGGAGAGTAAGTAGTGAATTAAAAAAACAAGGAGTCGATAATTTTTCTTCCTCTAAACAAAATAGCCATTAATTTTACATGCTGTAAATAACGACTTCAATAGACATGTATCTCATTAATTTTACAGACTTTTTCACTTCCGCATTTTCAGTTGATTGTATAATCTTTGGTTATTCAGAAGGTAAAATAAAAGCTTTGCTGATAAAACGCGCAATAGAGCCATACGAAAATTTTTGGGCTGTTCCTGGTGATTTAGTTTATCCTACCGAAGATTTACCGCAAGCAGCTGAAAGAATTTTGTTGGAATTAACAGGTTTGTCGCATATTCAAATGCATCAATCACAATCTTTTGGTAAACCGAATCGTCACCCGCAAGGTCGTGTAATTACGATTGCTTACTTTGCATTGATTCGTATAAAAGACTTTGAAATTAAAGCATCATCTTGGGCAGAAGATATAAAATGGACGGCCATGGATGAAATACCAGAATTGGCTTTCGACCATAATTTTATCCTTTCTGAAACCTATGCGTTATTAAAACAAAAGCTACTAAACGAACCTGTCTGCTTCGACTTACTACCCGAAAGATTTACTTTAAACGAAATGCAACAATTGTATGAATTTGCCTTAGAAACAGACATGGATAAAGCGAACTTCAGAAAGAAAATAAAATACGTCCCGATGATTGCACACGACGAAAAACAACAAAACGTAAAGCATCGTCCAGCAAAATTGTTTTCCTTCAACAAAAAAGAATATACAAATCAGGTCGAAAAAAAAGACTATCAGTTTAAAATGTAAAGTTTCAATCGAAATACGAAATCGGTATTTTTAAGAAATTATGCAGCCTCAAAATCAAATAAGGTTTATTCTTTTTACACAAATATTTAACTTTCTTCCGAATAATAATCGTTCGCAATGAAATAATCCAACATCGCTTCTTTAATTAAATGTTGCTGATCGTTATGAGTCAACGGAGGTAAATCTTTGACCAATTTAAAATGTGGCCATTCGTCTTCGTCTTTCCCTACAAATTCATAATGACCATAAGGTTCCAAAAGCGTACAAATCGCAATGTGTAATAAATCTGTTTTTTCTTGCTTTGTGAAATTCTTATAACCAATTCCCAACTCGTTAACACCAATCAAAAACAACAAAGCTTGTACGTCCATTCCTCCTCCGAAATCTTTTTCGAGATGAGTTTTTAATTTTTGAAAGCGCAATTCAACATCATGATCCATTTGGCAAAGGTAGTTCATTATTGCCGAAAGAAAGCGATTAAGAACGTGTTTTAGTCTTTAACAATCGGACTTCGGGCTTCGAGAACCTCAGCCCTCTTATTAAGTTCTTTAATTAGTAATTATTCAGATCGCAATTCCTAAGCATCATAAACGTCCGTTTGCAATCCGCCGCGGTGGAGCAATTCTATCGTTCGCAATTAAATCCTAATGCGCTTCCAACCAATTCTGCGCCAGCTTCAATTCTACTTCCATTGGAACGGCTAATTGAATCGCACTTTCCATCGCTTCTTTGACCAATAATTGCATCAACATTTCTTCCGAAACGTGCACATCAAAAACAAGCTCATCGTGCACTTGTAGAATCATTTTCGATTTCACTTTTTCGTGCAACATCGCTTTGTGAACCGCCACCATCGCCATTTTGATAATGTCAGCAGCAGAACCTTGAATCGGTGCGTTGACAGCATTTCGTTCGGCATAACCACGCACCACTGCATTTGCAGAATTAATGTCTGGTAAATAACGACGACGTTTCATAATCGTTTCCACATATCCTTCTTCGCGCGCTTGTGCAATCACTTTGTCCATGTACGATTTGATGGTTCCGTATTGCTCAAAATAACTGTCGATAATTGATTTTGCTTCAGTGCGAGAAATTCCCAAATTCTGTGCTAAACCAAAAGCCGATTGTCCATAGATAATTCCAAAATTTACTGCTTTTGCTGCGCTACGTTGGTCGCGCGTTACGTTTTCAATTTCAGTGTGGAATACTTTTGCTGCCGTTGCCGCGTGAATGTCTAATCCATCACGGAACGCTTGAATCATATTCGTGTCTTCGCTCAAAGCTGCAATGATACGCAACTCAATTTGCGAATAATCGACTGCCATTATTTTATATTCGTTGCTCCGTGCTACAAATGCTCTGCGGATTTCACGTCCTTTTGCGGAGCGAATCGGAATGTTTTGCAAGTTCGGATTATTGGAACTCAAACGACCCGTTGCCGTTACTGTTTGCATAAAATTCGTGTGGATGCGTCCGTCAATTCTGTCAGCATAAGTCGGCAAGGCGTCCACGTAGGTGCTTTTCAATTTTCTCAATTGACGGTATTCCAAAATCAACGGAATGATTGCATGATCGTGTTCGTGTTTTTGAAGTACGTCTTCCGAAGTTGCGTATTGTCCCGTTTTGGTTTTTTTCGCTTTAGAAGAAATTTTTAGATGCTCGAACAACACTTCACCTAATTGTTTTGGTGAATCTAAATTGAACGGAATGCCTGCGTGTCCTTTGATTTGACTTTCCAATTCAATCAATGTAGTATCTAATTCTTTGGAGTATTCTTGCAAGGCATTTACGTCGATTGAAATCCCTTCTTGTTCTATGTCTTTCAACACTTCCACCAAAGGCATTTCCATGTTGTAGAACAAGTTGTATAAATGTGGTTTTTGAATTTCCGGCTCAAATAATTGTTTCAATTGGAACGTAATATCTGCGTCTTCACAGGCATAATCTGAAATATCTTCAGGTGCCAAATCGCCCATGTTTCCTTGACCTTTGCCTTTTTTACCAATCAATGCTTCGATGGAAATCGGCTGATAATTCAAGTAATAAGTTGCCAAGAAATCCATTCCTTGTTTCGCTTCTGGATTGATCAAATAACAAGCAATCATTGTGTCGAAAGTGGGCGCTGCCACTGTGATTCCATAGCGGAACAACACTTTCAAATCGTATTTTATATTGTGTGCAATTTTCTCAATCGACGGATCATCGAAGAACTGCTTGAACTCGTGAATGATACTTTTTGCAGCTTCAAAATCCTTTGGAACCGCCACGTAAAATGCTTCGCGCGCTTTATATGAAAACGAAAAGCCAACTAAATCTGCGTGCATTGCTTCAATGTCAGTGGTTTCTGTATCGAAGCAAACTTGTGATTGTTTCAGTAATAATTCCAACAATTCTTTGCGATCTTCTGGCGAAGTCACCAAATGATAACTTGGTTTTTCTGTAACAATGGTTTTATAAGAAGCTGTTTCGATGGGCTCTTGTGGCTCCACCATGCTTTGCATTCCAAACAAATCCAATTGTGCAGCATCTGCTGGTTTTGAACCTGTGTTCGATGCAGAAGTTACAACGATATCTGTTCCTAAAACGCGACGTGCAAGGTTGCTAAATTCCAACTCTGTGAAAATCGCTTTGATTTTTTCATCGTCGTGCGGACACATGATCAATTCGTCTTCGTTGAACTCTACGTCCAAGTCAGTTACGATTGTTGCCAATAACTTCGATTCCAATCCTTGTTGCGCAAAATTGATAACGTTTTCTTGTTGCTTGCCTTTCAATTCGTGTGCGTGTTCAATCAAATTTTCAATCGAACCATATTTCTGTATCAATATTTTCGAGGTCTTCTCCCCTATCCCAGGAATTCCAGGAATGTTATCTGCTGCATCGCCCCAAAGTCCTAAAATGTCAATCACTTGCTCTGGTCGTTCTACTTCAAATTTCTCACACACTTCTTTCACTCCCAAAATCTCAGGCGGATTTCCTCCACGACCTGGTTTGAAAATAAAAGACGTTTCAGTTACCAATTGTCCGTAATCTTTATCGGGCGTCATCATGTACGTCACAAATCCACGTTGGTCGGCAATTTTAGCAATCGTTCCTACCACGTCATCTGCTTCGTAACCAGCCAATTCCAAAATCGGAATATTGAAAGCCTCCACAATTTGTTTGATCGGATGAATCATCGAGCGAATATCTTCTGGCATTTCTTCACGATGCGCTTTGTAAGCTTCCGAAATTTCAATTCGATGCGTAGAACCTCCTGGCGGATCAAAAACTACAGCGATATGTGTCGGTTTTTCGTTTTTAATCACGTCAATCAACACATTCGTGAAACCAAAAGCCGCAGACGTATTTTGTCCTTTGGAATTGACACGCGGATTCTTCGCAAATGCAAAATAAGCCCTGTAAATCAGCGCAAACGCATCAAGTAAAAACAGTTTTTTGGGAGCTTCTTTGGATAACATAGACTTAAATTAAAGCCCGAAGATACTATTTTGAACTTGAAAAAGAAGTGAGTAAGCTCAAAATCGTGTTTTAAAATAGGAGCTTTTTTTTCAATTTTTAAACGCTCTCAAAAATCACATTTCTGTCTTAATAGTGTTAAGTTGGTTGTCGATTTGTTTTTCCTACTCCAATTAAAGATGCTTTGGTTATTGTGGTATATCAAATAGATGTTGCTTGTTATATGTCCCTAAATGTCCGATGTTATCAAAACGTGTCCGTGTTTTAATTATTTTTACCCATGTTTTAAGAACGTAAGTAAAGTTTACTCACGTTCTCAAGACCCTCCTTTAAGTAATTTATAAAGGTTGGTGTTCACATAAATCACTTCTTTTCCCTTAATTTCTGATGTTAAAATCTTCAAATCTTCGAGGTTTTTCAAATAACTTCCTGCGGTTTTTCTATTCAGTTTTAGATTTTCAACCAAAAACTCAATCTTACAATAAGGATGGATAAAAAGTTGCTCTATCAGATCTTTTGAATAGATTCTAGGTAACTTCTCCTGAACCAATTTTTGTGTTTCGTTGAAAAGCAGATTGATTTTGTTGATTTGCTCAATTGTGCTTTGAGCTGTCTGTTCTATGCCTTTGAGTATATACAAAATCCAATCCTCCCAATTGTTTTTAGTACGCACTTCTTGTAATAGTCTGTAGTAATCTCCTTTGTTTTGAATGATATATGAACTCAAGTACAGAACAGGTTCGTTTAATAAACCTTTTAAAATCAAAAACAAAACATTGATAATTCTACCTGTCCTGCCGTTACCGTCATAAAAAGGGTGGATGCTTTCAAATTGATAATGTTGAATGGCTAACTTGATTAAAGGAGAAATATCATCTGCAACATCATTTATGTACTCCTCCAAATTTTTCATCAAATCACTAATCGTATCAAAATTATCAGGTGGAGTATAAACTACTTCATTGGTCAAGTCGTTTACTAAAGCTGTTCCAGGAAGTTTTCTAAGTGCAGCATTATTTTCTTCCAATTCTTTCTGAATGGCTATAATACCATTGGTATTGAGAAATCCCTTTTCTTTTATTAGAGCCGTTCCCATAAGAAGTGCTTCTCTATATCGTAAAACCTCTTTGGTTGCTCCATCTGGTTTAGTCGATTTGGCATATAAAGCTTGGTAAAGTTTGTCTTGAGTTGTGATTACATTTTCAATTCCGGAACTCGCTTGTGCTTCTTTTAAAATAACCGCATTGATAAGAATATTTGGATTGGGCAATGTGTTTGTAAGGCCCTTTAATTCAGCCAAAGCTACTGCAGATTTACTTTCTTGTTTGAGAATAGCTATTGTCTCTATCAAAGATTGCTTTGGAGGGAGAATAGGAAGATTATTAAATGCTTTATTCAATTTTGTAGCCATAGTCACATTTTAAATTACATATTCTGCGATTCCATTCGGTCATTTTTCATCAAACCACTGCCAAATATCAAATCGATCAGTTCCTTTTTTCAAACAATAGAAATCTAATTCAATTTCATCTTTATAACTTTATAAAGTTAAACCTGATTAAACGAAACAAAAAGCATTCTAATCTCTTTTTAAAGGATTCATGTTTTTCATCGGATTCAATCCTTTTGGAGAAACCGAACGTGTAATGTTCACAGGAAATTTTTTGTAAATAAAGAAAACGCCACCTTTCACATCGCCAGCTAAATTCAAACGAATGGAATCTTTCAAAGCCATTCCCATCATGCGCATCATTGCTCCTTCTTCTAATTCGGCGTGCATTGGTGCAGATAAAGAAACGGTTTGTTTTCCTTTAATTTTCATTTTTTCATCCAAATAAAGATTGGCGAATTTTTTTCCGTCAATCGTTACTTCTAACATCGAAGGTTTCACTTTCAAAGCGTACCAATTTGGATTTTCAATCGTTCCTTTTAAGGTAAAAATGATTTTTCCTTCGTTCATACTGAAACCTTCCTGTCCATCGAAACTTTTGAAAATAGGTTCTTTAAAAGGTGCACACGACATAAATGTTAGTAACGGAATGATAAACAATATTCCTCTTACGGTTGAAAAACGAATTAATCGTTTTTTGTTTTTACTCAAAGTCATTTTTTTAATAGAGTATTAGGTTGATACATTTTTTGTCTAATTTTTTGCTTTTACATTTTTATATTTCCAACACATTAGGTAACCCATAAAATTTCACATTAGCTATGTTGTTAATGATAATTGGCTCTTCATTTTTTTTTCTTTTACTTAAGGACATTCCTCTATCTGCTAATTCAGCCCAAGATTCGTTTGAATTATAAATATAATGCATAATTGCAGCTTCAAATCTTGCCCTTTCTCTTTTATCTGGCATTTGAGCAATAAAAACTCTAAAAGATTTCAATTGTTTCTCAACTGCACTTAAAATTTCTTCCTTACGCTGATTAAATTCATCACGATGTGTTCTTGCATAAGACCAACCATGCCAAATTTCCTCTCGTTTTCCTTCCTCTGCTTCTGCTACATCAATTACTGTATAATTGCCGCTTTTATATTCTAAAGTATGTTGTCGAAATCTTTTTTTAGTGGATTTGGTTATACCTGCACAATAAATCAAAAAACCATTTTTATATTGAAAAGTCCAAAGATAAATCCCATCTATATCCATTATTTTGTCAATACTGTTTTGATTTTCATAACCAGGCCATGAAAATGGTCCTTGCCATTCTATATTTTTGTTTTCAACTTTTAATATTTCGCATTCCTTTAAATCCACTTTTACTATAGAATTTATTTGTTAGTTTAGTTTTTCAAGTAGCAATCTTTTAAGCGTTTAATTCGTTGAAATAGTGATAAAAATAAGGAATCGTTTCAATGCCTTTGTAGTAATTGAATAATCCGTAATGCTCGTTTGGTGAGTGGATGGCATCGCTGTCTAAACCGAAGCCCATCAAGATAGATTTCAATCCTAATTCTTGTTCAAACAACGCGATAATTGGAATACTTCCGCCGCTTCTCACTGGAATTGGTTTTTTACCAAACGCTTTTTCATACGCCAAACTTGCTGCTTTATAACCGATGGAATCAATTGGTGTCACTGCTGCTTGACCACCGTGATGTGGTTTCACAACAACGCGCACTGCATTAGGGGCAATCGACTCGAAATGTGATTTGAATAATTGTGTGATTTCTTCTGGGTCTTGGTCGGGCACTAAACGCATAGAAATTTTCGCAAATGCTTTAGATGCAATCACTGTTTTTGCACCTTCTCCTGTGTAACCTCCCCAAATTCCGTTTACGTCCAAGGTTGGTCGAATCGAGCCACGTTCAGGAGTAGAATAGCCTGCTTCACCCATCGTGTCTTTTAAGTCCAAGGCTTGACAATATGCTTCGTGAGAAAACGGTGCTTTTGCCATTTCAGCTCGTTCTTCGTCTGTCAACTCCACCACTTTGTCGTAGAATCCTGGAATGGTAATTTTTCCATTTTCGTCGTGTAAGGAAGCTATCATTTCAGCCAATACATTGATTGGATTTGCCACACATCCACCGTAAAGACCAGAGTGTAAATCGCGATTTGGACCAGTAACTTCCACTTCCACGTAACTCAAACCACGCAAACCTGTAGTGATAGATGGAACGTCATTTGCCAACATGCCTGTATCGGAAACGAGGATAATGTCGGCTTTTAATTTTTCTTTATTCTCTTTGATGAAAATGCCTAAGTTTTCACTTCCAACTTCTTCTTCTCCTTCGATCATGAATTTCACGTTGCAAGGAAGTTCGCCACTTGACAACATTGCTTCCACTGCTTTCACGTGCATAAACATTTGTCCTTTATCGTCACAAGCTCCACGCGCAAAAATGGCTCCCTGTGGATGTTTGTCGGTCACTTTAATTACGGGTTCAAACGGTGGTGAAGTCCACAATTCCAATGGGTCAGCTGGTTGTACGTCGTAGTGACCATAAACCAAAACTGTTGGTAAAGAAGCATCCACAATTTTATCTCCATAAACGATTGGATAACCTGCTGTTTGGCAAATTTCAACGTTGTCAATTCCTATTTTAGTTAGATTGTCAGCGAGGTGTTGAGCACACGTATGAACGTTCTCTTTGTAGCTTGGATCCGCAGAAATCGATGGAATTTTTAGTAAATCTATTAATTCATTCAAAAATCGTTCTTGATTTTCGCTAATGTATTTTTGGCTGTTTTCCATGTTAAATTTTTTGAGTAATCAAAGATGCGAAAAATATTTGCTTTGCTTGCAATTTTGTGGAAAGCGACGGAAATTAAGCAAGGGTGTTTGTCACGTTCGCCGCGGCGAATGCACAAATTTTCACGAATTAAAAAGTTCACAATGTATATTATTCCGTTGCACGATTTGTGCTTTCCTTTCCCCTTTTTTGCTGCAAGTATTTAATTCCTTACTTTTATATCGCTTTTTCAAACTATTCTATGTCTCGCATAAAACATCTGTTTTTAATTGTTTCCTCTTTTTTTCTGTTGACAGCCTGTGGTGAAAGTTTAGAAGACAAAACAGCTTTAGGTGGAAAAAAATACGGTGGAACGTTTAGTTTTATCATTCGTGAAAACACTGTTTCGTTTTTTCCTTTAAGTACGTATAGTTTGCAAAATCAACGCGTGCTAACTCCGATTTTTGAGCCTTTATTAAAGGTAGACAATCAAACAAATAAAATAATTCCTAACGTTGCCAAACGTTTTCAAATTTCTAAAGACGGAAAAATAATTACCTTGGTAATTCGTGAAGATGTTTATTTTCATCCTGATAAATACAGTGACGACGAAGCAAAAAAAATGACCGTTGAAGATGTGAAATTCTCATTAGATTTTGCTTGTTCTGGAAATAAATTAAATCAGCTTGGACACATTTTAATCGGAAAAATTGAAGGGTCAAAATATTTTCAAAAAAATTCAAAAAACAAATTTTCAGTAAATGGAGTAGAGGGTATAGTCATTAAAAATGATTCAACGATTGTCATCAATTTAACGAAACCTTACAACAATTTTGTTGAATTATTGAGCCACCCAAACATTGTAATTCTTTCCAAAAAAGCATATGAATTCTATGGAGAAAAAATTGGGAAACATCCTGTTGGCACAGGTCCTTTTATGCTGAAAATTGCAGCTAAAGATGCTGTTGTTTTGAAACGAAATAATCACTATTGGAAAAAAGATGAATTTGGGAATCAATTACCATTCTTAAAGGAAATACGCATCTTAAATCAAAATTTTGCGGAAAAAGAAGGTGATTTGTTTTCTAACGGGAAATTAGATGTGATTTTAGAATTGCCTGTCGATAAATTATACTATACTTTTGGTACGCTGACAGATGCCAAAAAAGGGAGAAATGTTTTGCACAGAGTTGTTTATCGAAAAGGGGTGAAAGTGAATTTTTTTGCCTTTGATTGCAAATCTATACCATTTAACGATGTTCGAGTTAGGAAGGCTTTTTTATTAGCGCTTGACAAAGAAAAAATGTTGCTTGATGTGTTGAATGGGGATGGAAATATTTCAAATAATGGTTTTGTTCCAAAAAGTAAGTTCTTTCAATCTCAAAGTGTGAAAGGAATAGAATTCAACTCACAAAAAGCACGTCAACTTTTGGGTGAGGCTGGTTATAAAAATGGTGTTGGTTTTCCTGAATTAGCCCTTTACGTAGGATTCAAAAAAGGAACAGTGACCTATAAATATTGCGAGCATGTGATTTCACAAATTAATCAAAACTTAAATCTTCGACTTACCATTAAATCGGTCGCAAAAAATAAACTTCGCGATTTAATTCGACTAGGAAAAGTAAAGCTTTTAAAAACAGGTTGGGTGGCAGATTATCCAAATCCTGAAGCTTACTTAGGCGTTTTTTATACTGGAAACAAAGGTGAAAACAATGGTGTTTGGAATTTAAACAATTTCAAAAACGCAACATTTGATGCGCTTTATGAACAATCGATTTTAGAACAAAACACAACTAAAAAACTTCAAATTCAACAGCAATGCGACCAATTATTAATGGATCAAGCCGCGATTTTACCCTTATTCACAGAAGACATTTTTATGGTGGTAAACATCCGAGTACGCGATTTTCAGGTGAATCAATCCGGAATAATTGACTTTTCAAAAGTGTATATCAAAAAGTTAGGGAAGAATTAAACCTTAAAATTCAGGCTCGCAATTAAACTCAACGATTTCTTTCGTTATAGGATGTTTGAATTGAATCCATTG
>CALPMC020000013.1 GCA_943324565.2 Chitinophaga pinensis | reverse complement strand
TTTAATAACTACACCGACGAACAAATTAAAGGAATTGAAACTAAAATTAATAACAGACCAAGAAAAAGGTTTGGATATGAAACCCCTATATTTGTAATGGAAAATTTATTGTTTAACCCAAAAGTTGCATTTGTTGCTTGAATTCAGCATTGATATTTCACGAAGAAACATATCATATCCACCTTGAAGATAAAATAATCTCTTAAGAAAATCCCAATAAAATAAACAGCTAAAAGATTTTACTCCAATCCCTTTGAATAATTCTCCAAATACTTAAAACCTTCAGTCAGTTCACCATCTAAATTCGTTTGGGTGCCATTCGCAATCATATTATCAGGATCTTCCCCGAATAACTTAGGTAGAACGTGTTTCAATAATTCGTTTCCAAAGTCTTCTGATGCATCTTTTGGAAGTTCGCAAGGTAAATTGTCAATCGACATCACTGCAATTGCGCCTTCGTTTAAGTAATCTACTTCCTTTCCTGTTTGTGGGTTGTAACCGAATATTGGGTTTCCGATTTTACTTGCTCGAATCGTTGCAGCAATAGGGCCATTGACATCACACGAAATGTCAGCAATCACTTGAATGCGATTGTTTAGTGCTTGTAAATCTTCTTGCGATAGAATAATGGGTGATTTTGCACTCCAGAAATGGCAAGGAATGTACATATCAGTTTTGGAAACATAGCGACCAAACGTTGATTTGTACAATTCAGGATTCAAATAAAACTCAGATTTTAAGAATTCACCACCGTCTTTTCTTCCATAATAATCTTCCACTTCTAATTGAGCGTAGATTGGTTCTTTAAATTCTTTAGAAAGAAATTCTTCTGGACTAACTTCTTTAATTGGTAATAAATCAATTATTTCTTGTGCTCCATGTCCAACTCGACCAAAACCAGTCAATAGAATTCTGAAATTTTGATGAAGTACTACTTTTTTCAATTCTTCTTCTACTTCTTTGCGGTCCGCACACAAATGCGCAGGTTTCAATTCATACGTTTTTGATTTCAAACCGAACGTTAGAAAAGCGTTGTAACAACCCACAATTCCAGCATAACGACCGAAACCAATCACGCGTTTGTTGTATTTATCTTTGATGACTTCGTAATCCACTAAGCGGATTTTTTTCTCCAATAAAGTTTGAAGTAATGCTCTGTTATAGGGTTGTTTTTTAATCGTATGTGAGAAAAAGAAAAACGTTTTATTCGGAATTAAATCTTCAATTTGAACTTCTTTTACTCCAAAAATAATGTCGCAATTTTCCAACGAATCCACTAATTCGATTCCTTCGTTGGCATATTCTTCGTCTTTGAAGGTGCGAATTGTACTTTTTTGCACCACAACTTTCACTTCTGGATAAATCGCTTCAATTGCTTTGCATTGCTTTGGTGTCAATGGAACTCGGAAATCCGGCGGCACTTTTCCCTCTTTTATAACTCCGATGGTAATTTTGTTCATGTAATTCTTTTTAATGGATTGGTTCTTTTAATAGATACGTATCAATAAACTCCCGTACGCATCCATCCCCCCCTTTTTTTGTCAAGATGATATGACTTTGAGATTTAACTCGATTGACCGCATTAGCTGGACAAACGGCTAAACCTACTTTTCTCATTATTTCTAAATCATTGATGTCGTCGCCGATAATTGCTACCTCAGAAAGCTCAATTTGAAGCTCGGAACACCATTTTTCTAAAATCTGTATTTTTGGTTCTCTTCCAACATAGCAATTTTGAATTCCCAATAATGTTGCACGACTTTGAACCATGTTATTGGTAAATCCCGACGAAATGATTCCGATTTGAAAATTGTTTTTTGTCAAATGCAAAATCGCCATGCCATCGTGTGTGTGAAAACGCTTTTGTTGGTCGCCATTTTCTGTGACATACATTCCTCCGTCAGTCAAAACGCCGTCCACATCGAGGATTAACAATTTAATTGCCTCTAATTGTTTCTTGAATTTTTCAGGTTTGAACATCGGTTTGAAAAGGAGGGAGAGTAAGTCCACTTCGTATTCTTCACAGATTGCTTGTAAATCAAACATACTCAAATCGAGCACGTTATCTGCATTCAAGTCATTTAGGAATTCATTGAAATCTACACCGAATTTGGCACAAAGACCTTTGATATTTTGTTCTAAATGCATTTTAAATCATGTTATAACCAACACTCGTAGCCACAGGTCGCAACTGATTCAACAATTGTTCGAATTCTTCGTAATTCAATTGCTGTGAAGCGTCAGATTTTGCCACTTTAGGATTCGGATGCGTTTCGATTAACAAACCGTCAATGCCCATTGCTACACAAGCTTTTGCTAAATTTGGAATGCCATAAGCGTAACCCATTGCATGCGAAGGATCTAAGATGATTGGCAAATTGGTGTATTCTTGCAACCAAGCTACGCCACATAAATCCAAGGTAAATCGAGTTCCAGTTTCAAACGTGCGAATTCCTCTTTCACAAAGTACTACATTTTCATTTCCTCCTGAAAGCAAAAATTCTGCTGCTTGAACGAATTCTTGCAAAGTCGTTCCGAAACCACGTTTAATCAATACAGGTTTTTGAGTTTTAGCACACGCACGTAAAATTCCTTGGTCGTACATAGCTTTTGCACCCACTTGAATGATGTCGGTATATTCAATGATTTCATCGATATGTGTTGCGTCGCGCGCTTCTGTAATTACGTTTAATCCGTAATCTTCACGCATTTTCGCTAATAATTTCAAACCGTCTAAACCCATTCCTTGAAAAGAGTAGGGGCTCGTTCTTGGTTTGTAGCAACCGCCACGAAGCGTTGTTAATCCAAGTTTCACAAGTAATTCAGCTGAAGAACAAATTTGCTCTTCGGACTCAACAGAACAAGGACCACCAATTAAAATGGTATTGTTTGTTGTTCCTCCAATGCTTGTATTTCCAAATTTCACAGTACGTTTTTCGCTCTTGTATTTTTTGGAAGCCAATTGCATGTCATTTGGAAAAACCCATGATGCATCGGTAACTGATTCTAATTCGGCAGGAACATCTTTCATTCCAGAACCTGTAATTAAAACTTGCACGCCCTCACTTAAAATGTGAAAAGCTTTGTGTTTCTCAGCAAGCACAGCTGCGCTTTCTTTTGAAACGGAATTTTTGAGATGAATAATCATATTTCTCCTTTGATAAGGTGGACAAAATTAATAATTCCAACGGCATTTTGGTTGTCGTCCACAATCGGAAAGTACATTACTGGAAAATTACATTTTTTAATCAATTGCAAAAGTTCTACAACCGTTGATTTTGCTGTAATTTTTATCGGATTTGAATTGATAAGATCTTGTGGAATTATTTCACTCGGCATGTCAATTTTACGCAATAATGCTTTTCGAATGTCAGCACTTGAAACGATACCTTTGAATTGATTGTTTTGATCGAGCATCAATGTGAATCCGAAATTTCCTTTTTCAACAGCTTCCAAAATGGATTTAGTTGTACACGTTTCGATGAAATCCTTAGGACATTCTTCTAACGGAATCATGAAATCACCAACAGTATAAAGCGATTCGATTTCACGTTTTGTTAGGTTCATCAAGGCGTGACCAATACTTGGTGCATTGAATAAATACGAACCCGAAACAGAAGAACTCACCCCCATATTTCTCAGAATGAAGGAAACTTCGCCGTTTACGCCTCCATCAACGTGAATGGATTTATTGGGATATTTTGCTCTGAATTGACGTATTTTAGAAAAATTTACTTTATCGAAAACGCCACCACTTTGACCTGGAATCGTTGCCATGATTAAGATAAAATCAAAATTTTGGTAGTTATCAAAAACAGAAATTGGTGTAGGAGTGATGACAGCCAAACCTTTTCTACCTGTTATATCAGCTGGAATTTCAAGAGTAGTTTTTAAATCTTCAAATTGAAACGTAACGTATTCAACTGGATGTATTCGCAACAAATCCCAGTATTTTTCAGGTTCATTGGTGATGATGTGTAAATCAATTGGAAGCGAACACCATTCACGGATTTTCTGAATGTCCGTAAAAACATTCAGATCATCGTTGCAATCTACGTGCAATAAATCAACTTGATGTGCTACTAAATCAGCGATAACTTCTTGAAGCGGTCTGACTTTGTCACTATATATGGATGCTGAAATTTTCATTGATTTGTTGATGGAATTAGTTTAAGTCTTTAAATTTTATCTAAGTTTTAATGTTTATTTTTTAATTAAATCGAGGTTGAAAATAATATCTTCGTTAAAAAACCTTCTTTTTAATATGCACAAATTTACTTATTGTTTTTTGAAGGCTCTTTAGTATTGTGATTTGTTAATTCCAAAAAAAGAGGATATAAATAATTTACATGTAATTTTTCAAATTCTCAATGATAAAAACTCTTTAATATTGCGAAAAATAAGAGTTAATCAAGTTCAAACGTTTAATCTCTGTATTCAATTTATCGGGAATATTAGTTAAAGTTAAATCATTAAAATTCAGAACATTGATAAGACTCATTTCTTTTAACACTTGATAAAATTCCATCGATTCTAGTTCTTTGGAGAGGAGAATTTTTTCATCGCTTATAATTTCTAGATTTGGCCATAATTTTGACCAATTTTTTAGATTAAAAAGTAAAGCGTCTATCGCAGAGTCTAAATTTTGAATAGTCAAATTGCGATTGATTTGTGATAGAATTAAAGATTTATTTTTCTGATAATCATTGAAACTTTGAATTAAATTAATAGAATCTAACTCATTAATTTTAAGTGAATTAAATTCTTGATTTGTTTCAATTGAAAGAACGTGACAAATTTCTACTAATTGTTTCAATTTAACCTTTCTAGCTTGTGATATTTGCGGAATAATTGGCTTTGAAATTAATTGCTGATGAAGGTCAAACAACTGCTGTTCAAGTGCTTCTTCGGCTGATTCAAATTCGTGAAGTCTTAGTAGCGTTTCTGCTTCTTTAATTGACACCGCCTTTGTTTTTACGCATTTTGATATTTAAAAATTCAACACCTAAGGCATAAACCATAGCGAAGTAAATGTAGCCTTTTGGTATGTGCTGACCGAAAGATTCAGCTATTAATAGCACACCGATTGTCACCAAGAATCCAAGGGCAATCATTTTAATAGTTGGTCGTTGATTAATGAAATCACTAATTGGTTTAGAAAACAACAACATCACAATCATAGAAAGTATTACGGCTATAACAATTATTACCATTGGGTTGCCATGCGTTTCATGCGAAATGTCATTGGTCATTCCAACCGCGGAAATAACCGAGTCAAAACTAAAAATGAAGTCAACCATTACAATTTGAAAAACTACAGAACTGAGTCTTTGTTTCTTTTTATTCTCTGTGTGATGTTCTTCTTCCTCACCTTTTACGCTTGCGTGCATTTCAGTTACCGATTTGTAAATAAGGAATAAACCACCAATTAATAGGACTAAACTATGACCCGTAAATTTAATCTCGGCGATAGTAAATAGTGCCGTTTTATCTAATGTCATAATCCACGAAATCACGCTAAGTAAAAGGATTCTGATTACCAACGCCAAACTTAGACCTAAAATTCTAGCTTTTTTCTGATCTTCACGTACTAATTTATCAGTTATTATGGAAATAAAAATAATATTATCGATACCTAAAACGATTTCTAGTAAGGTTAAGATAATTAAGTATATCCATCCTTGAAAGGTGAATAAAATGTCAAATACTTCCATAATTAATTTCTAATAATATTAAAAAATTGGGTTAAATTTTCTGCGTTTTTTTCCGCTTCTGTAAATACCTCTAACAACTGAATCTCATTTTCAGCACACAAAAAATCAGGGAGCAAGTTTACGAAATCTTCCATTACTTTCACAGATAAAGTTTCGATTCCAAAAGCATTTGCAACAGCTGCAACGTTTTGATTATGTTTAGCCTCAAAATATTCATCACGTTGTTTGGATGTTGATGGTCCTGGAATAATTCTAAAAATTCCACCACCAAAATTATTTATCACAATGATTTTGAGGTTTTTAGGGAAATTGGCTAACCAAAAGGCATTGCTGTCATATAGTGCTGAAATATCGCCTGTCACGAAATAATGCATTTTACTTGGCTTAGCAATTGCAGCACCAATCGCAGTACTTGTAGATCCGTCAATTCCGCTTGTTCCACGATTTGACTCGTAACGAATGTTTTTGATTGGATCAAATAATTGTGTGTAGCGCACTACTGAACTATTTCCAATGTGAAGTACAGAACGCTCTGGTAAACAGTCGAATAAATGATAAAATACATGAATATCTGTAAACGAAGGTAAATTCACTATACAACTTTCAACAGCATCTTTTGCGATTAAGTCAATCGATTTCCATTTTCCAAAATAATTCAACTGACTTCTTTTGAAATCTAATTGATTGATGGTTTCAAAAAATTGATTTTCAGCTAGTTCTATTGTGTCACTCAAGCATTGGTACGTATCCATAAGTGGAAAATCAAAGCCAATTTTCCAATGGTTTTTTGGTTTCGCTTTGCGTAAAAAGGATTTTATCTTTTTTGAAACAACAGCACCCCCAAGGGTAATCAATAAATCAGGATAATAATCTTCTTCTTTCTCAATTCCGTTCAAAGTACGATCAATACAATGAATGAATTTTTCACTTTGAATATTAGAAGTGTTTTCAACTAAAACAATAACATTGGAATGATTGCTAAACTTTTCAAGAGTTTGTTGAAATTGGTTGCTTTCAGGTAGTTGACCGCACAAAACCATTATTTTACTGGATTCCAAAAGAGGAATAGCACGTTCACAAAATTCAATACTCAATTGACTTGAAACTTGATTTTGATAGAATTTACGAGCGAAACTTATTGATTTTTTAGTTGAATTATAAAGCGGCTCGTTTAGTCCAACATTGAAATGGACAGGACCTTTCCATTTTCCAGTCAATATTGACATTCCAATCGCTGTCTCGCGTTGAGCGTACCAAACATCGGTTTCTGATTCCTTGCCGTCAGTAAGATTCACTTCATACCGAATGTGATTTTTATAGACGTCGCGCTGCACAATTGTTTGTCCGTCGCCTTGATTGATCCAACTTTCAGGACGGTCGGCTGTAATTACCAACAAAGGAATCGAGCGATAATAAGCTTCCGCAATTGCTGGATAATAATTTAAAGCTGCAGTTCCCGACGTACAACATAGCGCTACAGGTTCTTGTAATTCTTGCGCCATTCCCAAAGCGAAAAAAGCTGCACTTCGCTCATCGTGAATTATATAGGTTTCAAAAAAGGGATTTTCATCAAAGCTAATTGCGAACGGAGAATTGCGCGAACCTGGTGAAAAAACGATTTTACGAATTCCATGCTCCTCACATTGATCCACCACCAATTGAACAATTAATTTATCGCTAGTTAGCATGCCGTAAAATTACAATTTTTGAACAAGGTCGAGAATGGTTTTACTTTTATTTTCGGTTTCTTTCCATTCCATTTCAGGATCAGAATCTTTTGTATATCCGCCACCTAAATACAAATGAATTCTACCCTTTTGAATTTGTGCACAGCGTAAATTTACATAAACAGTTGCTTGTTTTTCACCAACTAAACCAATATAACCAGCATATAATTCACGTTGGTGCTTTTCTAAGGATTCAATAAGTTCTAAAGAAAGTTGCTGTGGCAAACCACTAATTGCAGGAGAAGGATGAAGGGCTTCCAAAAAGTCAAAGGTAGAATTTGATCCAATCGAAAAGCTAAAGTCAGTTTTTAAGTGTTTTACAGGTCCTGCTTGGTGTTCGTAAGGTCCATTTTTTTCAATATCTTCTATCTTTAGCCCTATTAGTCGTTCTTCAATAAAATCTGTTACGAATGCTTGTTCAAGTTTTTCTTTAGTATTCCAAGGTTCATTTTCCACCACTTTTTTCGTCGCTGCTAAAGCAACAGTAAAACCTAAATTTCCTTTTTTTTGAAACAAAATCTCAGGACTCGCGCCAATCCATGTTCCAAGTTTAGCATCTTCGAAATAGTAAACAAAAGCAGAAGTATACATTTTTTCTAATGAATGAAAAAGCTCTAAGCCTTTCTCTGAATCAAAATCGTGTATTAAAACGCGTGAAAGCACTGTTTTTTTTATCCCCAATGTCCGAATGGCATTAACAAGTTGAGTACCTTGAATAATGTAGTCTGCTTTTGAAACAGAAACAATTTCTTTAGAATTAACCATTTTGTTTGTAACTTGATTTTCAACGAATTGAAATCGGTTTTTTTTATCGAAACTACAAACTATAAAGCTATTTTCTTTAAAATCAGATCTTCGTTCAAAGTAACCTTCTTTACGAACTATGGGTTTACCCGGAAAGCGATAAATGAGCATTTTGTTTATTTTCTATCGATAATCATAACGGTCAATCTACCTGTACAAATCAAACGATCTGTTCCTTCTTCGTGGATGTCCACTTGCCACAAATGCGTGCGTTTTCCAGCGTGGACAATTTTTCCTACGGCACGAACAAAACCTTCTTTGATACCATTAACGTGGTTACAATTAATTTCAATTCCAACTGGCGCTTGTTTCTGAATATCAATCAGTAGGGTAGAACCCATTGAACCAATACTTTCAATTAATGCAGCACTTGCACCGCCATGTAATAAACCCATTGGTTGATGCGTTCGGTGATCAACAGGCATCCTAGAAATGACATAATCTTTTCCAATTTCGACACATTCAATACCCAATTGTTCCATGAGTGTGTTCTTATTCATTGAGTTGACCAAAGCGAGTGGTACTTGTTTTAATTCCATGTTACAAAATTAGTTTTTATATCAAACAAGCAAATCAAAGAAAAGTTAATTGGTTGGAAAAAATCATGTTTATCTCTTCAATTTTAAAAAGTCACCTCCCTTAATCTCCGTCTGCTGACGGAAGGGAAATGGTTCGGGGGTAAATGAAAATTATTTGAAATGACAAGTAATCTTTACTTTAATTAAATTCTTAAACTTTTGAAAATCAATTAACTCCGAAGTGAAAATAAAGCCTCCTCCCTTGAGGGAGGATTGAGGAGGGTGATTTTCATTTGTTCACACAATTGGTCAGAAGTAATATTTTTACCTTTAAAAACCAATAACTTAATAGAAATCCATAACTTTAAATCATGAAAAATAGTTGGAAAACTACAAATCCGAACTAAAACTAATCCTTCTTGTTTAAATTTAATGCACACAAAATATTAAAAATGAAGTTTTTAATCCCTTTATTCTTGTTCATTAGCACTGTTTCATTTGCTCAACCACTTTTACAATTTAATCAAGAGCGATTGAAGACGGATAAGTATTTAATGATTGGTCTTGGAAGTTGGGCAGCTGCCAATTTTTTAGTGAGTGGAGTAGGGTGGGCAACGGTTTCAGAAGGGGAAGCACATTATTTCCATAAAATGAATGTATTGTGGAATACTGTTAATATTGGATTGGCAATTTCTGGTTATTTTAATGCAAAGAAATCAAACCCAAATTTGACTTTTGATAAATCAGTTTTGAATCAACATAAAACAGAAAAAATATTTTTAATCAATACTGGATTAGACGTAGCCTACATTTCAGCAGGTTTACTTTTAAGAAGTAACGCAAAAATTAATCTTTCAAAGGGTGATCAGTTTAATGGTTTTGGCAACAGTTTATTGATGCAAGGTGGATTTTTGTTTTTATTCGACTTGACAGCTTACGTTATCCACAATCAACACGCTAATAAATCTTTGAATAAAATAATGAATACCATTGAACTAAGTTCTTCAGGCCTAGGTATTAAATGGAATATTGGGGTGAATTCAGGTCTGAGTAAAACGAAATTTTACTAAACAATTACTCAGCTAATCATAACAATGTATTTGTCGAGCTTAGCAACTGATTCTTATCATAAAGGCGGAATTATTGAATCTTTATTCGTTTCAATTCTGGCACAATTATATTGTCTGCATTTTCTGCACCATTCCAGGAATAATCGCTTTTGGTATGAAAGGCATAATGTATTGAATCAGAATGTTTAAAACAGGGTCTGAAATACAAATAACTTTTCCCTTTTCCATCGCACGATAGCCCTTTTCAGCAGTTGATTTCGCACTTGCAGCTTTTTCGAATAAATTTCCACCTGTCATCCCAGCAGTTTTTTCAAATTCAGTTTTTACAGGACCAGGACAAAGTGCGGTTACACCAATATTATGAGGTTTTAACTCGTGTGCAAGTGCTTCGCTAAACGATACTACAAAAGCCTTTGTGGCAAAATAGGTAGCTTGCAAAGGACCAGGTAAGAATCCAGCAGTACTTGCTGTATTTAATATTTTACCAGCTTTTCTTTTTTTCATATCTTGGAGAAACAAATGACTCAATTCGACGAGCGCGCTTACATTTAAATCAATCATTTCTAAATCTTTAGCAATTGGTCGATCTACAAAAAAACCGTGACCTCCAAAACCAGCATTGTTGAATAAATAATCAACCTCTAGTTGGTTTGATTTTGTAAATTCATAAACTTCTTTTGCAGCGTTTTTACTGGTTAAATCTTTTACAAAAATCCAAACTTTAATTGCGTGTTTTTCTTCTAATTCTTTTTTTAATAGTTCAAGTTCCTCTGTTCGTCTTGCAATAAGTATTAAGTCACCATTTTTACTTGCATGAATTCTTGCTAATTCTTTACCAATTCCACTAGATGCTCCCGTAATTAAGGCTATTTTTTTCATTTTTTTACGTTTAGTTTCGTAAAAATAGATATTGTGCAAGGTAAAATGAAAGTTTTAAAATTTATTCTCTAAAATAGAAAGGCAAATACAATTAAACCAAACTCTTTTCGTTCTGTTTTCATGCGATTTTTAATTTTAAGTTTTTTGCTTACTCCATTTCTTGCATTTTCGCAATCAGCTGTTGGTTCGAATGGATTTGCATTTCTGAATGTAAATTATTCAGCTAGAAGTTCAGCAATGGGAGGGAAGACAATAAGTATTTATGACAATGACTTGAGTTTAGCAAATGATAATCCTGCAGTTTTGAATGAAAAAATGAATGGAATTATTCATGTCAATCAAGGATTATTGCCCGCTGGAATTAATTTTGGTGCGGTTAATTATGCAATTAAAACAAAATTTGGTGTATTTGCTCCTTCTGTAAAATATGTCAATTATGGGAAATTTACGGAGACAGATGAAACCGGTCGTGTATTGGGTAGTTTTTCTGCAACTGACTTCAGCGTGGGGACAAATTTTGGACGAAGCCTTAATAAAGTCATTCATTTAGGTGCTAACTTTCAATTTTTAGGTTCAAACTTAGAAACGTATAGTGCTTACGGTATGAGTTTAGGTTTTGGTGTGTTAATGACGCATCCCAACGAATTGATTTCGGGTGGTTTAACCGTTCGAAATATTGGTTTCGTATTCAAAGAATATACAAGTAACGCAAAAACTTCTTTACCTATTGATGTTCAAGCTGCTTTTTCCTTCAAACTCAAACACGCGCCATTTCGTTTTTCTATTTTAGGACATCATTTGAATCAGTGGAATATTGTGTATCAAGATCCAACGTTGAAACCAACTTTTGATGCCTTAACTGGCGATACTATTCCAGTTCCAACAGCTGGTTTTGGTGAGAAATTAGCCAATCATTTTAACTTTCATGTAGAATTATTAGCTTCCAAATCCGTTCAAATTCGTGCAGGATTTGATTATCACCGAAGACAACAACTAAAACTAATCGACCGCCCAGGTTTGGCAGGTTTTTCTTTTGGGGTCGGGATGAGATTCAAAAAAATCAGTTTAGACTACGGATTTATGGTTTTTTCTAAAGCTGGTCAAAATCACTCTATTGGAATCTCTACGCAGATTAGCGATTGGCTGAAAAAGAAAAATTAATACGCCAAGAAAATCTCAGTTGTATCAAAAGCTAAAGTAGTCGCTTCTTTTAATCCTTGGTTGTTTGTATTCACTATCCAATAGTAAATGGAATAAATCGTATTTCCTTTATTGACGCAATAAAAAGTTGTGTCTAAAGCACCGTAATAGTTTTGTTCTATACTTGGGCAACATTCTGCACAACCTTGATAACCAGCTTGTTTGATGTATCTTAAGTGGTCGTTATTTGTTGGGGAATTATTAATGATTCGAATTGCAGCCCACGATTTTGCTTCCGTTGAAAAATTTCTAACGTTTTCGTCTTCTAAACTCAGCTCGGAATAAAAAATACTTTCTTCAATGGAGAAATAATTTAGTTTAGTGATTTTAATAACGTATTTCTCCATCTTTTCACGTGGAATACTAATGTTATAATTTCCATCCGCACTTAAAACAATAGTTTCTATCAATTGCTCACTTGTTGTACCAATTGGCACTTTGTAAATTTTCATTTCTGCGCCTTCAAGTCCAGTGTTGAAAGTTAAATCGCTCACTTTTCCTCTGAGTACGAAGTTTCCTGTTCCTTTTTCACACGAATAAGTGAAAGCGATTAGGGCAAATATTAAAAGTAGTTTTTTCATTAAGAAATATAATTTTGGAAAACTTTTAATTTCTCTTTTGGCACGAAGAAATAATCACCTTCTTCTTTTTGAACGCCTTCTTCTGACACAAAATGCGCATCGCAAATTCCAAATTGAAGGTAATCTAATTCATTAAATAGTGCCAGCAACTGAGGTTTGTTTTCTTCTGAAATTTCAAGTTGAACAAACGGACGTTGCGTTGCAATTACAGATTTAATTTCTTGAAAAACAATTCCTTCGTAACCTTCAATGTCGCATTTTATGTAGTTGATTTTTGTGATTTCACCTATGAATTCAGATGCTTTTACAATTTTAACATCTTGTGTTTTGTGCATTTTTTTCTCTTCTTCTGTATGTGCGATGTGCGGTAAACCTGTGCGAATAAAACCATCCGATTCAGGCATAACCATCGTGATAATTCCTTCTTCTTTTCCGAGTGCAACATTGTGAATTTCAACGTTTGATTTATTACCCAAAAAGTGTTTTAGCGTATTGTAAAACACAGGTACAGGCTCAATTGCAATCACTTTTCCGTTGGGTGTAAGTCGTGCGAAGTTTTTAGCAAAATAACCGAGATTTGCACCGATATCCACCACCACAAAGTCTTTTTGAATGATTTGTTTTATCGCATAATGATATTTGAATCGCGGATCGTTTTTTAGAAAACCTAAATCGTATAGCAAATAAAAAACACGGTGTAGGGTTCTCAAATATGCTTTTTGACTTAAAATTTTAGCAAGAAATTTCTTTATACTCTTCATTAAAAACGAAGGTACATTTTTCATTTTAAATCACATTCAAAAAATATTTTTTTGCTTTCACTTTTGTTGAATTAAAAGATTAAAATTTAATCAAAATAAAAGATTAAATTATAATCAAAATTCATTTTTTGTTGTAATTTTGTTTCAAGTTTTTTATTCAAAACAACTTCTCAGTCATTCAATGAAAACACATTCTTGTTTCAGCTTAAAATATGGAATTCTTTCTCCTGAAGAGATTGTTAATTGGGCAATTGAGGCGAAATATCCTTTTGTTTTTTTAGCAGATATCAACTCAACAGGCGCAGGTTTGGCATTTTTGAGAGAAGCAAAACGACGTGGAATACACGGTGTTATTGGTGTTGAGCTAAGGAATGGAATGGAGTTGAAATGCACAATCATCGCACGAAACAATCGCGGATTCCACGAACTCAATGTTTATCTGTCAAATTACCTACATAATGATCGCTCTTTTCCTGCTGTTTTTCCACATTTTGGAAGCTGCTATGTTATTTATCCAATTGATGCGGTTCCCAATAAATTAAAGGAAAATGAGTTTGTTGAGGTGAAAATCAGCGACGTTAATAACTTGGCGTTTAAGTACCAAAAAATAGATAAAAACAAGTTGATAGCCTTGAGTCCGATGACTTTTCGTTCCAAGCGCGATTTCAACACACATCGTTTGCTGCGGGCAATTCATCTGAATATTTTACTTTCAAAATTGGAACTAAAAGACCAAGCTGATGAAAAAGAACTGTTTTTAAATTTTGAAGATTGGGTAGCTTATTATGCTGAATTTCCGGAATTAGTAGTGAGAACGACCCAGTTATTCAAAAGTTGTCACGTCGATTTTCAATTTGGGGATGAAGCAACACCTCAGAATCCGATTACATTCACAGGCACGAAGCAAGAGGATGAAAAATTATTGCGCGAATTGTGTATGGAAGGTTTGAGCTATCGCTACAAAGAAATGAATCCCGTCATTGAAACTCGAATCGATAAAGAAATTGAGATCATTGCTCAAAAGGATTATTTATCTTACTTTTTAATTACGTGGGACTTCACTTCTTACGCACGTTCTAAAGGTTATTTCTATGTTGGAAGAGGAAGTGGCGCGAATAGTTTAGTAGCTTATTTACTGCGAATTACAGATGTTGATCCATTGGAATTGGATTTATATTTTGAACGTTTTATCAATCTCTATCGAAAGAATCCACCCGATTTTGATATTGATTTTTCGTGGCGTGACCGCGACGATGTGATTAGCTATTTATTTGATCGCTATCCGCACGCAGCTTGGCTTTGTACCTATAATACGTTTCAATTTCGAGCCACTATTCGCGAGTTGGGGAAAGTATTTGGTTTGCCAAAAACAGAAATTAATCTCTTGAGTAAAGGTCGATTTGTGGAAGAAGAACTCGATGAAATGTCGAAATTAGTTGTGAAATACAGCCGTTATATTCAAGGTTTGCCCTCGCATTTAAGCGTTCATTCAGGTGGAATTGTCATTGCCGAAAAACCGATGACGTGGTATTCAGCAACTTTTTTGCCTCCCAAAGCTTATCCAACCACGCAGTTTTCAATGTTGGAAGCCGAAGATGTTGGTTTGTATAAGTTCGATATACTTAGTCAACGTGGCTTGGGGAAAATCAGAGAATGTTTAGATATTATCGCTTACAATCAGCCGGAGAATCCACCACACGACATTCACGATATAGCTCATTTCAAAACCGATGACAAAGTCCGCAACTTATTGTTGGAAGCAAAAGCGCTTGGTTGTTTTTATGTAGAATCTCCAGCGATGCGTATGTTGATGGTTAAATTGAAGGTGAAAACTTATTTAGAGTTAGTGGCAGCAAGTTCCATTATTCGTCCAGGTGTATCGCAGTCAGGAATGATGCGCGAGTATATCTTAAGGCATAGAAATCCAGAGCGACGAAAACAAGCACCTCCGATTTTGTTGGAAATAATGCCTGAAACCTATGGAGTGATGGTTTATCAAGAAGACGTGATAAAAGTGGCGCATTTTTTCGCTGGGCTAAGTTTGGCAGAAGCCGATTCACTGCGGAGAGGAATGTCAGGTAAGTTTCGTTCGCGCGAGGAATTTCAACGTGTCCGCGAGGCTTTTTTTGATAATTGCGCACAGAAAGGACATAGTTTTAACCTCACATCTGATATTTGGCGACAAATCGAAAGTTTTGCAGGATACGCATTTTCAAAAGGACATTCCGCTTCCTACGCTGTGGAAAGTTACCAGAGTTTATATTTAAAAGCGCATTATCCATTGGAATATATGACGGCTACAATCAATAATTTTGGGGGCTATTACCGAACAGAAATTTATGTCCACGAAGCGCGACGTTGGGGGGCAATTATTGAAGCACCCTCTTTAAATGAAGGAGCTTTTGAATGTATTTTAATTGGAAAAAGACTCATTTTAGGTTTTATATTGGTAGCTGGAATCGAAGCACAGTTGGTTGTTCCAATTATTGACGAACGGAGAAAAAACGGACGTTTCAAAAGCTTTGAAAATTTAATGCGTCGCTGTCATATTCCCTTGGAACAGTTGGCGTTGTTGATTCGGATTGGTGCTTTGCGCGATTTTGATGACGATCGAAAAACTCTTTTATGGAAAGCACATTTTCACCATCAGCATCTATTGGTTAAGTCAAAAACGGCAGAATTATTTGAAACACCATTTGTGAAACATGAACTACCAATATTGGAGGAAAATGGCGCTGAATCAACGTTTGAGCAAATTGAGTTACTTGGTTTTTCGCTTTGTAATCCCTTTGATTTATTAGATGAAAGTTTGCCATCACATACTTTTGCTTCGGAGTTAGCTCAGTATTTGGGTACAAGAACCGAAATGTATGGTTACTTGGTCGCTATCAAGCAATCTCGGACTTCAAAAGGCGATATAATGAATTTTGGGACGTTTATCGATAAAAATGGTGACACTATCGACACCGTTCATTTTCCAGAAAGCGTGCGAAAATTCCCTTTTTATGGAAAAGGAATCTATCGTTTAGTCGGAGTAATTACGGAAGAATTTGGCTACTTTAGTTTGGAAGTCGGTCAGATGGAAAAGCTACGTTTGATGGATGATGTGCGTTTTGGCGATGTTGAAAAAATTGAAAGTTCAAGTACACATAAAGAGGCTTCGTGAGACATCTTTTGTTGAAAAATTACCTTATTTGGGCAGATTATAAATCGAATAAATGTTGAACATCATTAACTTCTTGGTAAATTTGTGACCACTAAAATTTAATAAATGGCAGACGATAAAAAAATAATATTTTCAATGGTTGGGGTTTCCAAAACAACGCCACAAGGAAAACAAATCATTAAGAACATTTACCTCTCTTTCTTTTACGGAGCAAAAATTGGAATCATCGGTTTGAACGGTTCGGGAAAGTCAACGGTAATGAAAATCATTGCAGGTTTAGATCAAGCGTATCAAGGTGATGTGGTGTTTTCTCCAGGATATTCTGTTGGGTATTTGCCACAAGAACCAGAATTAGATCCGAACAAAACAGTGAAAGAAGTGGTGATGGAAGGTGCACAAGAAACAGTTGATGTTTTGCGTGAATACGAAGAAATCAATGCGTCTTTTATGGACGAAGAAATTTTGAATGACCCTGATAAAATGGATAAATTGATTGCACGTCAAGGAGAAGTTCAAGACCGAATCGATGCCTTGGATGCATGGGAATTAGATACAAAATTAGAGCGTGCAATGGATGCGTTACGTTGTCCACCAGACGAACAAAAAATTGAAACACTTTCTGGAGGTGAAAAACGCCGCGTTGCATTGTGTAGATTGCTGTTGCAAAATCCAGATATTTTATTGCTCGATGAGCCTACCAACCACTTGGATGCGGAGTCGATTGACTGGTTGGAGCAACATTTACAACAATACCAAGGAACGGTAATTGCCGTAACCCACGACCGTTATTTCTTAGATAACGTCGCAGGTTGGATTTTAGAATTGGATAGAGGAGAAGGAATTCCGTGGAAAGGAAATTATTCTTCTTGGTTGGAGCAAAAAGGAAACCGTTTGAAAGAGGAAGAGAAATCGGAATCGAAACGTCAGAAAATGTTAGCGCGCGAGTTGGAATGGGTACGAATGAATCCTAAAGCACGTCAAGCGAAAAGCAAGGCACGTTTACAGAACTACGACAAAATGTTGTCGGAAGACTCGAAAGACAAAGAAGCAAGATTGGAAATTCCAATTCCAAACGGACCACGTTTAGGTATGAATGTAATTGAAGCGGTAAACGTGGCGAAAGGATTTGGAGATAAATTATTGTACGGTGATTTGAATTTCAAATTGCCACCAGCAGGAATCGTTGGTATTATAGGGCCGAATGGAGCAGGGAAGACTACGATTTTCAAAATGATTATGGATGAATTACAACCTGACGGTGGTGAATTCCAAGTAGGAGAAACAGTGAAAATTGGTTACGTCGATCAATCACACAAAGACATTCATCCGGATAAAACGGTATTTGATGTTGTTTCAAACGGTTTAGAATTCGTTGAAGTTGGGAATCAAAAAATCAATTCACGAGCGTATTTGTCGAAGTTTAATTTCAATGGTTCGGACCAAAACAAAAAAGTAGGCATTTTATCAGGAGGTGAGCGCAATCGCTTGCATTTGGCAATGACTTTAAAAACGGAAGCGAACGTGTTGTTATTGGATGAGCCAACGAATGACATCGATGTGAATACATTGCGAGCTTTGGAAGAAGGAATCGAGAATTTTGCAGGTTGTGCAGTAGTTATTTCCCACGACCGTTGGTTCTTAGATAGAATTTGTACGCACATCTTAGCATTCGAAGGCGACTCTGAGGTTTATTGGTTTGAAGGTTCTTATTCCGAATACGAAGAAAACCGTAAAAAACGTATGGGTGACAATGCTCCTAAACGCATTCGTTATAAAAGTATTTTTTGATATTTGCAGGTGCATATTTAAACCCGTAACTTTGAAAAATATACCTGTTTCAACAACCGTTTCAACGGTTTAGAATTACACAAAAAAATTGAATACTCGACAAACAATGAAAATTCCTTCCCTATTAAATTGCGATAAAATTATTTTCATAAATTTGTTGTAAATGATGTGAAAAGAAATTTAGAGAATCCAAACAAATCTGGATTGCTCTTCTAAACATTGTTTCAAATAATTACCATTTAATTACAAAACGATAGAATTTAAAATAATTACATTACCGAGAATAATCATGAAGAAATTATTAATATGTATAACAATTGCTTTAATCAATCTTGTTGTATATGCGCAAACTGATTCATCCCTAAAAGAACAAAATTCAATAGTTGAAGTTTACGATGTTGTAGCAGTTTACAAAGAATATACAGATTCACGCGGCAGATCAAGAAAGTATTCATCGGAACTAAAGGGTAAAATTATCAATCACGACCAAAGTACAGGATTTCTGACATTTCAAGGAAAAGATGGCGAAATGTATTCTTTCACGAGTCTTCAATATGAATATTTTAAATATAACAAAGAATTCACATCTAAAATCAATCAAAAAAAAGCAATAAACCAGAGAAAAGAAGAAGGATTAGGATTCCATATAGGATTGAGCGCAGGAATTCTTAGAATTTGGACCGGATTTCAGGAAGACGAAAACTATGTTGGAGGAACAACTGGTGGAGGTGAACAGCCTGTTTGTATAAAGCTTGGTCTTAATAAATATGTAGATAAAAATAATCTTGTTGGTTTGACTGCCGAATATTCATTGCTTGGTCAGGGCAGTTCTTATTTTAACGCAGGTGCACGTTATCAATATTTATACAATTCTGCAAAAAATGCTACATTCTATTTGCCTACTGAGTTAAAATTTAGCCATTACAAAACTTCTTATATGTTTCAATCCAATGATACAACCTATTTTGAAAACTATCAAACATGGCCAACAGATATTAATGCAGATGTTGCGCTGAACGCTTTAGAAATAAATATTGGTCAAGGTGTTTCTTTCGCCTTAAAAAATAAACGTTCCTTATCTCTGGAATTAATGTTACTCAAACAATTTATTCTGTCTCAAAACCTTAAAGTTTCCAACAATTTGTCTCCAAAAACCGATTTTAGTATGTATGGCGCCAAATTATCTCTTTTCATGAATTTTTAGAAATTGAATCCTTCTTTTTTTTATTAAATTGAAAAAAACCTTTCTTTAAATTCCGCCCAAGCGTAGTCGAAAACTTGATTAAGCGATGAAATTAACACCAAAAACAATTGCTTTTATTTGATTTCTACAATTTTTAATTCATAATTTGTGATTCATTCACCTTGTTGACTTTTCACTAAGATATTTTTATCTATTAAATCTTGAATATAACTATAGCGGTATCTTGTGAGAATTTTGCAGGTTGTGCGGTGGTTATTTCCCACGAACGTTGCTTCTTAGATAGAATTTGTACACACATTTTGGTATTCGAAGGCGATTCAGAAGTGTATTGGTTTGAAGGCTCTTATTCAGAATGCGAAGAGAACCGTAAAAAACGTTTAGGCGACAGTGTTCCAAAACGCATTCGTTATAGAAAAATTGTATAAGTTCAGTTTAGTGTCTGCTGAAAAAGTCAGAAATGAGCAAAATTCTAGACTCATTCAATGAAGATGTATAGTATTAATCCAATTTGAATAATGTATATTGATATTATTTAAATAGGTGCCAATCAACAATTAGATTTACCTGATTAAAAAAATCTTGTTAAATTTTTCGTTTTGCTATTAGAAAATCAGCAAAACAAATATTTTGATCATTTTACATACATAAGATAAGAAAACTAGGGTAAAAATAACCAAAAAATAATCTTAGTTTTTGACAATCAAACTGTTAATACGAAAACAGTTTTGCAACAGTCTTATAATTTCAATCTTGAATTTCAAAATATTTGAGTACACCAATTCATTCTCAAAGTGTTGAGAAAAATTACTTTCAATTGTACTCAAAAAAAACAACTTTTATAATCCCTAATAACACACATTGACTAATTTTGATTCATGGAATTTTCTAAAATTTTTGTTCGTTTTAATTGGGTAACATTGGTGTTAATTTACTTGGTTGTGGTTGCTGGCAGCTTTGTTCGTATTTCAGGTAGCGGGATGGGATGTCCGGATTGGCCGAAGTGTTTTGGTCAATGGGTTCCACCAACTGAAGTATCAGAATTACCACCTGATTATAGAGAAGCATATTTATTAAAACGTCAGAAAAAAGTTGAAAAATTCTGTAAATTCTTAAATGCAATTGGTTTAAAATCAACAGCTGAACGCATTCAAAACGATCCAACAGTTTATGTGGAAGAAGCTTTCAATACACGTAAAACTTGGACAGAATATGTAAATCGTTTAGTTGGGTTTTTAGCTGGAAACTTTATGTTGTTTGGTTTTTTTTGGATTATTTTAAAATATCGTAAACACAAAATTCTTTGGTTATCATTAGTGAATTTAGTTTTGATTTTAATTGAAGCTTGGTTTGGTTCTATTGTCGTTGCTACGAATTTAGTTCCTTGGACAATTACGGTCCATTTACTTTTAGCTTTGGTTATTATTGGATTACAAATGTATATTATTCGCATTATTAGCCCAAATCAACAAGTTAACTTACCCATAAATAAAACCTTACGAATTTTAGTTTTTTTTGTTTTTGCTATTACTTTTTATCAAATGTTTTTGGGTACGCAAGTGCGAGAGTCAATTGACGAACTAACAAAACAGGGCTTTGGGCGTGAAACTTGGACGGATAAATTGGGATTACCTTTTTATATTCATCGCAGTTTCTCATGGTTAGTTTTGATTTTATTAGTTTTTATAACTTGGAGAAATGAACAAACGCAGCGCTATCTGATCATTCGTTCCGCCTTTTTAATTTTAGTTTTGGAGCTAGTTTCTGGAATTCTTTTAGCATATGCTGACATGCCAGGATTAGTACAAACTTCGCATTTGGTTTTTGCTTCGATTCTTTTTGGTGTTTTATGGATGGCAAGTTTACGCATGAAAAATCTGAATTAATGGAAGTTTCATTTATTACAAATCTTAAAGTTTTAGATCTTTCAACTGTACTTGCAGGTCCTTCGGTTGGAACATTTTTCGCAGAACTTGGTGCGCAAGTTGTAAAAATTGAAAACACCACTATTCCTGATGTAACTCGTTCTTGGAAATTACCTAGTGAAAATCAAAACTCTACTGTTTCAGCTTATTTTTCATCGGTAAATTATCGAAAAGAATATCTGCAACTCAATTTAAAATTGGAAGTAGATTACTTGCAATTTATTGATTTAGTTAAAGATGCTGATATTTTAATTTCAAATTTTAAGTTTGGAGATGAAGTAAAATTGAATGTCACTGATGAAATTTTAAGAAAAGTCAATAAAAAATTAATCATTGGTAAAATCAATGGTTTTGGTTCTGAAAGTGATCGAGTTGCTTATGATTTAATCTTGCAAGCAGAAACGGGATTTATGTCTATGAATGGTACCCCAGAAAGTGGACCTGTGAAAATGCCAGTTGCTTTTATCGATGTTTTAGCTGCTCATCAATTAAAAGAAGGATTACTATTAGCCTTATTGGAACGTCAAATTAACAAAAGCGCAAAAACAATTGAAGTTTCCTTGTACGATGCAGCAATTTGTAGTTTAGTTAATCAAGCTTCTAACTATTTGATGGCGCAAAAAAACCCAGAAAGAATAGGAAGTCTACATCCAAATATCGCACCTTACGGAGAGATTTTTGAAACAAAAGACAACGAACTTATCACTTTCGCAATTGGTTCGACAGTCCATTTTGAAAAATTGTGTACTTTTCTGAGTTTAGAAAATTTAGTAGCTGATAGTCGCTTTTCAAGCAATCAAAATCGGGTGATCAATCGTCAACAATTGTTTGAAATAGTACAAGCTAAAATTGTTGATTTTACAGCAGCTGAAATTTTAAAGAATATGCTTGAACATCATGTTCCAGTGGGGAGGATTAAAAACTTGGAAGCCGTTTTTGATGATAAAACAGCTAAGGATTTAGTTCGGTCAGAATTAATTGAAGAAACAGCAACGCAACGTTTAACCTCAATTGCTTTCAAATGGAAATAGTCATTCGCGCACCAAAAAATGTAGTAGAGTGGGAGCAATACTATGATTTACGCTATCGTGTTTTACGTCAACCATGGAAGCAACCTAGAGGAAGTGAACGAAATGATGGTGATGCGACAGGAGTTCATTTTGCACTATTTGAAAATGATAAAATAGCAGCAATTGCAAGATTAGATTTAAATTCAGAAAATATAGGGCAAGTGCGATTTATGGCGGTTGAAATTGAAATTCAACGAAAAGGCTACGGTAAACAAGTTATGCTAGCAATTGAATCTTATTGTAAAACTCAAAATAGTTCAGAAATCGTCTTGCATGCTCGAGAAATTGCAATTCCGTTTTATCAAAATTTAAATTATGTGTTAGTTGAAAAGTCACATTTGCTTTTCAATGAAATTCAACATTTTTTGATGACCAAGAAAATTTAAAAGTTAAACTTGAGTTTAAAATTTGTATTTTTTAAGGGTAGAAACTAAAATCTTTGTTTTTTAAAATTGATTTTATTTCGGTTCAATAATAAATTCAATGTCAGAAAATAACAATTTTAAGGTGTTTCATATTTCAAGCAAAAAAAAATGTAATTTCAAGCAAAAAATTAAATCGTTGGGATGGAGTATCAATTGTTAAAATCAATTTTTAAATCACAAAAAGCTCCATTTGCAGTTTTAGATATGAATGCTTTGGATGAAAACATCCAAGAAATTGCTCGTCGTTCACAAGGTAGAAATATTAGAATTGCCACAAAATCAATTCGTTGTCGATATGTGTTGAATTATATTCTAGATAAATTACCCCATTCCTTTGGTTTAATGGCATTCACTATTGAAGAAGCAATTTGGCTTTCTGAATTAGGATTTACAAACATACTTTTAGGTTATCCTACTTTTGAAAAAGATCTGATTAATCAAGTTCTTTCGAGTGAAAAACATGCAACTTCCATCTATTTTATGGTGGACAAATTGGAACATGTTGAATTGTTAAATACAATTGCCTCAAAGCATCAAGTCCATGTAAATCTTTGTGTTGATATTGATATGAGTTCTACTTTTCCTGGAATTTATTTTGGTGTTTATCGCTCAGCTATCAAGAATGCGACTGATTTAAAAAAAATTATTAATAGTTCAACTTCTTTTTCAAATGTGAGGTGGAAAGGTTTGATGGGTTATGAAGCTCAAATAGCTGGAATTGGTGACAATGTTCCTAGTGCTACTTTTATGAATAAAGTAATTGGTGTTTTGAAGTCTAAATCCATTAGGGAAATTGCTGAACGAAGAATTGATTGTTTGAAGGTTTTGTCTGACAATAGTATTCATTTGGATTTTGTAAATGGAGGAGGAACAGGAAGTATTGAGTCAACACTTAAAGAAGTAGGTATAACTGAAATAACAGTCGGCAGTGGGTTTTATCAGTCTCATCTATTTGATAATTACAGCAATTTCAAGCATAAACCAGCACTTTTTTATTCACTAAGAATAGTCAGAAAACCAACAAATACCATTTTTACAGCACTTGGTGGTGGTTATATCGCTTCAGGTGCCACAGACGCAATTAAACAACCGCAACCTTTTCTTCCTCAAGGAATGAAATTGATTAAAAATGAAGGCGCAGGTGAAGTTCAAACACCTTTTGAATACCGCGGAAAAGAAGCTCTTAATATTGGTGATTTAATTTTTTTTAGACACGCAAAAGCAGGGGAGTTGTGCGAACGTTTCAATGAGTTAATTTTAGTTCGAGATAACAAAATTGAACAAATAGTTCCAACATATAGGGGCGAACAAAAATGTTTTTTATAATGGAAAATTGGGCAGGAAATGTTAAATGGACACCGCAAGAAGTGTTGTTGCCAAAGTCTGAAGAGGAAATTGCAGATATAATTAAAAAGGCTACTTTTTCAGGGAAAACCATTCGTACAGTTGGTTCCAATCATTCGTTTAGTCCTTTACTTGCAACAACTAGTGTTTCTTTAAGCTTAGATAAAATTCAAGGTTTGATTTCAAAAGAAGTTAATAATAGAGCAGTGTCTTGGGCTGGAACGAAGTTAAAACGTCTTAGTGAAGAATTGGCTGAAAATGGTTTAGCATTAGAAAACATGGGAGATATCAACGTTCAAAGTTTAGCTGGAGCAATTTCAACTGGCACGCATGGAACAGGAATAACTCTAGGAAGCCTAGGAACGCAGGTAGAAGAAATAACTTTCGTTAATGGTTTGGGCGAGATAATCACCTTGAACGAAGAAAATAATTACCATGAATTCAAATGTGCACAATTGTCTCTTGGAAGTTTAGGAATAATTACACGAATAAAAATGCGTTGCAAAGAAGCCTACAATCTTGAGTTAGACATTCGCAAAGAGAAATTGAGCGAGGTGTTGGCAAATCTAGATGCAATAGTTGATGAGAACCGTCACTTTGAATTTTACTCAATTCCAAATTCGCAATGGTCACAAACAAAACGTTCGAATATTGTGAGCCAAGAAGCGGGGCACACTTCAAAATTTAGCGCATTTATTAATGATATCGTTTTGGAAAATTGGGCTTTACAATTTTTGTGTTCTATCAACAAAGCTATTCCTTCGAGTTCAAAAACGATTTCTAATTTAATTGGTTCCTTTATTTCAAACGAAAAAAAAGTACAACAAAGCTATAAGGTTTTCAGTACGGTTCGCAATGTGAAATTCACAGAAATGGAGTACAATATTCCGTATGAAAGCTATAAAGAAGTGGTGAAAGAAATGCTGAAATTGATTGACAAAAATAATTATCGAATCAGTTTTCCTCAAGAGCATCGTTTTGTCCATGCAGATGATATTTATTTAAGCCCTGCTTATAATCGCAAGTCGGCATACATCGCAAGTCATGTTTACAAAGGAATGGACAATACGCGCTATTTCAAAGACTTAGAAGATTTATTCGTAGCAAATGGTGGTCGTCCACATTGGGGAAAAATGCACACTAGAGATGCCTCCTTTTTCAGAAAGGCCTACCCGAAATTCGATGATTTTTTACAAGTAAGAGCCAAACATGATCCAAATGGTGTCTTTTTGAATGACTATTTAAAGAAAGTTTTTGGGCTTTGAAAGATAAATTAGCACTGTTTTCATTACAATTATCTCCCTTTAAAAACTGATCTATTGGTAATCATATAACTTAGGTTAAGTTCCACGGAATGCTTGAATGCAGTGCCCGCTAAACCTGCAG
The DNA here is from genome assembly GCA_943324565.2 of Chitinophaga pinensis. GTDB lineage: Bacteria > Bacteroidota > Bacteroidia > Flavobacteriales_D > Crocinitomicaceae > UBA952. The sequence continues at coordinate 20,831 of CALPMC020000013.1, read as the reverse complement.
TTTTATCGTATGAAACCCCAAAAGAAAAGTCGCCAAAATCAATTCCGACATAAGGTGCAAAAGAATTGGGCAAACGGAAATAAGAACCTATATACAAATTTCTTTCTCTTGAAACACTCATTAAAGTGGAGACATCTTTTAACCGTAACTCATAGAAAATCCCAAAATTCGTTTCTGTATGTGGACCTTGAAAAAATTGCGCAGCTGTAAACTGTAGTCCAGAAACAGAGTTGATTCCAACCGTAAAATTGGTATGAATGCAAATTTTACGGTATAACTTATCTTCGATTAAAACATTGTATTTCAGATCTGGTTGCGTCAAATGACTCATAGAGAATCCCAATTGAAATCCATTGTTTTTGGATTTGTATTTTCTATTTCTCTTTTTATTAAAACGATAAGAAATTCCAGCTGATGCATCGACGTAACCAAAGGAGGTAAATTCATTTAACTCGCCCGACGGAATGCTATTGTCGAAACCAGAACCATTGAATTGATTGTAATAATATAATCTCGAAAAGTCAGCTGTTCTACTAATAAAAGCCGTTTGAATACCAGCAGATAACCAATGTCCATCAGCTAAGGTCACATTTCCACTTGCTGTAAATCCACCACCATTACTAGCCATTTTTGAATCACCACCAAAATCATTATTGAAAAATACTCCAACTCCTAAATAAGCTTTATCACGACCTCGTTTTTTACCTAAGGTCAATTCAGCTAAGGCGTTAGTGGTGTGAAATTTTGTCCCTGAGCCAAGCCATTGACTTCTGTGTAACGCACTAAATTTCTCAAATCCATCAAAGTTTGAGGTTGTAGCAGGGTTTATCAAAGGCATCATTTTGTCTATTTGTGAAAAATGATAATCTTGAGCACTTGCAATTCCTGAAATTAGCAAGCCAATAAAAACTAATACCTTTTTCATTAGCGAATCAAAGTTATGTTGCCACTAATTGTTTCTTGCTTATTATCCAGGTAAATAACCTCCACAGCATAAGCATAAATACCAGAATTGCACATTTTCCCTTTAAATGTTCCGTCCCATTTGAATTTTTTGTCTTTCGATTCAAACATTAAATTCCCCCAACGGTCAAAAATTCTAAAATTAATTGATTGAATATCTTTCCCAACATAAATTTGGAAAACTTCATTGTCTCCACTACCAGTTTGATTCGGAGAGAACGCATTTGGAATATGAATTCCTTCTTGACAATCGAGTGAATCATTGTTTGGATCACAAGGGTCTAAGGGGTTTGTTCCATTATCAACTTCTAATCCATCATTTATTCCATCACCATCTGTGTCTGGATTATTTGGGTCGGTTCCTAATGAACTTTCTTCACTATTTGTTAATCCATCGCTATCGCTGTCTAAAGAACAAGCTGTCGCATTTGGATTTGGGTCACAAGAGTCTAAAGGATCTGAGCCGGAGGTGTTTTCAGCGCCATCATTAACTCCATCTCCGTCAGTATCAGGATTGCTAGGGTCTGTTCCTAAAGTTGTTTCTTCGGTATTTGTTAAACCATCGCTATCAGTATCGCAAGCCAAGTTATTAATTGCTGGACTACAAGGATTTAAAGGGTCGGAAGAGTTAGTGATTTCAGTTCCATCGTTTATTCCATCTCCATCAGAATCAGGATTTGTTGGATTGGTGCCAGCAGTTGTTTCTTCTTCGTTTGTTAATCCATCATTGTCTTGGTCACAAATTGCTGTTGATGGATTTGGGTCGCAAGGGTCAAGCGGATCAGAACCATTCGCGATTTCACTTCCGTCTGTAAGAAAATCACCGTCAGTATCTGCATTTGGATCAATTGGAACAAAAAAGGCAACAATATTTTCAGCTCCAGAAATATTTAAGCTGTTGCTTGCTTGCGTAATTGGTCCTGTAAGCGGTCCTGTCGTGTATTCCCAATGGTCAAAAATAAATCCAGGATTAGCTTGGGCTACAATATTTGTTTGAATACCTCCATAATAAGTTGTTGACCAAGGATAATTTGGAGGATAGATTGAATTTACCTTTATTTTTCCAGATAACGCAGGAGAAACATCAAACAAAGTCGGGTAAGGACCTACAACTTGATAACAATCTTCTAATCCAGATTCCAATGCTGCACATCTATTATTGATAAAATCGCGCAATTGTTGCACATTATTTTGCCATCCAGCATACGTTCCTCCCCATTTTGTACATTGTCCTTGCATTTCAGGAGCGATTTCATTTACCATACTATCTAATAATGCGGTCATATAAGTACAAGAAAAATAAGTATTTGCAAGGTCAATATATCGAGCTACATAATATTGTTTTACCGTAGGATTTTCATTGATTAACTTGGAAATAATTTCGGTGTGACCTTGACTTCCTGGATCTGGGAGGTTTTCAGCATTGCACGGATCAGCATTCGGACCAGTGTCTGGAATTCCAGTGTAATTGATGTAATGTCCAAAGGTCGCATCCATATCCCACAAGGCATAACGCCATTTTTTCTTATCTCCTAAAGGATCTCGTCCTCTCCACCAAGCGGTATTCCAATTCAGCCAGTCTTGATTCACAACATACGAATTGAACATAAAATAATCGCACAAAGATTCCCAATTTAATTCACCATCTACGTAAGCAAAATTTGTCGCATTACCCATATTGTTAGTAGCAATATAGCTTTTTAATGTATTCCAATCTGTGATTGCTTGAGTACCACCATAATCTGCCCACGTATTTCCCCACGTTTTCAGGTATTGAATATTGAATTTATCTTGGTCATAGTAATAATCTGTATAATCGTGGTCATCCGCTTTCTCACGAATTTCATAAACTCCCCAATATTGTCCATTTAAATAAACAACACAAGGTCGGTTCGTGCGTTCATCCAATTTCATTTGTGCTCTATCAGACAAATTATGAATAAAAGCATCGCGAATATGAGCTCCTTGTTCAAATGAATAATTATCACTTGCAGCTGGTTTTAAAATCACACGTTGAAAATTACTTCTTGATTTTTCAGGGAAAATTTGATGATTTAAATCTTTGTTGTAGCCATATTGATCACGCATAACAAAGTCAAACCCGCGCTGTGGATAGGACCAAGAATCGTTTCCGTGTTTATTGAAATCTCCTTGACCTTCATCAATAAAGGAGCCATCGTCCTCGAATAACTCAAAAGCACCAACTGGCTCAAATTGATTTCCATTTGCAACTAAATCAAAAACTCCATCACTGCAAACAGAAACAATAGGTATGCTGTGACTCACATTAATAAAATAAGTGTTTGTTTCAATGAATGAAGGTAAACTAGAACTAAAAGCAACGGCTCGAAGCACTTTTGTTGAAGTAATATTTATGGGGGTTGAATACAAGGTCGAACTTGTAGTTGGGTCGCTTCCGTCTAAAGTGTAGCGAATTGTTGCAGTTGGGTCGATGCAGCTAATTGAAACAGTCTGAGCATTTGGATAAAATCCTGCTTGTACACTAAAAGTTGGTTTTGGAGTATAAAAATTGATTGCTCCTGAATTAAGGGCATTTGGAGTTGGCGTAGAAAAAAGTTTAAAATCAGAAGCTCCATTCGTAGAACGACCAATCGAGTGATTTGCTTTTGTTAAATGCTTTATTTTAAAGGAGTCAACAACAATTCCAGAAGGATTGCTTAAAATAATCCAATCGTTTTCAGTTTGAGAAATATTGAAATTAGTGTGTAATTGATTGTTATTTATTGTGTTTCTTTTCGAACAAAAAACCATCTTGAAACCAAAAGCAGTCATAGAACTTGGTGGAATTTGCCATTTTGTAAGGTTAGTTGGTTTATCAGAAAGATACCAGCCTGTAATATCTATTGGTGTAGAAGCAGGATTATAAAGTTCAATCCAATCTTCGTAATCGCCATAGCCATCGGGAATGGTAGAAATATTGGAACACGAATATTCATTGATAAAAATTTGACTTTTAACTTGAAAAGAAAAAAAACTCGCAAGTATTAGGAATAAAAAGAATCTCATTTAATGTTGATTTTAATATCTATATTAACATAATATTATCGAATAACGTGTTAAAGTTAATTCATTCAATCGTTATGTTGTATTTTTGGAACAAATTATAGATTAAAAAACGGATGAAAATGAAGTATTTATTAAGTTTAGTTATTGCCACAACTTTTTTATATTCTTGCTCAAAAGTAGAGGGAAAAGGAGGTTCAGCAACTGTAAAAGGTGTTGTTATGGAACAATTATATAACAGTATTGGCAATCCAATTTCTGGTGGAAAATATGAAGCTGCTGACCAAGATGTTTATTTAATTTATGGCCAAGACGATGCTTTTTACGATGATGATATTAAAACGAGCTATGATGGTAGTTTTATTTTTAATTATTTACAGAAAGGACAGTATTCATTATATGTTTACGAAGATTGTAGTTCTTGTGCGAGCGGTAAAAAAGAAATTTTGGTTCCGTTTGAAATAACTGAACGCAATCAAGTGATTGATTTAGATACAATTGTCATCAAAAAACAGTTGTAATGATTCGTTTTTGTGCCTTTTTACTGTTTAGTTTATCCATTAATTTTGTTTCAAGCCAACAGAATTACTTTCAAGTTTGGGCAGAAACAGGAATTACTGGAAAATTGAATGACAAATTTGAGTACACTATCGATTGGAATAATCGCTTGGGAAATTATAATTTGCAAACAACTTTCGGTCAAGCTTCCATAAAATACAAATTCAAAAAATGGCTTAAACCTTCAATTGATTATCGCTATATTTCTGATAGACAAGATAATTCAAACTACTCTTCAAATCATCGGTTAAATTTTAACTTACAATTTTCTAAAACGAAAAAAAGGTTGGATTTAGGTTTGCGTTTGCGCTATCAATATTCATTTTCGCAATTATTTGTTGGGACTTATGAGCCTGAATTTGATGAATCGTTCAGAATTAAACCGAGCATTTCTTACGATATCAATAATTTCCCATTAACACCTCAAATTAGCACAGAGTTTTTCTATGACCCAAGTAATTATGAACTAGGAAATCGTTTTACAAAAATCCGTTATTCCGTTGCCTTTGCATTGGATTTAAAAGGACCACATAAAGTTGAATTTGGCTATATTTTCGACCAACGGATTCAGTTGGCAACTCCATTAAATCGCCATATATTTAATTTGAGTTATACCTTTCAAATTAAAAAGAAAAAGGAGAAGAAAGATTGAGTTCTTTTTAAAGTGATTGAATGCTTTATAAGACTCAGTATTAGAAAATCAGAATCCTTGTGATAATCAGGATTTAAGCTAATTTTTTTTTGCCATTCTTTTTCCTTGATGAAAAAGAATCAAAAAATCAAGACTCTGAATTTCTTTTTGTTCGCAAATTATTGTTCTTCTAATATTTAAAGCTCGTTGCGAACAATTTTAACTCCTTTCTGAAAACTGAAATTTTTTAAAAATGTTCTTACAGAAATTTTAAAAATTAACAGTTTCAGTTCAGTAGCTAAAACCTAGAAATTCAAGGTCAATGTTTTTCGCTAATATTTGCTAAATAGATTTTACTTCGGGTAAAATGACTGACTTTCATAATTGTAATAATTTACTTTTACGAAAGTGAAGATTCAAATTTTACAAAATCCATTTCCGACAAAACGGTCCTTCGTTAAAGATTAAATCAATCATTGATAAATTCGGAGTGAAAGGTTTATTGTAAGAAAACACCTGTTGATAACTTGGCAAATTCCAGTTTTCTTTGGATGAAAAATCAGTAGTTCTGAAATCCTTTTCAACTTCAAATAAGTATTCCGAAGTAGTATCAATATCGAGCGGTTTATCCAATATTGTAGCAATTAATTCCAAACATTTTAAATTCGTTTCAAGGAGTAAACCAGTGCTTTCAAAGATGATGTTTTGAATGTCTTGTGCATAATCCTCAAAGTAAGGAGCGTAGGAATAAGCACTTTCAATTGCTCGCCAATGGTCTGTTTTCCAAGAGCCTGTTTGAATGATTTTTACTTCGTGTGTAGGAATTTTTACTCCACTTTGATGTACCACTGGAACACTCAATCGTAAAACGCCATTACCAGTTAGAATCTCACAGCGGTTGCGAATCGTTTGTTTCGGAAAATTTTCGTGTATTTCCAAAAGACTATTTTCACTTTGAAACCATTCTCTACAATATAAAATGGAAGGAAAATAAGCAATTGGAAAAACCGTCATTATTTTATAAGCTTGAATAAACGTTCCCAACGAATACCCATATAAGCGCTTTTCGAAAACCAAACCAAAGAAGCACGACCAACAACGTGATCTTCAGGAACAAAACCCCAAATTCTTGAATCTGCTGAGTTGTAGCGATTATCTCCCATCAACCAATAGTAATTCATTTGGATTTTGTAGGTCGTAGTTTTCTTACCGTCGATGTAAATACCATCTTTTTTCTCCACTAACTTGTGACCTTCGTAAGCAGTGATAATTCTTCGGTAATAAGCAATGTTCTCTTTTTTGAAATCAACCACTTTTCCTTTGAAAGGTACTTGGAATTCTTCAAAATTAGTAACGTTATTGTTCACGTAGAAATCCTTAGGAAAAGTTCTAATATTATCAATCAACTCGCCAATATTTGGTTTGTAATCTTTTGATTTACTGTATTGTGGCGTTATATCAACTTCCAATTTGATTTTGAAATCTTTTTCAATTTTTTGTTTTTCAGAACGTGTTAAATTAAAAAAGTAATACGTTTGGTCACGTGTTTCAAAGTCAATTCTCGCACCAGAAGGATCATTTTCAAGTCCATATCGACTGAACATTTCTTCTTGATTTGGGAAAGTAACTTTAGTCTTTTCAATTTTATATTTTAAACATTGTTCAGGAGAAACATAAGCGCTTTTTCCATTCACATAAAGAACTGAATTAACTATTTTTAGTTTGTCTCCAGGAATTCCTACACAACGTTTAATGTAGTTTTCACGCTTATCAACAGGACGATAGATTAAACCTCCGTGGGTCATTTCGTTAGGCTCACCCGGAAATTCACCTCTCGCTAATTTTTCTTTTGCTAATTGTTTCCATTTCCAGTTTGTTTCTATAAAGTAGCGGTAGAAAATATCGTTCGCAATACTATCAGCTTCTTGTTTTGTTTTTCCTTGTTTCAATAATTTATCATTCAATTCTCTGTATTTCTGACCATTTTCAGCAGAAGAATTGAATTGGTAAAACGCTTCTTCATTTACAATCCCGTGATAATCGTGACCCATTAACCCATCAGGCATTCTAGGATCATAAACAGCTGTGTCACCAGAAGGATAATTGAAAACTACCACATCATTTCTGTTTACTTTTCCAAATCCTGGTAATCGTGTGTAGCTTCCTTTTTCCAGTGTTGTGTAGGATTTGATATTCACCCAAGGAATAGTATTGTGAACAAGCGGGTAGGAGAGAGGAGTAACCGGAACTTTCGGACCATAAGCCAATTTATTCACAAATAAGAAATCACCTACTAATAATGTTTTTTCCATCGAACCTGTTGGGATTTGGAAGGGTTCAAAAACATAAGTTCTGATAATACTCGCAGCAACTAAGGCAAATAAGATGGAATCTCCCCATTCTTTCACACGTGATTTTACTCCCGGTTGTTCTCTTGTCACAGCACCAATCGCCAATGCAATCACGTGTCCAACTACAGGTAAACATAAAAACAAAACAATGTGATCGCCCCATTTACGAATTTCTGTATCGCGCGAATTTGACCAATTTGTTTCAGCGCCAAAAACAGCTTGTTCTTGTGTTACTTTGTACATTAATAAATAAGGAAAAAGTATTCCTTGTAAAGTATCTGTAAAAGAATAATAGCCGAAACGTCTTAAATAACTAACGTTAGCTGTTGCCAACATAATTAAATGCACCCCAGGAAATAACATCAAAAGTGACCAAAAAGGCTTGTCACAAGTAATTTTGAACATTACAAAATAATTGTAACCAGGAATTAAAGCTTCCCAACTTTTTCTTCCAGCTTTTGGAAAACTCATCCACCAAAGTGAAAGATAAGGATGAACAAGAATTAATAGGTAAAAATAAAAGAAGCTCATAATTTATAGGTTTAATACATCGGACATCGTAAATAGTCCTTTTTTGTCTTTTAAAAATTCTGCAGCAATCACTGAACCTAAGGCAAAACCTTTGCGATTATGAGCGTGATGTGCAAGTGTAATTGTATCTATTTCAGAATTATAACGAACGAAATGTGTCCCTGGAACTTCAGGTTCGCGAAGTGCAGTTATTGGAATTGTTTGTTCGTTAATGGTTTGATTTTCATTTAATTCCCATTGAGAATAGTGCGAATTATTGGTTATGATATCTTGAGCCAAACTAACAGCTGTACCGCTTGGTGCATCTAGTTTTTGGATATGATGAATCTCTGTGATTTCAACCGAGTAATCCGATTGATTTTCCATTAAGGAGGCTAGTTTTTTATTCAATGCAAATAAAATATTTACACCAACGCTGAAATTACTTGCGTGTAATAAGCTTCCGTTATTTGCCTTCACTTTTTCGCTAACTAACTGTAAACCTTCTTTTTGCCATGCGGTAGTTCCAACAACGATTGGAAGATTCAATTCAAGTGCAGTTAAAATATGGGTAATTGCAAGGGAAGGCTGAGTAAACTCGATAGCAACATCTGCTGATTCGATTTTACTTAATGTCGTTGCATTGTTTTTGAAAGGATTTTCACTGTTGAAAACAGCAACAATTTCATGTCCGCGTTCTAAAGCAATAGATTCTATTGCCTTTCCCATTTTCCCGTAACCGATAAGCGCGATTTTCATGCAAGCAAAAATAAGATTTTCAAGTTAACGGAAGGACATTTTAAGACTTATTCCTGGACTTTTATAATTCATTAACGTCGGTTCAAATTTCATGGTTAGGTTTTCACTGACGTCAAAGTGTAAGAAATGTGCTTCAACAGCGGCATCTGCAATTTGAATAAAATAAACAGCAGCAAGTCCAAGAATGGATAAATCGCGCCAATCCAAATATTGACGATAAAGAAACAACACTCCTTGGTCATCGTAAGGTTCCCATGTGGGGTTTAAATCCAATGAATTTTCCATACGTCTGGTGTATTCCGTTTTTAAGGATTTCTGGGTCAATTGATTAGAAACAAGAAAATAACCCGCGGTTCCCAAGGCGGTGTAAATTAAAGGAACTTTCCAATATGCTTTTTTTGGTCGCAAATCAGAATTAATAGAATTGTAAACTTGCCCAGCGCCTGGAAGGATAGCAGAATAAAGCATTGCTTTTTTATATGGATGCTTTAAGCTATCGGGAATAGTGTCTTGAGAATAAGACGAATAAGAAATAAAAAGTAATAAAATTAATAAAATTCGATTCATGAATTTTTCAATAACTCAATCAATCGGTTTAAATCACTTTCAGAATTGAAATGCAATACTAATTTCCCATTTCCTTTCGCTGCTTTTTCGATACTAACTTTCGTTAAAAAACGATCAGCAATGAAGTTTTTTATTGCTTCCTGCGAAGAATTTAAAGGTTTTAAACTCTGTTTTGGCGAGCTTGAGGTTGTAACTGTTTTTGTACCGTTTTTAGATAGATTTTCAATATCTCGAACAGACAAATTTTCAGAGATGATTAAATTGAAACGTCTAATTTGTTCAGCTTCATCGGGAATAGTCACTAAAGCACGTGCGTGTCCCATTGAAATTAGGTTGTCACGAACACCAGCTTGAATCTCAACAGGTAGTTTCAATAAACGTAAATAATTAGCTATGTTGGAACGAGATTTTGCAATCTTCTCGCTCAATTGTTCTTGTGTTAGTTTACATTCTTCAATCAAACGTTGGTAGGAAATTGCCACTTCGATAGCATTTAAATCTTCTCGTTGTATATTTTCCACCAATGCCATTTCAAGCATCGTTTGATCGTTTGCAATTCGGATGTAAGCAGGAACTTCTGTTAAACCAGCCAATTGCGAAGCACGAAAGCGTCTTTCACCTGAAATTAATTGGTATTTATCTCTACCTAATTTACGAACAGTTAAAGGCTGAATTATTCCATGAACCTGAATGGAGCGACATAAATCATCCAATGCCTCTTTTTCGAAATTTGTTCTCGGATTGAACGGATTTGCTTCAATTGCTTCAATAGGTAACAAAGAAACTGAGCCAGCGATTGCTGTTCCTGAAGTCGTAATGTCAGTTTCTGAATTTTGAAGTAATGCACCTAATCCTCTTCCGAGTGCTGGTTGCTTTTTTGCATTAGAGCTCATGGTCTATCTCAATTTTTTTGTCGTCGTTGCCAATCTTAGTCAAATTATTTTTTTGCAAGATTTCGCGCGCAAAGTTAAGATAATTGGTGGAACCTTTGGAAGCGGCATCATACATTATAACCGTTTTTCCATAACTCGATGCTTCTGTGATAGTTGTATTTCTGTGGATGACTGTATCAAAAACCAATTCTTGAAAATGTGTTTTTACTTCGTCTACTACTTGATTCGCCATTCTTAAACGCGTATCGTACATTGTCAACAAAATCCCTTCGATTTCTAATTCTGGATTTAAGCGACCTTGAATGATTTTAATTGTATTTAACAATTTCGTCAAACCTTCTAAGGCAAAATATTCACTTTGAACAGGAATCATCACAGAGTCTGCAGCAACAATTGAATTGACAGTAATCAAACCAAGTGAAGGCGAACAGTCGATTAAAATAAAATCGTATTCATCCTTAACTTTCTCTAATGCTTTTTTCAACAAGTACTCGCGATTAGGCATATTAATCATTTCGATTTCAGCGCCTACCAAGTCCATGTGAGAAGGTAGAATGTCTAAATTTGGATTTGCTGTGTTGAGAATCAAATCTTTAGGATGCACACCATTCACCAAGCAATCATAAATATTACGTGAATTTTTCGGGTCGAATCCATTTCCAGAAGTTGAATTTGCTTGCGGATCAGCATCGATAATCAAGGTTTTGTATTCCAAAACACCTAAACATCCGCCGAGATTTATCGCAGTTGTTGTTTTTCCTACACCGCCTTTTTGATTGGCAATCGCAATGATTTTTCCCATAACTAAAATTGAGCTATAAAATTAGTGCTTGTTCTTGTCAAATTTCAAAAATCCTTAAGGAACTTATCAACGAGTTTTTATTAATTGTTTTTTTAGATTTTTTGATATTAGGCATTTAGGACTTATAGAACTTTGGGAGTGAGTTAATGAGATTCAGCCGAGGAAAAGTGGTACTAAACAAGTAGAGAAATTTAATTATATCAGATATAAAAAAAGTGTGTTTTTTGTTAAAGAAACAAAATTCAATTTATTTAGCTATTTTAGTAATTCAAAACTTAGAAAATGAAATTATATTTACGTTCATTGTTTTTTATTTTATGTTACTCTCTAAACATAAATGCACAGTCGCTTGCAAGTATTAAACCATTAGCCAGTAAAAATAATACCGGAAAAACATTGATTGAAAACAAAGGTCAATGGCCAAAAGGTGTTGTTTTTCGAGCAAATATGGATGGCGGAAAATTGTGGGTTCTCGAAAATAAAATGATTTTTCACTTGCAAGATTATTCGGAGATGCACAAAGCCCATGCAATGAGCACACCCGGATTTACTGGAAAAACGATTAAAGAAACCTTGGTGCATTTGAATTTTGTTGGTTCTAAAAAAGTAACTCGAATTGAAAAAAATAATCCAACTAATTTTTATTACAATTACTTTATTGGTACTGACCAAAGTAAGTGGGCATCTGATGTGCACGGCTACGAATCTGCTGTGATGAAAGAGTTTTACACTGGAATTGATTTCAAAGTTATTGGTCAAGGTGATGAGGTTAAATATGAATTTATAGTTAACCCGCAAATAGATCCCTCTGTAATTAAATTGAACTACGCAGGTCAAAAAAATCTTCGAATCGACCGAAAAGGAAATTTGGTAATTGATACCGATTTGGGGAAGATCTTTGAAAATAAACCTTATGCGTATCAAATTATTGAAGGTCAAAAAAAGGAAGTGGCAGTAAAATTTGTTCTTGATGGTAGCGATGTTACTTTTGATTTAGGGAAATACAATCCAAATTATGATCTAATAATTGATCCAGTTTTGGTTTTTGCAACTTATAATGGTGCAAGTTCTGATAATTTCGGAATGACCGCAACATATGGTCACGATGGAACAGCTTATTCTGGGGGAACGGTTTACGGAAATAATTTCCCAACCCCTGACAATCAGACGTATGACATTACTTCTAATTTTACTGCATTGGCTGGTTCTTATGGTGTTACGGATGTCTTTATTACAAAGTACAACCCAACTGGAACTCAAATGTTATGGAGTACTTTTGTAGGAGGAGGAAACAATACAGCTGGAACGGAAACGGTTCACAGTATGATTTGTGATTTAGATGATAATTTGTATTTCTTTGGTGCGACCTCAAGTGCTGATTTCCCAACTACTGCAAATGCTTTTAATCAAATACATAATGGCGGCGGAACAGCTGAATTTTACTACAATGGCGTTTATTATTCTAGTCAAGGAACTGATATTTATGTTGCAAAATTAAGTACTAATGGTCATAATTTACTAGGTTCAACTCTAGTTGGAGGTTCTCTAAATGACGGAGTGAATTATAATGCAGCATCATTACCCTACAATTCAGCCAATTCTTATTCAGGTTTGACTTCTAATTACGGAGATCAGTTTAGAGGAGAGATTATGTTAGATCAGAATAATAATATTTTAGTTGCTTCCTCTACAAAATCGACTAATTTCCCTGTAGCAAATGCCGTTCAAGGAACAAATGGTGGTGGACAAGATGGAGTTGTTTTTAAATTAGCAGCCAACTTTCAAACTTTATTGTTTTCTAGTTATTACGGCGGTTCAGCTGATGATGCTTGTTACTCTGTCAAAGTAGATGATTTTGACAACATCATTTTTGCTGGTGGAACGAAATCAACGAATTTAATTGCAACAACAGGTGGATGGCAACCTGCAAATGCTGGAGGAACAGCAGAAGGATTTGTGGTGAAATTACCTCCAACAGGAAACAATATTACCCAAGCAAGTTACATCGGTAGAAATCAATACGACCAAGTTTTCTTCGTCGAAGTGGACAGAGATAATAATATTTTCTTGTTAGGACAATCAGTCGGGGGAACTTTCCCAGTGGTTAATGCACCTTATTCTAATGGAAACAGTAGCAATTTCATCATCAAATTAAATCCTGCATTGAATACAAATATGGCTTCCACGAGATTTGGAAATGGAAGCACAGCAATCAATGTTTCACCAGCAGCATTTTTAGTTGATGTTTGTGGAAATATTTATGTTTCAGCATGGGGTGCAAATATTTTACAAAGTACAGCTTTGAGTGGAATGCCGGTTACACCAGATGCATTTCGTTTGACACCACCTAATGGTTTCGATTTTTATTTGTTAGTACTAAAACGTGACTTTGGAGGTATTTTGTACGGTACTTACATTGGTGGAAATCAATCGGAAGAACACGTAGATGGAGGGACATCTCGTTTTGATAAAAATGGAATTGTGTATCAATCAGTTTGTGCGGGTTGTGGAAATAACGATGATTTTCCAACTACTCCAGGTGCTTGGTCGGCAACAAATAATAGTAATAACTGTAACAACGCAATCTATAAATTTGACACAGGAGTTATTCCAAATGCTGAATTTACAACCGATCAAGCAGAAGGTTGCCAAAATTTCACGGTTACTTTTGATAATATTTCCTCAGAAGATGATACTTTCCTTTGGGATTTTGGAAACGGAAATTTGGATTCAGTTACGGTAAATCCAGTAATAACTTATGATACACCTGGAACTTACCAAGTGAATTTATATGTAACAGACAGTTTTTGTTTGATTATTGACACAGCTCGCATTACAATTACTGTTTTAGACTCTATCCAAATTGATTTACCTGATACCTTAAAATTATGTAACTTACTTCCAACTCAATTGATTGCAAATAGCTACGGAACAGGAGATTATTTTATTTGGTCAACTTCTCCGAATTTTACAAATCCATTGAATATTCCATCTGATTCAATCATAACAGTTTCTCCTCCTGATGGTAAATATTACATTAAAGTAGGAAATCAATATTGTGATAGAATTGATAGTGTGGTCGTTATTTTCGATGTTCCACCAACTGCTGAAATAACTTTAAATAACCAACAAGGTTGTGCGCCTTTGACCGTAACACTCACGAATTCTTCCGTACAAACAAGTTATTTTCTTTGGAATTTTGGAAATGGAACGCTTGATTCAGTTAATACAACTACATCTGTAACCTATTCTACACCTGGGACATATCAAATTACCCTTACAATAGTTGATGACGTTTGTCCAGCAAATGATACGGAAACGGTGACGATTATTGTTTCTCCCGGCGTAACAATTAGTTTGGTAGATACTATTTCGTTGTGTGCTTCCGTTCCAATTACTTTTAATCCAATTGTTGGCGGTGGAGCAACTGAATTCATTTGGTCGTCAACTAATCAGTTTAGCGATACCTTAAATACCGATTTGACTCAGTCTTCACTTACAGTAAATGACCCAGCAACTGGATATTATTATTTTCAAGCTAGTAGTAATGAGTGCGAAAACAGTGATAGTGTTTTCGTTGAATTTACAAGTGCAAGTTTGACTTTAACTGGTGACAATTTAGTTTGTTTAGGAGAAACAACAACTATCACTGCTGCAAGTACCAATCCAACTATTACGTTTACACATTCGTGGTCGCCTTCAACTATTATTGTTTCACCTACAACAAGTAACCAAGTTCAAGTAAATCCAACGACTTCGCAATATCTTTATTTAAATGCTAGTTCTTCCAATGGTTGTTTCATTGAAGATTCAATTTACATTTCAGTTTCAACCATAAATCCATCGAGTGTAGTTGCAAGTGCTTCGCAAACAATCGTTTCACCAGGAACGACAGTTGTTTTAAGCGGAACACCATCTGGAATGAGTTCTTATTCTTGGGCACCAACAACAGGTTTAGCAACACCAAACGCTCAAACAACGAATGCTTTAGTGAACGAAACAACGATTTTCACTTTGACAGTTTCCGACGGGATTTGTTCTGTTTCTGATACGGTTGAAGTTAAAGTATATACTATCATTTGTGAAGATCCGTATGTTTTTATTCCAAATGCATTTACGCCAAATGGAGATAATAACAACGATGTCTTGTATGTTAGAGGTATTTGGATAGAAAAAATGATTTTCAGGGTTTTTGATCGCTGGGGAGAAATGGTGTTTGAATCTACTGATCCGAACTTTGGTTGGGACGGTATTTTTAGAGGAAAAAAATTAGATCCAGATGTTTATGATTATTATTTAGATGTTACGTGTATTGGTGGTTTGCAGTCCATCACGAAAGGAAATGTTACGTTAATGAAATAACTTTTAAAATTAAAAATGAAGAAAATTATAACCCCGAAATCAGAGAAATTTTTAGAAAACTACTTGAATAATGCAAGTCCAACAGGTTTTGAATCTGAAGGTCAGAAAATGTGGTTGGAGTACGTAAAACCTTATATAGACGATTATTTTGTTGATAATTATGGTTCAGTTGCAGGAATCATCAACCCAGGAATGGATTACAAAGTAGTAATTGAAGCACATGCTGACGAAATTTCTTGGTTTGTTCATTACATCACAAAAGATGGCTTTATTTACTTGAAACGAAATGGTGGTTCTGATC
Source organism: Chitinophaga pinensis (assembly GCA_943324565.2). Lineage (GTDB taxonomy): Bacteria > Bacteroidota > Bacteroidia > Flavobacteriales_D > Crocinitomicaceae > UBA952. Next base: position 5,110 of record CALPMC020000013.1, on the reverse strand, counting down.
ACATGATTGCTCCTTCAAAACGAGTGAATATTCACACTGACAAAGGAATTGAGAGAGCTGTTTTTGGTTGGCCGGCAATTCACATGCGTCATACCAAAGAGGAAACTCCAAGTATGAAAAATATTTTTCTAGATTGCGGTTGCGCCTCAAAAGAAGAAGTAGAAGCTTTGGGTGTTCACGTAGGTTGTGTGGCAACTTTTGAGGATGAATTTATGATTTTAAATAAAAACAAATACGTTGGTCGAGCTTTAGATAATAGAGTAGGAGGGTTTATGATTGCTGAGGTAGCACGTTTATTGAAAGAATCAAAAACGAAATTACCTTTCAGTTTATACGTTGTGAATGCAGTTCAAGAAGAAATTGGTTTACGTGGAGCGGAAATGATTGCGCATAAAATTAAGCCTGATGTTGCTTTAATCACAGATGTTTGTCACGACACAGCAACTCCGATGGTTGATAAAATTGAAAATGGCGACCAACAATCAGGAAAAGGTCCAGTGTTGACTTATGGTCCTGCAGTACAAACGAATTTCTTGAAGTTAATCATCAAAGCTGCGGACAAAAACAAAATACCATTCCAACGTGCGGCAGTTTCGCGCTCAACAGGAACAGATACTGATGCTTTTGCTTATTCAAATGAAGGCGTAACGAGTGCATTGATTTCTTTACCATTACGTTATATGCATACAACTGTGGAAATGGTTCAAAAAGAAGACGTTGAAAATTGTATCCGATTAATTTTTGAAACTTTGAAAACCATAAAAGCAGGTCAAGATTTTCGGTATTTGAAATAAACAAAGACGTTAATCAATTCTGGATGAAAGTAGTTTCATTTTTTATTTATTTTTTGTTGCTACTTTCATTCAGTGCTTGTAGCCAACAAGAGCTAAAAGATGGCGATATTTTATTTCAATCTTCAACTTCTTCGCAAAGTAAAGCCGTTGAAATTGCTACCAATTCTCCCTATTCACATTGTGGAATTTTGTTTTATGAAAACGGACAAGCTTATATTTATGAGGCTGTTCAACCAGTTGGAAAACGAAAATTGGGAGATTGGATTGCATCAGGAGTTGGTGGCAAATACGAAGTCAAAAGACTGAAAGACGCATCGAAGTTAACACCTGAAAATATCAAAGCGATGAAACAATTTGCCGCAAGTCAATTTGGAAAAAATTACGATGGTTATTTCAATTGGAGTGACAAAGAAATGTACTGTTCAGAATTAGTTTGGAAAGTTTACAATGAAAAATTAGGAATCAAACTAGCGAAACCTTTGCCACTTCGAGATTTTAATATCGATGCAATTGAGGTTAGACGGATTATGGAAAAAAGATATGGCGATAAAATTCCTTACGACGAACCGATGGTTGCACCAAGTCAGCTATTTGTATCTGATTTGTTAGTATCACCAGAGTAATTTTTTTCTATTCTAACTTTAAATTGTACCCGATTTCTACAAATTTCGTTTAACTAAATTGTAATTACATAATTATGAACTTCTATTATTTTGGTATCGTTATCACCTTGTCCTTGCTTGCATTTGCTTGTGAAGAAACAAATCCGGATGAGTCGAAAAAAGAATCGTTGGAAGTCGAAAAAGATAAAATTGAAGACAAAGAAGTTACTGATTATGAGGAAGATAAAGCAGAAAAAATCATTGAAGAACAAACGAAACAAACTGTAAACTCAGTAAATCCAAAAATAAAAACAGCTTCAAAGGTTTCAAATTCAACGATTAAAAAACAAGCAATTACCAATAGGCAAGTAGTTGCAGAAAAGAAAGAGGTGATTCCATCGAAATGGAAAAGTACCTATTCGCAAGATAAAAAATGGATGGAGTTGTATGAATCGTCACGCACTTTATTCCTGAATGGTTGGGAAAGCGAGTTTGATAGCAATCCAGATGCTTCTATTTCAAGAGATGAATTATTATTAGCCTATCGCAAGCGAATGGAAAATATCTTTTACGAAACTCCTTCATTCATTGAGTTTTGTGTGCAAGAAATGAAGATCTCAGCTGAGTTTGAGTTGTTTTGTCAAAAATGGAAAGAGAATGTGAATTGAGATAGCTTGATTCGACACGTTTTAACTTTTCAGCTTCAGAATAGTTTTTGCTTCCCAATGTATAAAGACATTTGGAATTTTTTGATTAATCTTTCTTTGGGTTTGGAATTTGTTTAATGTCATTCAAATTATTGAAGTTTTCTTGACTAACTACCTTTTTGCCAGATTTTTCCTCAAGTTCTTTTCTTGCATTTCCTGCAACAGAACCTCCAGCTTTTGCTGTAATTTGATTTTCTACAAAGCCTTGAGCATTTTTATTTTTCGCAATTTCAGTTGTTGATGCCTCTCCCAGCATTGTGAAAATCAATTCTAAATCTGTCATGTGATCCCGAAGATTTTCAGTTGATTTGGTGAGGTTTTTCAATTTTTTGTATTCACTTGGAACAATACCAAAAGTCGCCTTGCTAATTTCGGCAGTAAGAATGGAATATTCTTTGCCTTCCTTTACCCCTCGCTCTTTCCATTCTTTAGTTAGCTCATCACGAACAAGAATCCCTCGTATTCTTTTTTCAATCCATTCATCGCTATAACCTTTTGCTTTATAGGTTGCCCTAATCCTTGCTTGTGCTAATTCTGGGTTTTCAATTTCTGCTATTCGTTCGGCACCCACTTGAGCCAACCATTGTTTGAAAGGCTCAGCTTTTGGTGATGGAATTGATTGGATAATCCTTAATAGTCCTTGCTTATTAGCACAATCCGTTGCATATTTTTTTCCATCGCTAGCTGGTAATTTCAGTTGTCGACAAATTGTCGATAACTCAAAACCTGAAATTTTTTCACGTTTTTTCATCCTATACCAATAATCCTTTGGATCATTACTATCTGTTAAGACTGCTACTACATCAACAATTGCAAAATACCATTCTTGTTCTTCTTCATCCCAAAAAGAACGAATTTGTTTGCTTTCAAATATCTTTAAATTCGCCATAACTAACTCAATATTAACTCTATATAATTTATTAGACTTTATGATTAAGTCCGTTGCTTAACTTTCTACTTTTAATGGTTTTTATCTATTAACTCCTATATTATTTGAGATTGGAACGATCTCTTTAAATCGTCCATAATTGATAAGTTGTATTTTTCGTCTTCTTTCATCAAGATCAACCATTTCAACTATGGTACAAATTGTACCCCACTTGTTTTTAAGTTGCTCATCCCGACATAACATTTTTTCAAGGTATTGTTTTAGGTCTTTACTTTCAGTTAACACCTCAACCACATCTTGAACAGAAAAATACCATTTTTCTTCTTTTTCATTTCAAATGGAACGCACCTTTTTTTCTTCAAATAATTTTATTCCACTCATAGTTCTCTAAATAAACATCATCTTTAAATTCATTTACTTAAAGCTAAGAAAAAATTGGCTAAATCCAAAGAGGTTGGAATACTTTTTTCTATGAACATCCTTCATTCATTGAGTTTTGTGTGCAAGAAATGAAGGTTTCAGCCGAATTTGAATTGTTTTGTCAAAAGTGGAAGGAGAATGTGAGATAGTTTACTTCATTTGACACGTATTTGCGGTGTGGGGTTTTATTTTTGGGGTGCTAAAAAACCAACAATATGAAACTCCTTTTCCTCGATGACATTCGAAATCCAACGGATTGTCTTTTGTACATGCAAATAAAAATTGAAGACATTGAAATCTATCGTAAAGAATGGCAAATTGTACGTTCGTATAGTGAATTCGTAACCTGGATTGTAATAAATGGCTTACCGGATTTCATTTCTTTTGATCATGATTTGGGTTTGTCGGAACTTCCCGAAACTGAAGAACAAAACGGCATGACCTGCGCCAAATGGTTGATGAATTATTGCATGGATAACGAATTACAATTGCCTGAATTCTTAGTTCATTCTCAAAATCCAGTGGGGAAGAAGAATGTTGAGGGCTTGTTATGGCACTTTAGAAAGTTAGGGAATTTATAGGTGTTAAAAAATCGCAGCATTTGAGTTAAAGTTTTAGTCAACAAAAAAGCCAACGTGGGGGCGTTGGCTTTAGTAAAGTTATTTTTTTGTATGTTTATTTTTCTTCTTTTATGAATTTAGTCAAATACTCATATATATCTTCACCTCTTGAATAAATAAAATCTTTCCATTTTTGGTGATTCTCCCATTTTGCCCTATTTTTATTATGAAGATTGTAAGAATAACTATCAATCGTGTAGTGTTTTTCTTTTGGGTGGGAGTTACTTTGAGAAGAGTTTTCAGAAGGGCTTAGTATGAGTAAATTACCTATTCCATTTATCGTTTCGAAAATTTCTTTATTAAAATCATGAGCTTCTTTTGTGAGTTTAGAAGAATCAGCTTTAATCCAATCCCACGACCATTCTTGAGGAAGAATATGTTCTACTGAAACACCATTTTTCATTATTTCTCGGAGGTGTTTTCTGGATTCTTGTTGAAGATGAATTTCATATTTATAAAGTATATAAATCATTTTATTTTTGAACCAATGAAACGAATCGTTTAAAATTTTCTGATGATTCGCATCAATGAAATTCAAGGCAACTGATTTTAAATCTTGTTTAATAACATCTGGTCTAAAACTATTTTCAAGAAAATAATCAATTGTAACATTTAAACTTTCTTCATTAGATATAATCTTGAAATACAAATCCTCGAAATCATCTTTGTACTTTTTTCCGAAATATTTGTCATGAAAATCTCTAACAAACAAGAGTTTTTCCCATTTGAATATAAATTTATTTTCAATAGACCAAATATTATTTTCCTCCTTAACAAGCTTGTTTTCTAATTCCAAATGATATATAAGCATAAAAAGTGATAAACTCAAATTTCTTTCAAGTATTAATACATCGCCAAATAAATGATTGATCGTATCAATTTTTGGAACCTTTACACTTATTAACTCTACTGATTTTGTGAATAAATCAACTAAGTTCAAGATGTAATCAACTGATTTTGATTGATTAATTTTTTGATCTATATATTCTAAAATAATATCTTCATTATTCCCATACCAGGTTGGATTGTTAAACACATGCTTATTATTTCCAACATAGTTTAATTTAGATCCATCATC
>CALPMC020000012.1 GCA_943324565.2 Chitinophaga pinensis | reverse complement strand
GTATTAATAGTGGTTTAGCCGAAGATTTCGACCCTGACGAGCATTTAAAAATGTTGAAAGCAAGCAGGAAATAAATGGCAAAGTTTAAATTAACGAACAATGCCGTAAAGGATCTATCCGATATATGGTATTACACGGTTGAGGCATGGTCTGAAAGTCAGGCTGACAAATATTATAAGCTAATAATTAGTGCTTGTTCAACAATCGCTAAGAAACCACAAATTGGTAAAGCATATCCACAAATTTACTCAGATCTGAAAGGAAAACTTACCTCAAAGCATATAATTTTCTATCGTGTATTGGAGGACCAAACGATTGAGATAACAAGAATTCTGCACGAACGAATGGATTTGAAGAATAAATTAACTCCGTTGCCTCCTTCGGAGGTGAAAAAATGAACCCCACATAACAGCAAGCAAGCTCCAACTCAGATCATACTTCAGTGAAACAATTTTTTATTAAAGATTAAGTATTATCTTAGGAGAAACGATTTTGTGAAAAGCGGGCCGAGCGCCTACACGCAAACCGTTAGCGGAAATTTAGATCGCTTCCCAGAAGACTTTATGTTTGAATTAACCAAAGAAGAATGGGAGATTCAAAGATCACAATTTGTGATGTTTAAAAATGGTAAAGGGAATTTTCCAAAATACTTACCCGTTGCTTACTAGGTAAAAATTTTGTCAATCAAATTCGCCGCTGCGAATTGAATTTCCCAAGTTTTAAAATGAAATAACCTCAATTCAATCAGAACAATTATTTTCGTAAATCTAAAATTCTTGAAAAATGAAATTTTCCTTTTTAAAATCTACTTTTCTATTCATTTACCTTTCTGTTTTTGTGGCGCGCGCCGAAGAAGGAATGCTTATTCCATCTTTAATTGCTGCCTTTGAATCTGATATGAAAGCAAAAGGTATGAAATTGTCAGCAGCTGATATTTACAGTGTCAATTCCACAAGCTTGAAAGATGCAATTCTGCAATTTGGTGGTGGCTGTACAGCCGAATTAGTTTCTAAACAAGGATTACTTTTAACTAATCATCATTGTGGCTATTCGCAAATTCAATCTCATTCTTCGTTGGAAAAAGATTATTTGAAAAACGGATTTTGGGCAAAAACAAAAGAAGAAGAATTACCAAATCCAGGATTGACTGCTTTGAGAATAGTGCGTATTGAAGATGTAACGCAAACAGTTTTGGCTGGTGCAAGCTCCAAAAACGATCAAGCAACTATTCAAGCAAACATTAAAAAACTTTGTGCCGCAGCCGTTGTTGGAACGCATTACGAAGCAGAAATCAAGCCTTTCAATTATGGGAATGATTACTATATGATGGTAAAAGAAACGTTTTTAGACGTGCGTTTCGTAGGAACTCCTCCCAATTCAATTGGAAAATTTGGTGGTGACACAGACAATTGGGTTTGGCCAAGACACACAGGTGATTTCTCTGTTTTTAGAGTTTATGCTGGAAAAGACAATAAACCAGCACCCTACTCAAAGGATAACGTTCCTTACCAACCGCTTCATTTTCTTCCAATTTCATTTAAAGACAGAAAAGTTGGCGATTTCACAATGATATATGGTTTTCCAGGGCAAACAGAACAACACGTGGTTTCTAGCTATTTGAAATTCATAGTAGAAAAAGAACGTCCAGCTCGTATAAAAATGCGCGATTTATCCTTGAACGCAATCAACGATGGAATGAAAAGTTCTGATTTAATTCGCATTCAATATTCAGCAAAACAAGCAAGTATCGCAAACGCTTGGAAAAAATGGATTGGACAAATTGATGGATTGAAACAATTAGACGCAGTTTCTATTAAAATCGAGCAAGAAAAAAAATATGTGGCAATCGCGAATTCAAAATCAGAATGGAAAAAATACGCCGAAGTAATTGCTAAAATGAATGAATTAGTGGCTGCAAAATCAGATTTAGAATTCAAATATGCAATGGGTGTTGAATATTTATCGGTTGGTCCTGAGTATTTTAAATTGGCACGTTCATTAAATGATTTGATTACAAACTACACGAAATACAAAGAAAAGGGAGAGTTAAAATCAGTTATTGATAAATTAAAAACAAGTGCCGAAGGGTTCTTTAAAAACTACGATGAAAAAGTAGATGAAAAGATTTTCTTGCTTCAAACAGGAGAATTTTACAAACAATTAAAAATTGAAACGAAAGAACCAGCTGAAATATATGCAACGTTTTTAGCAAAGGCAATTTATTCAAAATCAATTTTTACCAATAAAGAAAGATACTTGGCTTTTTTAGATAAATTTTCTGAAAAAAGTTTAAAGAAAATCAATAGTGACTTGGGTTTTGCTCATTACAATAAACACATCACTGAATTCAGAAATAATGTACTTCCAGGGTTTCAAGCCTATCAAAACGAAATGACTGCACTTTTACAAGTGTATGTCGAAGGGAAATTTGTGATGTTTCCAGATGCAAAACATTGGCCGGATGCGAACAGTACATTGAGAATTACTTATGGTCAATTAGAAGGTTCTTCACCAACAGACGGAATGATGTACACCGAACATACTACTTTAGATGGAATTGTTGCTAAATATAATACTGGAAATCCTGACTTTGAATTGCTTCCAAGAATGTTAGAATTACACGCAGCGAAAAATTATGGAGAATATGCACAAAATGGAGAATTATGGGTATGTTTCACAGGTTCCAATCATACAACTGGTGGTAATTCTGGTTCGCCAGTAATTGATGCAAACGGCTATTTAATGGGATTGAATTTCGACAGAACTTGGGAGTCAACAATGAGCGATTATATGTTTGATGCTAGCCGTTGTAGAAACGTTGTTGTGGACATTCGTTACGTAATGTGGGTGATGGATATATACTCTGGAGCAAAACACTTAGTCGATGAAATGACGTTAATGAAAGATTAAATTTATATTTGCTTTTTGTTTTTTTAAATTACTATTGAATTTCCCCGTATGAAGAACGTATTTCTAGCCTTATTTGTATTTGTTATTGGTGTATCAAACGCGCAAGTTTCCAAAATTGTGGAAGGATATTTAGACGATTACAAAACCAAACGAGACGCTGAAAAGGTAGATATAACCTTGAAATCGTTGAAGTCAGGAAAAATTTTCAAAGAAAAAACAGATGAAAATGGAAGATTCGTTTTCAAAAATGTACCAATTGGTAAATGTGAGTTAACTATCGCTGATAGAGATTACCGACCAGAAACATTTAAATTTGAAACTAATCAAGATCACCTTGAACATTTCACTTTTGGTCAACCATTTTATGCAAATTTGAAAGTTTCTTGGCTTTTTAATTGGGGAGATAGAACGGTGACTTTAAAATCTGGTAAAAAATATGTCCAAGAACATTACTGGTCGCATGTTGCAGCAAAAATAATTCTTGGTTTATACGGTTTTTGTTTGTTGTTGATTTTCTATTATAGTTGTGTGCAAATGACTTTAGCAGTTGCTTATGTTCGCAACCGTAAGAAGAAAAAAGCAGAACTTAAGCCTATTTATGATCCAAAAACAACTCCTTCTGTAACGGTTCAATTGCCAATGTTCAATGAAATGTACGTTGCAGAACGAATCATAGATACCATTGCTGAATTTGACTATCCAAGAGATCGTTTTCAAATTCAAGTATTAGACGATTCAACGGATGAAACGAAAGATATCATAGCTAGAAAAGTAACTGAAGTTGCTGCAAGAGGAATCAATATTCAACACATTCACCGAACAGACCGTACTGGTTACAAAGCTGGAGCACTTGATAAAGCGATGGATAGGGTAGAAGGTGAGTTTATAGCGATTTTTGATGCGGATTTTGTTCCAGATAAAGATTTCTTGAAAAGAACAATGCCTAATTTCAAAGATGGAATCGGCGTGGTTCAAACTCGTTGGGGACATTTAAATAAAACTTATTCTTTACTAACTGAATTACAGGCTTTTGGTTTGAATGGACATTTTGCTATCGAACAAGGAGGAAGAACAGCAAATGGACATTACATCAATTTCAATGGAACTGCAGGAATATGGCGTAAATCATGTATCGAAGACGCTGGTGGTTGGGAACACGATACCATCACCGAAGATTTAGATCTAAGCTACCGCGCACAAATGAAAGGTTGGAAATTCGTTTATTTAGAAGATGTAGAAGCACCTGCTGAGTTACCCATTACAATGTCGGCATTAAAAAGTCAACAGCATCGTTGGATGAAAGGTGGAGCAGAAGTTTTCATCAAAATGTGGAAACGAATTTTAACTACAAAAGGAATTAAATTCAGCGATCGAGTTCACGGTTTAGCACACTTATTCAACTCGTCTGTATTTGTATTCATTTTGATTCTTTCGATTTTAAGTTTGTTTGTTTTACACATAAAAGACTCATTCTCAGATTTAAATTTAGTAATTCAATTTGGTGCCTTTTTCATCTCAAGTACTGTGTTTTTAGCGTTCTATTATTGGAATTCCTACCGCGACAAAAACGGAAGTGGTTTCTCGAATTTCATTCGCTTTGTTGGACGTTTCTTCCAATTCTTAACAGTATCAATGGCGCTTTCGTTAAGCAATGCGGTTGCAGTTATTGAAGGATATTTAGGAATTAAAAGTTCATTCGTTCGAACTCCAAAATTCAACGTTGCTAAAAAAGACGAATTTAAAGGAAACAAATACGACAAAAAGAGCCTTTCGATTATAAATATTGCAGAAGGAATCTTGATGGTAGTTTTTGGCTTCACGGCTGTCAATCGTTCAATATATGGCGACTTCGGAATGGTTCCGTTTCATTTAATGCTTACAATAGGTTACGGAATTATCTTCTTCTCAACGTTGAAAGAAAATCGTTCGCCGCAGGGATAGATGTAATTGCGGATTTTTAATTTTGAATTGTTAGGTTTAGAATTCATTAAATGAGCTTTTCGAACTTATTTTTTTCAAAAATATTTTTGGGAATTTCAGAGATTTTCTCGATCCAGCATTTTTAAAGTTTTAATAAACACTTCTGAAAAAAATCTTTTAGTGTTGTTAATATCATTATTCGTTTTTCTACTGCTTAAAATCATAGCATTATTACCTTTGTATTTATGCGCAATTTGATCGCCTTTTTCAAAAGGTTCCGAGTCTTTTTATTCTTCGCTTTCTTACAAATTATTGCTTTGACAATCTATGTTCGGTATTTGTCATTTCCTAAAAGTCAATATCTTACAACTGCATCTTCAGTTACAGCCAAAGTACTAGAAACACAAAATGACTTCACTAAACACTTTAATCTTTCCAAGAACAATTTAGCACTTCAAAAAGAGAATATTCGCTTGCGCAAAAATTTACCTCAAAGTTTGTACCGTATTGATCGGAGTTTATTAAAAATTAACGATACAACTTTTAAACAACAATATGCATATATTCCTGCCACAGTAATACACTCAAGTGTTACACGACGCAACAACTATTTTACATTGGATGTTGGCTGGAAACAAGGAGTCAAAAGAGATATGGGTGTGTTTTCCGACAAAGGCGTTGTTGGAATCGTTCATAATACAAGCGAGCATTACTGCGTTGTGAAAAGTGTTTTAACAAAAGACATCAATATCGACGTAATGATTGAACCTATTGGTTTGTTTGGTTTATTGAAGTGGGATGGTAAAAATGCACGTCGTGGTTCAATAACAGGGATTTCAAATGATTTGCGCATTAAAAAATGGTCTAAAGTGGTTACACGTGGTGGTAGTGGAATTTTTCCGCGTGGATTGTCTGTTGGAAGAGTGGAATCAATTAAAGGAATTGAAGGTGAACCATTGTGGGACGTTGTTGTGAAATTTTCTGAGAATTTTAGAACTTTGCAACGCGTTTATATTGTCAAAAATTTAATGATTGAAGAACAAAAGGAATTGGAAGCACAAATTCCACCAGACGAAGAGGACAAATAACAAATGACAGATTTAACCAAAAACATTCTGCGCTTTATTCTTTTTGCTTTTGCTCAAGCATTGATTTTCAATAATTTGGAGATTGGTTTTGGCATACATTTGATGATTCACCCGCTTTTTATAATGTTGTTACCTTTTGAAATTGGTGTTTTTTCATTGATGTCACTCGCTTTTGTAATGGGAGCAATCATCGATATTTTTTCAAACACTTACGGATTGTATGCCTCGTCATTATTAATGATGGCGTTTTTTAGACCAATCATTTTTAAATTCTATAGTCCACGTGAAGGTTATGACCCCATTAAAGAGCCATCAATTATCGACATGGGAGGACGTTGGTTTTTCTTCGTTTTTGGTTATTTATTGTTGATTCATCACTTTTGGTATTTCTTGATAGAAATTTTTAGAATCGATCAACTCTTTTTCATTTTGCAAAAAACCATTTTGAGCTTGGTTTTCTCCTATTTGCTCTGTGTTTTATTGCAAACTTTCTTCATGAAAAAATCAAAAGCTAAATGAATTTCGATGCCCGCAAGTATGTAATCACAGCTTTTATTCTTCTTGTTGGAGGGATTTATACCATTCGTCTTTTTTACATGCAAGTTGTTGATGACACTTGGACACTTCGGGCTCAAGAAATAGCTGAAAAACGTAAAGAAATTACACCACCACGAGGAGTAATATTTGATAGAAACGGAAAGAAAATTGTTTCCAATCGCACGTATTACAACTTAATGATGGTGGAAGACAATATTAAAAAATTGGACACTGTTGCATTTGCTAAATTATTAGGTTGGACTAGAGAAGAAGTCCGCAATCGTTTTTATGAAATTAGAAAAGGAGAAGGAACATACTACAATAAACACAGTGGGAAAACAACCTCAAATTATCAAAAAATTCGTGCCTATCCTTTTATCAAAGAATTGACATTAGAGGAAATATCAACAATTGCACCGCATTTAGAAAATTTTCCAGGGTTTTACGAGGAGGTGACAAGTATGCGTAATTATCCTTTTTCAAATGGGGCTAATATTTTGGGTTATTTATCTGAAGTTACACGCGAAGAAATAGACGAAGATCGCTTTTATAAGCCTGGAAATAATATTGGACGCTCTGGAATTGAACGTTTTTACGAAAAAGAATTAAGAGGAATAAAAGGAATTAAATATGTTGTCACTTCCGCTTTGAATAATGCAATTGAACCTTATGCAGACGGTAAATACGATACTACCGCACGTCAGGCAAATCCACTCAGACTTGGAATGGATATGTTAATTCAAGCTTACGGTGAACGATTGATGCAAAACAAAAAAGGTTGTATTGTTGCAATTGAACCATCAACCGGTGAAATTTTAGCAATGGTTTCAGCTCCTTCTTTTGATCCGAATTTATTAGTTGGAAAAAGAAACATTAGTTTGAATTACCCAAAATTGGCAACAGACAAAAACATGCCCTTGTTCCCACGTCCTTTACAAGCAGAATATCCTCCAGGATCAATTTTTAAGTTAGTACAGTCATTGATTGGTTTGCAAGAAGGAGTGATTACAGAAAATTCTGGTTTCCCTTGTGATAAAAGCGTTGTAGGTTGTCACAATCACGCAATGGCGACGAATATCCAAGCAGCAGTTCAATATTCTTGTAATCCATATTACTACGCGGTAATGAGAAGAGTTATTCAACAAAATAAAAAGAAGAACATGTTTGCCGACGCTGAGTTAGGATTGAACAAATGGTATGATTACATGCTAAGTTTTGGTTTAGGTAAAAGTTTAGAAGCAGATGTTTCTGGTCAACGCTCAGGTGTTATTCCAAATGCTGCTTATTACGATAAATGGTATGGTCATCATCGTTGGGCATTTTCAACGATTCGATCAATTTCAATTGGTCAAGGTGAGGTAAAATTGACGCCGCTTCAAATGGCAAATATTGCAGCAATTATTGCAAATAAAGGTTGGTTTTATACACCACACTTCGTTAAATCAATTGGAAGAAAAGGACCACTTCCGCAATACAAAGTGAAACATTATACCAAAGTACAATCGAAACATTTTCCCCCAATTATCGAAGGAATGCGTCGAGTAGTGAACGAAGCAGGCGGAACTGCTAGAATGGCTCGGATTGACAGCATGATTGTTTGTGGTAAAACGGGAACGGTTCAAAACCCGCACGGAAAAGATCACTCTGTATTTATCGCTTTCGCACCGATGCATAATCCAAAAATTGCCATTGCTGTTTTTGTAGAAAACTCTGGTTTTGGGGGAACGTGGGCCGCACCGATTGCGAGTTTGATGATTGAAAAATACTTAAAAAGAAAAATTAAGGATAAGGAAAAAGAAAAGCGAATTATTGAAGCTAAACTTTCCAACATCGAATCTCTACCAAGTGAAGTGGAAAATCAAAATCAAGGAGATTGAGAAAGAACGATTCCATAATTGCACAACTCGATTGGCCTTTGTTCATCACTTATATGTTGATGTTAATTTTTGGTATTGCAACTGTTTACTCGGTAGCCTTCAATCCCGAAAATCCAAATATTTTCAGTTTTGATGAAAAATACGGTAAACAAATCTTATGGCTTTGTGTATCCTTATTTTTAGGTTTAATCGTTTTTCTAATTGATTCTGATATTTATCGGAAATTTGCGTTTCCAATCTATCTTTTCGTTCTTTCGTTGCTTGTCTTAGTTCTATTTATGCCGCCAATAAACGGTGCTAGAGCTTGGATTGGTGTAGGAACAATGGGTATTCAACCTGCCGAATTTGGAAAAATAGCCGTTTCTTTATTATTAGCAAAATACATTAGTGAGTTAAGTGTTAAGCAGCAAACGATTGGAAATGTCTTCGGAGCGGCAATGATTTTGTTGGTTCCAATGGTGTTGATTTTATTACAACCCGATGCTGGTTCGTTTGTGGTTTTTACTTCATTTTTGTTTGTGATGTATCGTGAAGGTTTAACTTTCGATCCGATAATTTTGGCAATTATCAATTCTTTCCCTGGCGTTAAAATGAAATACACATGGGTTGGAAGTCACTTTATCCCAATTCTTTTCGTAGCTATATTTTTAAGTGTTATCACCTTATTATTGAGCTCTGTTGAAGTTTCCTTTTTCTTTCTACCATTTAAAGTTTCAGGCGCAATAGGAGTAATTGTAACTCTTATTCTATTTGCAATTGTTGCTCTTTTATTCATTCGTCAATTTGGAACAAAAAGAGATCGCTCTCGTGGTACATTAATAATCGTCTTGGGTCTGATTTTAGGTGGTGGACTTTCTTTTGGCGTTGGGGCAGGATTTAGTAGTCTAGCACCGCATCAAAAAGTTCGAATTGAATTATTTTTAGGTCTTAAAGAAGATCCAAATGGTGAAGATTACAACCGAAATCGTGCAATGGCAGCAGTTGGTTCTGGTGGTTTAACAGGGAAAGGTTATAATAAAGCATCCGTTTCAAGCGTCGAAAGTAACCATGTTCCTGAGTCTGAAACGGATTTTATTTTTTGTCCTTTTGCCGAAGAATGGGGTTTTTTAGGAACCATCGTTTTGATTTTTATGTACATGTTTATGTTGATTCGAATCATCATAATAGCAGAACGACAAAGGGCAGCCTTTAATCGAATTTATGCTTATTGCGTTGCCATGATTTTGTTTTACCATTTCGCCATAAACATCGGAATGAACATTGGGTTTGCTCCTGTAATTGGAATTCCATTACCTTTTTTTAGCTACGGAGGTTCGTCGATGATGTCCTTTTCAATGATGATGTTTATCCTGCTAAAATTGGATAGTCAGCGAAAAGATGTTTTAAGATAAAGTTGTTAACTTAGCCTACAATTTAAGCTAATTGTATTTTGATTTTATTACCGTAATTTTAATAAAGATATAGCATCGTTTATATGAATGATAAAAATAAAAACTCCTCAACGAAAAAATCGGGAACTTCTTTATCTCCAGATGAAAACAAAAAGTTTACCATCTACTTTTGGATTCTTTCTTTGTTTCCATTTTTGATCGTTACTTCCTTGTTTTTGTTTCAATCTGAAGATAATTTACCTCCAGTTGAGTTATTAGACAATCCACCAGAAATTCAAGCTTCGTTGATTATCGCTAAGAAAAGTGAAAAAGAAGATACCGTAATTGGTCGCTTTTGGTTGGTAAATCGAACGAGTGTAAAATACCGTCAAATTTCTCCCTTTGTAATTGATGCATTAATTGCAACGGAAGACGAGCGTTTTATGAGTCACTCAGGAATTGATTTCAAAGGTTTGGCGCGTTCTATTTTTAGTTTAGGTTCTAAAGGTGGTGCCTCTACAATTCCTCAGCAGTTAGCGAAATTGTTGTTTACCTTACAAAAACGCCAAGAAGAAGAAATTGCTCGTGCCAAAGGTGAGACTTTAGCAGCTAGAGTGGGTGGATTCTTTGGAAAATTTAGACGCATCAATGAAAAAATACAAGAAAACATCATTGCAAAACGCTTGGAAGAACGCTACACGAAAGAAGAAATAATAACGATGTACTTGAATCAATTTGATTTCTTGTATAATGCCGTAGGTATTGAAAATGCAGCTCGAGTATATTTTAATAAAGCTCCTATCAATTTGACAAAAGCTGAAGCAGCCATGCTCGTTGGAATGTGCAAAAACCCAGATTTATACAATCCATATTCGTATCAAGTTGATAACTATAGAAGAAAAATTGCAAACAATAAAGGAGTTCCTTTCAATCAAGTAACACAAGCTGAAATTGACGAAAGACGGTCTAAAGATTCACTTAGAGCAGTAGAACGTAGAAATCAAGTGTTATATCAGTGGTTGAAAAATAGTGAAGATGAAAACGATGGTTTACAAACGAAAATTACTCGTGAGGAATTTGATAAATTAAAAACAACTCCAGTTGCAACTAACTTTAGATCGCTTGACCATAAGGAAGGGATGGCACCATATTTTAGAGAATCGATGCGCAACGAAGTGACTGAGATTTTAGAGCAAAAAAATGATGATGGTACTTTAAAATATTTGAAAGAAGACGGAACTCCTTATAATATTTACCGTGACGGATTGAAAATTTACACAACACTAAATCCAACTTTACAACGCCACGCTGAATATGCAGTTGAACGCCACATCAAAGAGGAAATGCAACCCGCATTTGACCAAAACAATAAAACCTTAAAACATTATCCTTTTGCAAATTCAGTAAGTCCTGAAATGATTGAACGCATCATGGAAAATGCGCGTCGTTCAACGGAACGTTATCGCAAATTATTAGAAGCCGGTGCTAGTGCAAGTGACATCAAAAGAAATTTTGAAACGCCTTGTGCAATGCGCGTTTTTTCCTGGAGAGGCGAGCGCGACACCACTATGACGCCTAACGATTCTATTCGTTATTATAAAGCATTTTTACATGCAGGGTTAGTCTCGATTGACCCACAAACAGGTTTCGTAAAAGCATGGGTTGGTGGTGTTAATTTCAAGCATTTCTCCTATGACCATGTCCGTCTTGGAAAACGTCAAGTTGGTTCTACCATCAAACCTTTTGTATATGCAACAGCATTATCAATGAAAGTTGCTTCACCTTGTATGACCTTTACTCCTGAACAATGCGCTGTGATTGTTGAAAATGAAGATGGTTCTGTTAAAAGTCGCTATACACCAGCAGGTGAGGCAGCAAAAAATGTAAAAGATGGTTTAGCACTTTCTTCAAATCCAACTACAGCTGCTGTGATGCAAACGATGGGTTCTTTCAATAGCTATCGTAGAAAAGGAGGTCCTTACGAGGTTGAAAAATTCTTGAAAAAAGTGGAAATTAAATTAAATCCAAATGATGTAGTGCCTTCTATGGCATTAGGAGTAATGGATTTATCACTTTTTGAATTAGTTGCCGCACAATGTATTTTTGCAAATAATGGCTATTACGTTCGCCCAACAACAATTGAGCGCATTACAGATAGAAATGGAAAAGTAATTTATAGTGCCGATGCAAAAATTTTCCGTGACCAAGCTTTAAATTCAACAGTTGCTTACGAAGTTTTGAAAATGATGAAAGGTGGTATCGCTTATGGAACAGGTTGGAGTTTGAGAAGTGGCAGACCTTGGGGTGGAATTTCTGCACCTACTGCTGGTAAAACAGGAACAACACAAGGAAATTCAGATGCTTGGTTCATGGGCTTAACACCAAAATTAGTAACTGGAGTTTGGGTTGGAGCTGAAGACCGAGTTGTGCGTTTTAGAAGTACAGCAATGGGGCAAGGTGCTCGAGCGGCTTTACCAATTTATGGCTACTACATGCAACGAGCGTATCGGGATAAGATTTTCAGCACGTTTGAAGATTTTAGGCAACCTCCAGATTACGACCCAACAATGTTTGAGTGTTCGGAGACAACAGTGGCACCACCATCAAGTGAAATAGAAATACCATTTGAATTTTAAGAAAGTACAGTATGAATAAAGTAGTAAAAAACGTTGAAGAGGCTTTAATTGGTGTTGAAGACGGAATGACTTTGATGATTGGAGGTTTTGGTTTGTGTGGCATTCCAGAAAATTCAATTGCTGAATTAGTGAAAAAGGGAACAAAAAACTTAACGTGCATAAGCAATAACGCTGGTGTTGATGATTTTGGGCTAGGTCTTTTATTGCAAACGAAGCAAATCAAAAAAATGATTTCCAGTTATGTAGGTGAAAATGACGAATTCGAGCGTCAAATGCTTTCTGGAGAATTAGAAGTGGATTTGATTCCGCAAGGAAGTTTGGCAGAAAGATGTCGAGCTGGTGGAGCTGGAATTCCAGCATTTTTCACTCCCGCGGGATACGGAACAGAAGTAGCTGAAGGAAAAGAAGTGCGCATCTACAACGGTAAACCACATATTTTGGAAGAAGCTCTAACAGCTGATTTTGCAATTGTGAAAGCGTGGAAAGGTGACACAGAAGGTAATCTAGTTTTCAAGTCAACTGCCATGAACTTCAATCCAATGATGGCAATGGCAGGCAAAATAACAGTAGCTGAGGTAGAAGAATTAGTTCCCGCAGGACAATTAGACCCGAACCACATTCACACACCAGGAATTTTCGTTCAACGAATTTTCAAAGGAGAGAAATTTGAGAAAAGAATTGAACAAAGAACAACGAGAAAGAGAAGTTAATTTGAAAATGAGGTGATTTGAAAATTTGAAAATGAATAAAAATGAGAAATGATAAGGAAAATATTATTGTTGATTTAACTTTCAAATTTTCAGTTACCGTAGTTATGTATTGTGAAGAATTAGAAAAAATTCAAAAATATGTAATTGCAAGACAACTTCTAAAATCAGGAACTTCAATAGGAGCAAATATCCGTGAAGCTCAAAATGCAGAATCAAAAAATGATTTCATACATAAATTTAAAATTGCAGCAAAAGAATGTGACGAAACAATTTATTGGTTAGAAATATGTAAAGAAATAGATTCTTATCCTTTTAATCCAGAATTAATTGATCAAATTGAAATCATTTCGAAAATCATAAATAAAATTATTTCTTCATCAAAAAATAAAACTTAAAATGGGATTCCCAATTTTCAATCCGCCACGGAAGAAACTAATTTTCATCCGTCAGCAGACGGACAAACTAAAATTGTTTAAACTAAAATTTATACTTAATGTGGAATTCCCAATTTTCAAATTAACTAATTTTCAAATCTTCAAATTAACATGTTAGATAAAACAGGAATAGCAAAACGCATCGCTCAAGAACTTCAAAACGGGTGGTACGTAAATTTAGGAATCGGAATTCCAACCTTGGTAGCCAACTATATTCCCGAAGGAATTGAGGTAGAATTTCAATCGGAAAATGGTGTGTTAGGCATGGGTCCGTTTCCGTTTGAAGGTGAAGAAGATGCCGATTTAATCAACGCAGGAAAACAAACGATCACCGTGCGTGAAGGTGCTTCTTTCTTTGATTCTGCAACTTCTTTTGCAATGATTCGTGGACAACACGTTCAATTAACCGTTTTGGGCGCAATGGAAGTTTCTCAAAATGGCGACATTGCCAATTGGAAAATTCCAGGGAAAATGGTAAAAGGAATGGGAGGAGCCATGGATTTAGTAGCTTCAGCTGATAATATTATTGTAGCCATGATGCACAGTAACAAAGCGGGAGAATCAAAAATCTTAAAAGAATGCACCTTGCCTTTAACTGGTGTTGGTTGCGTGAAAAAAGTAGTAACTGAATTAGCTGTTTTGGAAATTAAAGACGGAAAATTCCACTTGATTGAAAGAGCGCCAGGTGTTACTGTTGAAGAAATCGTTTCAAAAACCGAAGGAGATTTAGTAGTGCCAGAATTTGTTCCAGAAATGCAATTATAAGTTGACGAATCTAGCACCAAAATTCCAAACTGCACTCATTGCTGCTGTTGAAGCCTCGCATAAAATTATGGAAATTTATAACCATGATTTTGAGGCAATAATTAAAGAAGATGGTTCGCCATTAACAAAAGCAGACTTAGCTTCAACAACAATTATTCAACGTCATTTGGAACCTTTGGGTATTCCAATAACTGGCGAAGAAACGGAGAAATTAGATTATTCTATTCGTCAAAACTGGACTGAATGCTGGTGTGTCGATCCATTGGATGGCACTAAAGAATTCATCAATAAGAATGGGGAATTTGCAGTAAATATCGCTTTAATTGAAAATGGAATTCCAACTTTTGGCTTGATTGCTTCACCAGTAAATGAAGAAATTATTTTCGGTTCCAAAGAATTTGGAGTGTATATTTCTAGCTTTGAAAATATTGAAAAAGAAAGTAATTGGACAAAGATTAGTGTGCCTAAAAAAGTAAATTTACCATTGATATTAACCGCTTCAAGAAGTCATGGTTCTGGACCTATGGAAGGATTTATCGCTGAATTAAAACAAATTTCACCAGAAATCGAGCAAAAATCAAAAGGTTCCTCCTTAAAATTCTTCGATATAGCAAAAGGTGAAGTTGATGTTTACGCGCGATTTGCTCCAACTATGGAATGGGATATTGCCTCTGGACAAGCCATATTGGAAGCACTTGGTGGAAGTGTAATCAATATTGAAACGGGATTGCCTTTAAGCTACAACAAAGCAAATTTACTGAATCCTTTTTTTATCGCAAAAACGAAACCTTTATTGGAGATTTTACCATGAGATTTGAAGTAATCATAGCTATGTTAGGTTGGGTAATTAATGTTTCCAGTCAACATAATTTGATTTCTACGCATTCATTCTACAGAGATAAATTATTTGAAACTTCTCGAACCGAATCGTATAATGGTAATTCCTTTTTACCCCTTACTGAAGCAAATTATGACCTTCAAAAACACTTAAAAGATACGAGTATATTTTATTATGATTTTGCGGTAACTGTATTTAAAAAACAGTTGGTTGAAATTAAAACAGAAGATTGTTTTTTAACAATTTCCCCGACTTTTAACTTCTCACTAGGAAGAGATTTAAAAGAGGAAAACCCAAGAAATCTTTTCCAAAACACGCGTGGTTTTATAATCGAAGGTGATATTGCCAAAAACTTTTCCTTTGCCACAACTTTCTATGAAAACCAAGCACGATTCAGTAATTATGAATCTGATTTTATTTCTTCACATGGAGAATTTTACTTTAACGGTAATGGATTAAATTACAACATGCAGAATGGTGTTATACCTGGTAGTACACGAACCAAAGAATTTAAAAAAGATGGCTTCGATTATGGTTTTGCGCAAGGATATATCGTTTATCAACCTGATAAAAAACTAGATATCATAGTTGGAAATAACCAACAATTCATTGGTGCTGGTTATCGTTCAATGTTGCTATCAGATAATAGTTCTGCTTCGCCCTATTTACGATTAGATTACAGAATTAAAAAGCGCTTGTCCTATACTTATTTACGAACCAGAGCAATGAATCTTGTAAGAAAAAAGAAAACAACAACTGTCGAAGCATACTATCAACCAAAAGGTTTTGCAGTCAACTATTTATCTTTTCAAGCAACTGATAAATTAAACATTTCTCTTTTTGAAGGTTCAACTTGGTCCATGGGAGATTCGTTAACAACAAAGCGAGTTCATCCGCTTTTTTATAATCCAATTCCAATTGTATCAAGTCTTTTGAACGATTCAATATGCAATACTATTCAAGGAATAAATGTCAATTGGCTTTTGCATCCTAATGCGCGTGTTTATGGACAATTTGTAGTCGGTTCTTTAGGAGCAAAACAATACGCTTTGCAAGTTGGTTACCGAGGAAACGATTACTTCAAAATCAAGAATTTATACACGCAAATTGAATACAATTTTGCAACATCAAAAATGTATAAAGCCACTACTGACCGATTGAATTATAGTCATTATAATCTTGCTCTGGCTCATCCAATGGAAAATGGTTTTCATGAGATAGTTTTAAGGGCTGGTTGGGAATGGAAAAGGATTTATGCGGATCTTAAATCGGTAAATTACTTTTTAATCAACCATACGAAAAATGATTTATTACCTATTCAATTTTATAATACTGTTTCAAATGATAAAATTTCGCACAATCAATTTGAATTAGGATACAGAATGAACAAAAAAATTAATTGGACCTTCTTCGGAAATATCACCTACAGAAAACAAACTGGAGCAGAAAATTCACAAGCTTTTGTTGTTAGTGCAGGAATGAGAACTTCATTATTAAGTCATTACAATGATTATTAGAACAAGAATAATCTTACTTCTTTTGCTTTTGGCTCCTGTTTTGGTTTTGGGGCAAGGTGCAGTTGGCTGGTTAAATGAAGAAAAAGAAATCGATTCTGTTTCTAAATGGAGTTATGAGGATCATTCAGCTGTTTATCCAAAAATAAGACAATTGGCTGATACAAAAATTGGATTTGAAATTGGAAATAAATCCCAGTTAATTCCTACGATAGATGCCGGTTTGCAGTATGGAACAAAATTAAACTACCGCGCTGGCGCTGGATTTATTTGGGAATCGAATTTCTCCCCAAAATGGTATATACGAACTGGAATGAATCTAATAATAAATGAAGGAGATAGTTTACTCACTTCTAATTATTTTCAGATGTTAGGAAATTCAAAACTCGAATTACAGCCAACTGCGCGTTTTGCATATACTCCCAATAAACATTTCAATTTCCAAACAGGAATTGATAAGAATTTTATTGGTGATGGGTTGCGCTCATTGTTCTTGAGTGATTATGGAAAAAGTTATCCATTTGCTCAGGTGAGAACAAAATTTTGGCATGTTGAATATACCATGCTTTATCAATTTATGCGAGAAAATTTCCAAAATCAAAACCGTTCTAAATTCATCGCAACGCATCATTTAAGTTGGAATGTCACTAAATGGCTCAACTTAGGTCTATTTGAAACGGTTGTATTTCAGCCTAGAGACACTTTGCTAAATCGAGGATTTGAAGTAGAATATTTAAATCCACTGGTTTTTTATCGTCCGCAAGAATATTCGCTTGGTTCCTCTGATAATGTGTTGATAGGCGCAAGTTTTTCAGTAAAATTCTTAAACCGAACAATGCTTTATGGTCAAGTCATAGTTGATGAATTTTTATTGTCAGAAATAAGAGCCAAAAGAGGTTGGTGGGGTAATAAATTCGGTGGTCAATTGGGTTATAAAGGAAAAATGAAATTCTTAAAACAAAATTTTGTTTTTCGCCTAGAAGTCAACGCTGTTCGACCATACACGTATGCACACATCAATGCAATGGCCAATTATGGAAATAATGGAAGTACATTGAGTCACCCATTAGGCGCAAATTTTGCCGAATTATTAGGGGAACTAAAATGGCAACATCAACGTGTTTTTGCCAAAGCTACAGCGGTATTTGGAAATCAAGGGTGGGATATTGACGATGATAGTTATGGATCAAATATTTATCTTCCTTACACATTACGACCATATGATTATTACTTCCGCATTGGCGAAGGAAAAAGAAATTACTTTGGTCGTTTGAATCTATTTGGTGCCTATCAACTTTCTGAAAAAGGAAATTTACAAGCTTTCGGAGAAGTTCAATTGCGCTTTGATTCAGCTGCACAAGACCATAACTTTCGTGTTGTTCCAATGTTAGGTATTCGCTCCAATCTCTGGAACGATTATCGAAATTATTAAAGTTATTCATTCTTAATCTACAATTAAGTAGTTTTGTTTCCTAAACTGAAATAATGAAAAAGTTTATTCAAATCCCACTAATGATTTTTCCTATGTTGGCATTTTCGCAAGTTCAAGAACCAATTGCTCCTAAAAAACCTAAAGCTTTAACCATTCATAATCACACGCGCAACGACGATTATTATTGGATGAATGAGCGCGATTCTAAACCAGTTTTAGATCATTTGGCAAAAGAAAATGCTTTCAACGATGAATATTTTAAGCCCATTCAAGGTTTGGTGCAATCGTTA
Organism: Chitinophaga pinensis; assembly: GCA_943324565.2. Classification (GTDB taxonomy): domain Bacteria; phylum Bacteroidota; class Bacteroidia; order Flavobacteriales_D; family Crocinitomicaceae; genus UBA952. Next base: position 28,435 of record CALPMC020000012.1, on the reverse strand, counting down.
ATGACTGAATTTGACCAACGAATTAATCCAAACGAAGTAAGTGCTCCATTTATTATGAATGGAAAAACGTATCAAGTAAAAAGTATTGAAGGTAAAGATTATCAGCAAGTTGTGCAAATCGAAAATGGTAAAGAAACTATTTTTTTTGATGAAAATGAGCGCGCAAAAGGAAAATCATTCTACGAGCTTGCGGATTGGAATCCGTCTCCAAATAATGAAATTTTGGCCGTAAGCGAAGACTTTGTGGGCAGAAGAAAATACAATATCACATTCCGTCAAAATAAAAAAGGAAAATTCCTAAAGGATAAAATCACAGACGTTAGCGGAGGCGTAGTTTGGGCAAATGATAACAAAACTGTTTTTTACGGAAAGAAAGATACCGTAACACTAAGAGAATTTCAAATTTACCGTCACATTCTTGGAACTGACTCAAAAACTGATGTATTAGTTTACGAAGAAAAAGATGAAAAATTTGGTGTTGGCTTAGGAAAATCAATCACTGATAAATTCATTATGATTTATTCTTATAGTTCTACAACTTCCGAAATGCAATGGATTGATGCGGATAAACCTTTGGACAAACCAACCGTATTTCTTCCAAGAAAGCAAGGACATTTGTATGAAATCGTACATCACGCCAACGGTTTTTATATTCTTTCAAACGACCAAGCAACGAACAAACGCATTCTTGTTTCAGCAAGTGCTCCAACATCCCTTGAAAGTTGTCAAGAATTAGTAGCTCACGATTTAAAAACATTAATCGAAGGGATTTCAGTTTTTAAAAATTTCTTGTTGATTGAAGAGCGTACAAACGGTTTGCGCAAGTTGAAACTAAGAAATATCAACGATAATTCAGAGCGCTATCTTTCGATGAATGAAGAAACTTATTTCCTAGGTTTAGGACTAAACGATGAGTTCAATACTGACGAAATTTTCTATTCTTATAATTCAATGACAACGCCTTCGACCGTTTACAAATACAATATGGCGACTGGTCAACAAACGGTTTGGTTTAGAAAAGAATTATTAGACAAAAACTTTAAATCAGAAGATTATACTTCTCAACGTATTTGGGCTACAGCGAACGATGGCACACAAATTCCAATTAGTTTAGTTTACAAAAAAGGAACCGATTTAAAAAATGCACCTTGTTTGTTATATGGCTATGGTTCTTATGGTTACACACTTCCTGATGTTTTTAGCGCAATAAGATTGAGTTTATTGAACAGAGGTTTTGTTTATGCTGTTGCACACATCCGCGGAAGTAAATATATGGGTGAAGAATGGTACGAAAACGGAAAATTCGATAAGAAAATCAACACTTTTACCGATTTCATCAATGCGGCGGAACATTTAGGACATCACGGCTATTGCGACAAAGATAAAATCTACGCGCAAGGCGGAAGTGCTGGAGGATTATTGATGGGAGCTATAACCAATATGGCGCCTTATTTATGGAAAGGAATCGTTTCGCAAGTTCCTTTTGTAGATGTTGTGACAACGATGTTAGATGAATCCATTCCGTTGACAACTGGCGAGTATGAAGAATGGGGAAATCCAAATGATCCCTATTTTTACAACTATATGCTAAAGTACTCACCAATTGACAATATTCACCGAATGGATTATCCTGCGATGTATATCACAACAGGTTACCACGATTCACAAGTTCAATATTGGGAACCGATGAAATACGTTGCAAAAGTGCGTGAATACCGAACAAACAAAAATCCATTGGTGTTTGAATGTAATATGGATGCTGGTCACGGTGGTGGTTCTGGGCGCACACAAGAACGTTTGGAAGTAGCTAAAGTTTATGCCTTTATCCTAAGTTTAGAAGGAATTTCGAAATAGGATTTTAAATGCTAAAACACAAGTGGAAAAGTTAAAACGCATCTTATTATTTTTTGATTTCGTGAGTTTTAATAGTTTAAAATTAAGCACTTTAAAACTTGGTGTTTTTACTTTTATGTTCTTTTCTTCAATTGATTTTTCAATTGCACAAGACGATAGTTTAGTGATTGAAAATTTCAGAGATCGAAAAGTAGTTTTTGCCGATTTAGGATATACAACTGCGCCTTTTTTTCTGCGCTATCCTTATACTTCTGAACTAGGAAAATTAAGCTATAAAAACAATTTTAGACTATTTCTAGGACTTGGTTTTGCTTACAAATGGTTTTCGATGCGCGTTGGTTTTCCGTTATTAAATTCTTTTCGTTCGGTTGACAAATATGGTGAGACCAAGCAATTCAATCTGGGTTTTGATTTTTCGTTTAAAAAGTGGTATTACGACTTTGAGTTTAAGTCAGTCTTGGGTTATTCCATTCAAGATGCTTATCGCTGGGATTCAACCTATACAGAAACGAAACCAAATCAAAATGAAGCTTCAGTTGGAACTTTAAATTTTGCTTTAAATGCTTGGTATTTCGGTGACAAAAACTTCAAGATGAATGCCTTGATAGGAAAAAGAGCACATTATATTCGTCGGGTTCACACATGGTATGTGAAAGGAACAGTAAATGTTTTTGGCGCAGATAACAATGGTGTTCCGTTGATTCCTCAGGCATTGCAAAATCCTGCAAATTCCAAAACCCTTTCCTCCACACTTTCTTCGTTTGATTTTGGTCTAATTCCAGGATATGCTTACGTCGACCGCATCAACAATTGGCAATTTTCTGGATGGTTTGGAATTGGTGGCGTGATTCAATCTAAATTCTATACTGTTTCAGAAGGACCAAGAGGATTTTTAGGTTTAGCACCCCGCTATGATATTCGTCTAATGGGAGGTTATTCTCGTCCTGAATACTTTATTTTTTTACTAACCGATTTCGACAACAAATCCATTCGCTTTTCGGATTTAATTTATCGCCAATATTTCTACAGCATCAAAATCGTGGGAGGATATCGTTTTCCTGAAAAAACTAAAAAGAAGAAAAAATAGTGGTTTTATTTTATTGATTTACTTCTTCACCATTTTCAAAATCATCACCGCTTCATTTTTAGCAAAAACTTTCCATTTTCCAGACGCTAGAAAATCATCTATTGCCTTTTGGTAGGTAACATCATCATACGGATATTTATTTTCCTCCGCAGGTAAAAGCGCTATGTAGTTGGCATTTCCAATAAATGGATAGTGAAAAATATAATCGCGAAAAGCTAAATGCGGTGCCAAACAAGATTGTGCACTCACTCTTGCGTCTGCTGGAATAGTCTTTAGCAATCTATTAACCTCAGCAACATCAAAATCTCTTTTCCAATGTGCTTTCTTATAAAATTGACTATTTGCTTGATTGTAATATTCTGAAGTTCGATGGTCTAAAAAACTTGCACTGCTAATAAATGTTGCTGCCAAAATAACACTAGCCAAAACCACTTTATATTTCTTTAAACGATTGATAATTACATAAACTGCAATTACGATAATTGGTGCAAATTCAATCGAATAGTGAACGCTTATTCCCCAGCGAATCGGTAAATCGTTAAACATTTTTTGACCTAAAATTGGCACAATCATAATGAGGTATTCTGGAGCCAAAACAATTAAAAAACCACCTGCCAATGCAAGAGCTAAATAAGTTTCCACCTTGATTCCGTCATAGATAGGATCTCCAGAATGATTCACAAAAAGTAATTCAATCGTTTTGATTGGATGCTTGATAATATTGACAATTACTTCTCCAAAATTTCCACCTAAAGCATTAAAGGAATTGTGTAAATATTCTCGACCAGGTGTTGCTAAACCTGGAATAATAACTTTGATTACAAGAATAAAATAAACTCCAGCAGCTAAGGCAAAATACAAACCTTTAAGAGCTGTTTGTTTATCTTTCTGAAGTAATGCTTTAAAGGAAACACCAAATCCAATGAATACAGCCCACAAAGCCATATTTTCTTTTGCAATGATGATTAAAACGAAGAATAAAATTGCTTTTCTCCAGTTTCTTTGTTCAAAATAAAGCAAGAACCAAGGAACAAACATCGTTGCAACCACATTGTCGTGATAATCGAAACTTAAGGCAGAATAAATTCCATAGAAAGAGAAAAAATGAGCCACAGCCAAGGTTGAAATTGTCGTGTTTTTTGTAAGATTTAATACGTACTTATAAACTCCAAAACCACCAAAAAGAATCGCCAAAAATTGGAATATCAACATGGTCCATTCTCCGAAAATCCAATAAAATGGAGAAACTAAAAGCGGATACAATGAAAAATGATCGGATAATACGTTGGTGAATTGAGGTTGCATTATCATACAATCATTCCAACGAAAATGTGCATAATCGTAGATTGCGTTTTGATTGATTCCTAAATCCCAACCAAAAGTTCGAAAGTTGTAATGGTTGACAAATGAAATGGACGCGAAAATTAGAGCGAAAAGAATGAAAATGAGTGATAAAGGAAAATTAGGTAATTTGCTTTTCATCCTAGTTTTTTTCATCAATTATATAATTCGGACGATTTTTACTCTGCGTAAATAACTTTCCTAAGTAAACTCCAACGATTCCCATCATAATTAATTGTAAACCACCAATAAATAAAATAGAAGCGATTAATGAAGTCCAACCTAAAACAGCGTCATCTGTAAAAATGGATATGTAAATTGCATAAACACCATATAAAAAGGCAAGAAAAGCAAAAAATACGCCTAAATAAATCGAAAAATACAATGGTTTTGCGCTTGAGGAAGTGATTCCAGTTAGTGCAAACTTTAACATTTTAGAAAAAGAGTATTTTGTCGTTCCAGAAAAACGTTCATGTGGATGATATGGAATTCCAATTTGCTTAAAACCAAGTGTTGGAATGATGCCTCTAAAAAACAAATTGCTTTCGTTGTAATTTCTTAAAGCATTGACCACTTTTCTGTCTAATAATCGAAAATCTGCTGTTCCTTCCTCCAACTTCGTATCCGAAAGATAGTTGACTATTTTATAAAACAACTTAGAAGTCATCTTTTTTAAGAAAGACAATTCTTTACCATCTTTTCGAATGGAATAAACTACTTCATTTCCTTCTTGCCACAATCGAATCATTTCAGGAATTAATGCTGGTGGGTGTTGTAAATCAGCATCCATACTAATTACCGCATCACCTTGAGCGTTATCTAAGCCTGCTTTCAATGCATTTTGATGACCGAAATTTCGACTAAAACTGATGTATTTAACCCTTGAATCAATCTGACTTAATTGTTTGACTTTATCCAATGAACCGTCTGAACTTCCATCATTTACATAAATAACTTCGAAATTAGAATGTGTTATTTGTTCAAATGCTTCAGCTATTTTTTGGTATAGAATTTCAATGTTCCCTTCTTCGTTAAAGGTTGGAATAACAACTGAAATTTTTAATTCATTCATATACAAGTGCGAAAATACGAATCTTTATCAATTAATCTTCAACCAAAACGACCCACCATGTTTCTCAATGTTTTTAGTGTTTTCATGTTTCCAGAAGTCAGCAATAATGTTTGCTAATTCTTTATTTTCAGAAACGTAATAATTGGCAAAAAGCGGTTGGTATTTTTCTGAATTTGCTAAAAGATACATCGCTAAACCATATTGTTCCGAATAAAAACGATCGCACATAAATTGCGGATAATCGTACGGGATATAAATGTCGTGTATGTGAACTACAACGCCTTTTTTCAAACGAGGTAATACTTCTAAGAAGAAAACTGTAGCGTCAGAATTGGGTAAAATACGGTGCGAATTATCGACAAAAAGGATGTCGTTTTCTTCCAATTCTTCCAACATTTTGAAATCAATTGCTTCAAAAGGTTTACGAATTACTTCATCTACCAAAGCGTCTATTTCCGCACGTGGTTGAGGGTCAATAGAAATGAATTTAGTGCTAAGATTTTGTTCTTTTTTTGCTTTAAACGCAATTTTTGTAGAATTTCCAGAACCTATTTCAACATATTTTTTGGGTTTCAATTCAGCAATCAAGGTATAAAGCACTATCATATCTAAACCCGGTAGAAACGAATTGTTCCAAGCTGGATTTTTAGGGTCTTGTTCTAATTTCGCATCCTTGATTTGCCACAAATTCTCTTGGTATTTTGCCACCGATTTCAAGTAAGAAGCGTAGGTTTCATCTTGCTTTTGGGTAATTGCCAATAACTCCGGATGCGCTGGTTTTCCGTGGCCGTATCGCGGTGAAACGTCCACTTTATATTCTAAATATACTTTTTGAAATTTGGGACTTAAAAACTTATATAAAGCTTTAATCATTTTTGAACGGAATTATTGCTCGACAAAGAAACACATTTTTAAGCGATTGACGTCTTTCAAAAAAGTATAGATTACTTACTTTTTTCTTTTTAAACTTGCCGAATGAAATTTTTAGCTTTTATTCTTAGTTTGTGTATTACTTTCATTAGTGGAAATTTATTGTTTTCTCAAGTTACTAATACTGGCTTGATGGATACTACCAGTGGCTTGAAGATTGGAAATGTAAGCCTCGGTGTTTATTTGGATGTGTATTATGGTTTTAACTTCAATCAACCGACATCGAATGAGAATAATTATTTCGTTTCTTCCAATCAACATAATTCACTAAGTATCAACCTATCCTATTTGGATTTAAAATATACCGACAAAACCATTCGAGCTCGTTTTATTCCTGCATTTGGCACCTATATGAATGCTAATTATGCAAATGAAAATGGCGCAATGAAATTTATTTTAGAAGGGAATATTGGCGTAAAACTATTCAAAGAGAAAAATATTTGGCTCGATGTAGGGGTATTAGGTTCTCCTTTTACCAATGAAAGTGCCATTTCAAAAGATCATTTAATGTATAGTCGAAGTTTTTCTGCTGAATATGTTCCTTACTATTTAAGTGGACTAAAACTTTCCGTTCCAATTAAAGAAAAAGTAACCTTCTATGCTTATTTATTGAACGGATGGCAACAAATTAAAGACAAAAACGATGCGAAATCAGTTGCAACACAATTAGAAATTAGACCAAATGGGAATAATTTAATTAATTGGGATGTATATGCTGGAAATGAAAAATCTGTGGAAAACCCAAGTTATCGAATGCGCTATTTTTCAGATATTTATTGGATTTACGAAAAGAACAAATGGAAAATCACTTCTTGTGCCTACGCTGGATTTCAACAAGTTAAAGACTCTTTAAATCTGAATAAAGAAAAGTTTTGGTGGCAAGCGAATTTCATTGCAAGAAGAGCTTTTAAAAATGATTGGAATATCAGTGGACGCGTTGAATATTTTAATGACCCCCAAAATGCAATCGTTCCCATTGCTGTTGGCAATTATACAAATCCTTCCTTTCAGTGTTTTAGTAGCGGCTTATCCGTCAGTAAAAAGTTAAGTGATAAATGTTTGTTCCGTATCGAAGGAAGACAATTTCATGCTTTAAATGATGCATTTGAAAGAAAAAATGGACAACGAGTTGCAAATGAGTATCAGATTTTCTCGAGTCTTTCGATTTGGTTTTAAAAAAAGATTCTTTTTCAAGTTGATTTCAGAAGCTATCTAATCGTTTTTTATCTCATTTTCCTTTAGTTCTATTATATTTGCACAAATTTTTGCGATGTCAAATCAAGAACGTATTTCAACAACTAAAGCCCCAAAGCCGGTGGGTTTATATCCTCATGCACGAAAAGTCGGAAATTTATTGTTTTTGTCGGGGGTTGGTCCACGTACAGCGGGTTCTGATGCTACTGATTCTGCTGTTCCAGGATTGGAATTAGATAAAAACGGAAACTTCATTCAATTTGATTTTGAAGCGCAATGCAGAAGCGTGTTTGACAATGTTCGTATCATTTTGGAAGAATCTGGTTCTAGTTGGGATCAGTTGGTAGATGTGACCGTTTTCTTGGTGAATATGAAACGTGATTTCCATGCTTATAACCGCATTTATGCAGAGTATTTTAAAGACAATTTACCTTGCAGAACAACAGTAGAAATCAATTCACTTCCAACTCCAATAGCGATTGAGTTGAAGTGTATTGCAACGATTTAAAAATAAGTTAAAAGATAAAAGTTAAGAATTAAGAGTGGTGTTTTCTTCCCTCCTTGAGGAGGGATTAAGGGAGGTGACGGTAAATCATCCCCCTGACCCCCTTCAAAGGGGGAAATAAATCTCACTTCGAAAAAAATTGAAAATATAAATAAATTAAAAAATGACAGGTTTCATCATTCGTATTGCTATCGCAGCACTTTCTCTTGGTTTTAATGTGTGGTTATTCGCTACAGGTCATTGGGGTTGGGGCATCACCTTTTTATTGGTGACTGCAATCATCATTTTGTCTTTCTTCAGAAATGAAAACATGATTTTGGCTTTGAATCAAATGCGTGTCGGAAATACAGATAAAGCAAAAAAATACATTGATCGCATCACGCATCCGCAATTTTTACCACGTCGTCAACATGCGTATGTTTTGTTTTTAAAAGCAGTGATGGGCGCACAAGAACTAGGCTTTGCGAAAAGTGAACAAATGTTACGAAAAGCATTGGATTTAGGTTTGCGCCAGGCAGAAGATAACGCTGTTGCGAGAATGCACTTAGCAGGAATTTGTGCACAAACAGGTCGTCGTCCAGAGGCTGTTTCTTTATTGGCAGAAGCTAAAAAATTGGATAAAAGCGGAATGATGCGCGACCAAATCAAACAAATGCAAGGGCAATTGCAAGCAGCACCCTCTAAAAATCAAATGCGTATGGCGCAAATGATGGGAGGAAGAAAGAAAACGCCAAAAATACGTTAATCAGAAAAAATAAGATTTAACACTCAACTATTATGTCAGAAAATCCGCGTATCTATTCCAAATCTTGGGACGATTATGAATTGCTAGATGCCGGAGGAGGTAAAAAGTTAGAGCGTTGGGGTAAAGTGATCACGATTCGTCCAGAAATGCAAGCTTATTTCCACAGTGGCTTACCGTTCACTGAATGGCGTGAAATAGCGCATTGGGAATTTGTTGAAGATGCCAAAGGACAAACTGGTAAATGGAAAAACCTAAAAAAAGATTCTCCACGTAAATGGGTAATTACCTACAAACGATTGAAATTTGTTTTAGAATTAACCAAATTTAAACACATCGGTTTATTTCCTGAACAACAATCAAATTGGGATTTCATCGATGAACATTTAAAATCTGACGACCGTTTCTTAAACCTTTTTGCATATACTGGTGCAGCTTCATGTGTTGCTCGAAATATTGGTGCTGATACCATTCATGTTGATTCTGCAAAATCTGTTATGAATTGGGCAAATCAAAACATGGAAGAAAGTCGTCTTTTGAACATTCGCTGGGTGCATGAAGATGCGCTTAAATTCATCCAACGTGAAGAAAAAAGAGGCAATAAATTTCAAGGAATCGTCATGGATCCTCCCGCGTGGGGAATTGGAGCCAAAGGTGAAAAATGGAAATTGGAAGATAAAATTGATGAATTAATGGGCGCTGCAGCGAACGTTTTAGACAAAGATGGTTTCTTAATTATGAATACGTATTCCCCAATGGTTGATGTAAATTTCATCGCAGAACTTTCTGATATCTATTTTGATAATCGCGAAAAAGAAATCGCAGATTTGTACATGGAGACAAAAACAGATAAATTCTTGTATTACGGCAATGTGTTAAGGGTGAAATAACAAATTATAGCGTTGAAAAACCATTTACATTTTAACAGTTTGATTGTCAATAAGTAAGTTTATTTTTTGGTTGTTTTTATCTAGTTTTTCTTTGCTTTATGTATGAAAAATGAACAAAATATTGGTTTTGCAGATTTTCTAACAACTTGAGATTCTGTGTTAACATACAAGAAAAAAAGCCAGTTGATTTATATCCGAATATTCAACATTTATTGCTGGTTTTTTGGTTCACTCCACGAAAAAGAATCATGATGCAAATTACTTCACTATTCAACATTTTGGGCTTTTTTTAGGTGATTTTAAAATAGTGTGATTGGACGTAATTAATTGAAATTCTTTACAAAATTCATTTGCTAAAACAAAAATTTCGGTAATTTAATTATGAATGAAATACATAAAAATTAGTTTAAATCATTAGATTCGGCGTATTAAATATTCTAATTGTATTTCACTCGTTTAATAAATTTAACTTAATTGACAATCAAATTGTTAACAACAAACTCAAGAAACTTTTAATAGATAAGTAAAAACCCTCGTTTTTATTTTTATTTTCAACAAACATTGCTTAATTTAGTCGAAAAATATTAGACAACTATAAACATGAAAACAATTATTCAAAAAACTAAGTCTTTATTATTACTTCTTTTGTTTTTTATCAGTTTTTCAAACTCATACGGGCAAAGCATAACAACAGGCACAGTATCCCCTTATTTAGTTTGTCTTGGAAATACGATGGTTGTTCCATTTGTAGCTACAGGGAATTTTAATCAAAACGACTTTTTTAGAGTTCAGCTAAGTACTACTACTGGAAGTTTTAATTCTACACCAGCAACAATTGGTTCTTTGCAAATAACAAGTCCTATTAGTGGTACATATACAGGGTCAATTACAGTCACAGTCCCGACCACTATTTCCGCTAGTACACAATATAGAGTGCGTGTAGTGTATGTAGTTTCTGGAGCTACAACACCAGCCGTTATTGGCTCAAGAAATACAACTAGTCTAATACTATCTAAAACTAAGTTTAACCCTACCTTTACTTTACCTACCTCAATTTGTTCAGAAACGGCTTTAACATTACCAACTACTTCTAATAATAATGTCACAGGAACGTGGTCACCCACATTTAACAATACCGTTACAACAAATACTACAACCAACTATACATTTACACCCACGGCTGGACTTTGCGCTAATGTTGCAACAAAAGCAATTACTGTAAATGCTAAAGTTACACCAACGTTTAATCCAATAAGTGATGTTTGTTCGGGAAGTACAATGACTGCTTTACCAACAACATCTACAAATAATATTGTAGGTACTTGGTCGCCAACATTAAATAATAGTGAGACAACAACATATACATTCACTCCAAATGCGGGTTTATGTGCATTGACAAATACAACAACTATAATTGTTAACCCACTTATTACGCCTTTATTTTCTCAAATAGCTCCTATATGCTCAGGTGACTCATTTTCATTACCAACAATTTCTGAGAATGGGATATCGGGTTCATGGTCGCCCGAATTAAACTTTACAGAAACAACAACTTATACATTTACACCATCACTTGGTACTTGTGCAAATATTATAACAATGACAGTTAACGTTAATCCAAGGATTGAGACTAATTTTGATGCTTTTACTGCTGTATGTTCAGGAACAAGTATAGATCCATTACCTTCAACATCTTTGAATGGAATAGTAGGTTCTTGGTCTCCAGCTCTTAATAATGAGAATACAACAACCTATACATTTACTCCAAATCCGGAGGTTTGTGCAACAACAATAAATCAGTCACTAGTTGTAAACCCTTCTATCACTAAAGATACAGCGATAACTGCTTATTTTACATATACTTGGTCATTAACAGGACAGACCTATACTACTTCTGGAGTTTATACACATGTTGCTAATTGCCTTGAAACTGTTTTAAATTTAACCATCTTAGAAAATTGTATTATTGAAACGCCTGCTGAAATTACGGGAACGGCAATAGGGCTTTGCTTAAATGGAATTACTAATCCAACCTTTTCGATTGAGGCCGTATTTGGCGCTACAAATTATGAATGGACTGTTCCTCAAGGTGCAGAAATTGTATCTGGGCAAGGAACAACAACCATCACTTTGAATATTTTATCAAATTTCACAGAAGGTAATCTTTCCGTTCGAGCATTAAATTTTTGTGATACAAGTGAATTTAAACTTAAATACATTCGCTCTGTTTTTTACACCCCATTAACCCCCGTTGGTCAAACGACTGGTTTGTGCTCGCAAGGACTTTCATTAGCAGTATTTGATGCTGCAATAGTTCCTGGAATTACCAATTACATTTGGACTGCACCTGATGGAACAAGCATAATTTCTGGTCAAGGTTCAAGTACAATACAATTAAGTATTTCTGAAACTTTTTCTTTTGGTTATTTAAGGCTTATAACAGAAAATGTATGTGGAAGTAGCGCTCAAAGAATAGTAATTCTTCGTTCTGTTTTAGCTCAACCAGGATTAATTACAGGAACAGCTGTTGGTTTGTGTCAAAATGGTATTTCAACTGCTACTTATTCAATACCTGCTCAAGCTGGTGCAATAAGCTATACTTGGACATCACCAATTGGAACTACAATTCAATCAGGACAAGGTACCAACTCTATTGAATTAACAGTTCAAGAAGGTTTTTCATCTGGAAACTTAAGTGTTGTTGCTAACACTTTATGTGGAAGCAGTATAGCAAGAACTTTGGCGATACGGTCATCCTTAGCTCAACCTGGAGTGATTTCAGGACCTTCGATAGGTTTGTGTACACAAGGAATTTCTTCTGCTACTTATACTATATCTGCTGTTGCTGGTGCAACAAGTTATTCATGGACAGCTCCAGCTGGGACATCAATAGTTTCTGGACAAGGTACTAACTCAATAGAATTAAGCATATTAGACGGTTTTTCAATTGGGAATTTAAGTGTTGTTGCAAATAATATTTGTGGTAGCAGTTCACCAAGTACACTATCAATTCGATCTACATTATCCCAATTAGGTTCAATTTCAGGAGCCACGATTGGTTTATGTTCAACACAAACACCTGTTTCAACCTATTCAGTATCAGAACAAACGGGTGCTTCCAGTTACACTTGGTCAATCCCAACTGGAACAACCATTCAATCTGGACAAGGAACAAATTCAATAGTTCTAAGTTTTCAACCTAACTTTACAGCTGGAAACATTAGTGTAACTTCTAATAATCAATGTGGTACCAGTACCGTTAGAGTTATTTCCATTCGTTCAATTCCAAATACAATTGGAACAATAACTGGTCAGACAAATAATCTTTGTACAAACGCAGTTAATAATCCCTCTTATTCTATTTCTGCTGTTACAGGTGCTTCAAGTTATACATGGACGGCGCCAGAAGGTGCAACTATTATTTCTGGTCAAGGAACAACTTCAATAACCCTTAATATCACAAGCGGTTTTGTTTCTGGAAACTTAAGTGTAATCGCAAATAATACATGTGGTTCTAGTGCAGCTAAAATTTTAGCTTTATCTTCAATTCCTACAGCACCAGGAACGATTACTGGAACAACTAATAATCTTTGTACAAATGGTGTAAACAATCCAACTTATAGCATTGCTACAGTAACGGGAGCATTAAGTTATACATGGACTGCACCTTCTGGGACAACAATTGTCTCTGGTCAAGGAACAAACTCAATTACTCTTAATATTACAAGTAATTTTGTTTCAGGAAACTTAAGTGTGGTTGCTAATAATTCCTGTGGATCAAGTACTGCTAAAACTTTAGCACTTTCATCAATTCCAATTACACCAGGTTCAATAACTGGAACAACAAATAATCTCTGCCCTAGTGGAGTAAGCAACCCAGTATTCACAATCGCAGCAGTTGCAGGGGCATCTAGTTATACTTGGACAGCACCAACTGGAACAACAATTGTTTCAGGTCAAGGAACAACATCAGTTACTTTAGAAGTATCAAGTTCGTTTTCATCTGGAACCTTATCTGTGATTGCAAATAATGCATGTTCATCGAGTGTTGCAAAAACTTTAGCATTATCAAATACACCATTAACTCCAACATCAATAACTGGTTCAATTACTCCATGTGGTACTGTAACATATACTTGTGCCACGGTAGCCCAAGCAGTTTCATATACTTGGACTGTTCCGACAGGTATGGAAATAACTGCTGGTCAAGGAACAAACGCTATAACAGTGAATGTTATTGCTTCATCTGTTACTGGTAGTATTACAGTTAAAGCATCTAATAATTGTAAAACAGGTAATGCAAGGAGTTTAGCTGTTAATTCATGCAATATTAGCACTAGAATGTCAGAAGCTTCATCTGTTCAAGTAATTAACGAGAATGTAGTTGAAGTTATTGTTTTCCCAAATCCAATAAATGACATCATAAGTGTTCAAGTTTCAGACGAATTTGAAGAAAATGTAAATATTGAGCTAATTAATTTGATTGGTCAAAAAGTTGCTAAATTTGAAATCCAAAAAGGAAATACAAATACAAGTGCAACTTTAGATGGAACGCCCTCTGGAATATACATTTTACAAGCATCGAAATCAGACGGCACTTTAATTTACACTACCAAAATATTGAAACAATAATTAAAAATATTAACCTACAAAAAATTCCCTTATTGAAATTTCACTAAGGGAATTTTAGTTTGAAAGGGTAATCATAGCTTAATTACCTGACTTTTTTTCATTTTGCTGTAATGTTTTGCTTGGGTTCATGAATTTTTACAGAAAAACTAGTCAGCAACAGGATTAATTTCTTGCTTTCAACAGTTACTTTTAACTTCAAAAGGATGAATAATAATAGCTCATTATTGTAATTCTTTAAAAACACTTTGATTTTAATTTTCTCAAATCACAAAAATCTATGAATGGGATTAATTATACGTTTTTGTAAATATGGATGTTTTAAGGTTTAACTATGTACCTTGTTCAAAACATCTCTTGGTTTAATTCAATGCATTTTTTTGTTTGACAAGCAATTTTATAATAATATCAAGTAACTTTGGGCAACTTATGAAGCAAGGCGTTTTATTTTTCTTGTTATTTTTTTTTACGAATTGGTCGCAAGCTCAAATTGTAAATCGTGAAAAAGAATTGTTATGGGAAATTTCTGGGAATGGGTTAAAGGAAAAATCATATATCTTCGGAACGCTTCATTCTAACAACAAAGCCTTATTCAACCTCGCGGATAGTTTATATGTGGCACTTGAAAAAGTGAATATGATTGTACTCGAGACAGATATTTTTTCACTTTTTGAAGAATTAGATACGCGCAAATCAACTTCCAATACTTTGTACGATAAAAATGGTTTGCCCTACACTGCAAGCAACGAAGCATCGACAACATACTTCGGATCGGAAGATGGTATGCCGCAGTTTTTAGATGCTTATTTTCAGGAATATTGCTTCAACGCTGGTAAACGATTTTTAGCTATAGAAACGATTAAAAATCAAATGGAACTTAGTCTTGATATTCCGATTACGCAACGAAATTTAGTCAATACTCAATTTTCAAACTTCACGCAAGAAAAGTTAATCGACTTGTATTTGCAAGGTGATATCAACGCAATTGATCGTTTTATGCGTGTAAATATGTCCACTCAAAAGGATTTGTACAGTAAATTGATTGTCAAACGCAACATTGCAATGTCGAATAAAGTGGATTCTGTTTTAAAGTCCAAAACGAGTTTATTTTGTGCTGTTGGTGCTGGACATTTAGCTGGATCGGAAGGAATTATCAATTTATTGCGTTCGAAAGGTTATCGTTTGCGTCCCGTTTTGTGGACGATTTCAGAAATTGCAATTCCTGTAAAAAAATCAGTTAAATCGAAACGAAACTATGTCTTTAATGACGAAACGTCTGGAATTATAGCCAATTTTCCAGGTAAACCTTTTTCGAAGAGAAGAGAAGACGGAAGTTTGCTTTTAAAATACTGTGATTTTGGTCAAGGAAATACCTACGAAGTGGAGGTTATACCTTATGATGAAAGTTTAAGTTTTGAGGAAATGGCCGCCATTTATATTGCAAGTCCGCCAAATTCACCTTATAGTCGCAAAACCCTTGATGACGGAACAGAGTTATTCGTAGGTTTATCCGATACTTATCCTGAAGGTTTAAGCTGGGTTCAAATTCAAATTAGTGAAGGCTATTTTGCAGTCATTAAAACCTATGGTGGCAATAAATATATGCACTCTGACCGTCCAAAGAAATTCTTTGAAAAAGTTTGGTTTGAGAAGTATTGATCTTAGATAGTAAAATCGGAATTCAGATTGTCATAAAAATCTGTTAGTCAAGGCGTTCACTTGAAGATTTAGCGGGCTAAATCAAGAGGGAACAACGATGGATAACTGGTTTTTATACAAAGAGATTAATTATTCCGCTGATAAACAACGATTTACTTCATAACCCTTTATCAATGTATCCCGATACATTTTCAAAAGTGTTATTAGTAACTCATTGTTTCTGAGCGGTCTGAATCCAATTTTAATAATCGAACTCAGGTTATTAGTCACCTGAATTAGCAATAATTCTTCAATTTATGTGGTTAAAAATTCCTTGTAAAACTCAGTTAAATTTTAGAATTTAAGTTCAGAATCACATAAATCCAATTACATATAGTGTGTTTTAGAGAAAAATTTAAATAAAATGAATTAGAGACTTTTCTGAATAAAACCTTTAATATTCTTCCTAGAAATTGGAAAAGGTAGAATAAACTCTCTTTCTTTTTTTCCATGAACTTTTTCGGCCATTTGTTATATCAACCCCTAAAAAAAGTTCATGTGTTCCGGCATTATAATCTGAAAGTGCACTGATATTAATATCGTAAGAATAACCAAATTTTACTGGCCCTAAGCGCACTCCAGCCATTAATGTAATTGCGTCTTTGAAACGGTATGAAATTCCACCCCAATAGGTTTTATCATAGGTTGCGCTTGCATTAAAATCGAAAGTAAATGGAGCATTACCCATCATTCTAAATAAAGTGCTTGGTGTAATTTCTAATTTATCACCAGCCTCAAAAGTATAACCCGCCATTAAATAATATGTTCTTTCCAATCTGTTAGCAACATTATCTTCAATATCAAATAAGTCCTTTCTTGATTGAATTAAATGCCAAGATGAAACACCAACAAAAAGATTTTTTGAAGTTAATACGATTCCTGCATTCGCATCAGGAGTTAGACGATTATTTGAATTCATAGCTACAGCATTATCATCTGGAACTTCCGTTTTCATTCTATCTCTGTCTAAATAAAATTGTGTCAAAGAAACTCCAAGTCCGAACGAAAGTGCGTATTCTTCATTCAATTTTAACATATAAGCCAAATTTGGACTAATTCCTGTTCTTCTTGTAGGTCCAGTCGCATCATTATATATTGTTCCACCAACGCTAAAATCATATTTTAGATTTCCTTGACCGAAAAGAGTTTGAGTTACAGGTGCTTGATCTATTCCTACCCATTGTCTTCTGAAAGAAACACCTAAAGTTGTATATCCTTTTAAACCAGTTGCTGCAGGATTGATTGTTAAATCGTTTAGCATGTATTGACTTGAAAGTGCGATTTGTTGACTGTAAACATTCAATGCAAAAACAGCCATTATTAGTGTGATAAATGATTTCATTTTCTTTGTTTTTGAATTAACGAACTATAGTGATTGGACCTGATTGTTTGCCGTAGTCTAGATTATCAATTTCCATTATGTAATAATATGTTCCCGGTGGTAAAGCTTCTGATTTATAAGTTCCATCCCATTGGAATTGAGACACTTCACTTGCTTCATAAACCACTTGTCCCCATTTAGAAAAAATGCTCACTGTTTTTATAATTCCGATATTGCTACTGTTCACGTTCCAAGTGTCGTTTGTTCCATCTCCATTAGGTGAAAACGTATTTGGAATATCAAAACAAAGTAATGTTTCATCTACAATTAAACTATCGATAAAGAAAGTACATCCTGAACCTTCACCAATTGTAACTGAATAAACACCAGCTGGAATATTTCTCAACGGATTAGCAATTTGGTTAGTATTCCATGTGAAGGTATAATCTCCAGATAAACTTCCGCTCGGAGAAACAAGTATTGAAACCCCACCATCACTACATTCATTTACATTAACTTGAGCTGTTCCACTAAGTTGACTTGCAACAATTGTCAGGTTTGTACTATCAGTTACCGCACAACCATTATCACCAGTAAATGTGTAGTAAATTTTTGTTGTTCCAACTCCAGCTTGTGTTGAGAAAAATTGATTATTGATTACTCCATTTCCACTGTAAACACCACCAGTTGGTAAACCTCCAGTTAATAAAAATGGAGCTTGTAAACCACAAATCGTATCAAATGGAACAATGTAAGCATACGTATTTTGAACGTTAATAAAAATTGAAGCACAATCTGTATTGCCACATGTTCCACCTTCAGATCTAACAAAATAAGAATTACTACTTGTTGGTGTTAAAGTAATTAAGTTTCCAGTTCCTATAGGTGTTCCACTACAAGTACTTTCGTACCAAGTCCATGTTGCTCCATTTTCTAAACTTCCACCAAAAACACTTAAAGAAACACTTGCTCCTTTACAAAAATTATTATCAGAGGTTAAAATAGATTCCGGCGCTATTGATCCTGATTGAACATCAACAGTAACTGACTGACAAAGTGAAGCACCGCAATCTCCAACAGCTCTAACATAATAGGTTGTCGTTGTAGTTGGCGTAACACTTAGAGTTGTCCCAACACCAACTGGTACTGCACCACATGCACCTGTGTACCAAACCCAAACATCATTATTTTGTAAGATTCCACCATTCAATGTTAAAATAGAACTTGCTCCAGGGCAAATATTATTTTGAGAAGCTGCCACCGAAGTAGGAATTGTAGAAGTTGCACCAACTGTTACACTTATAGATTGACAATTTGTATTTCCACAAGCTCCTTCTGCTCTTACATAATAAGTGCCTGATGCTGTTGGATTTATACTTACAATACTCCCTGTTCCTACATTTTGACCACCACAAGTTCCACTGTACCATACCCAAGAATTACCTGCTGCTAAATTTCCACCTTGAACTGAAAGTGTTAAATTTTGACCTGGACAAACTTGTGTTGCGGAAGGAATTATTGCTGTTGGTTCTGTTGAACTCTGATTAACTGTTACAGAAACACTTACACAGGAACCTTGGGAACAGGTACTTTCTATTCTCGCAAAATACTGTGTTGAAGTAGTTGGTGAAACGGTTAGTGTTGACCCCGTTCCAATTGAAGTTCCAGATCCACAACCCCCTTCATACCATACATATTGAGCACCAGCACCAAGTGATCCTCCTTGTAAACTCAAAGTCGTAGATGCCCCTGCGCACAAAGTTGGAACAGAAGCGCTTGCACCTGTTGGGTCGATTGAAGCATTTTCAACAGTTATAGTTATAGTATTTGAATTAAAATCACCACAGGAAAGTGTTTTTAAAACTCTTCTAAAACAAGAAGTTTGAGCAATACCTAACAAAGGATCGTAGCTTGCAGTATTTGCACCATTAATGTTAACGAAGTTCCCAGTGCAACCAGCGTCTACTTGCCATTGATAAGTAAATGAAGGATGAGTTGGATTTGGGGTTGAAGTTGATGTTAATAAAGTTGGGTCTCCACCACCACAAACAATCTGATCACCAGCAATAACACCAGGTGTAATTGGATCAACAAACTGCCAGTTAATTTCAATTTTTGCATCGTATCTATTATTTGTTACGATATAAGAATTCCATTGACAAGGAGGGTCGTTTCTAAAATTTATAGAACCTGCTGCAGCACGAACATCTCTTGCATCATCTGCATTTCCAATACAAGGACCAAAAATTGAACCATTAGAATCAAAGTTGCATGTATTACTGCAGTCCTCTTCCCATCCTTCCATTTCTGTGTTTAAAATTGTAGTATTTGAATTAATCACATTTGTGAAATTATAAGGTATTGCACCACCAAACCACCAAGCGTTGAACTGATTTGTTGCATGTATACATCCTGTTGCTTGCCAAGTTGAACCGTAAGATGTTCCAGTTGTACCATTATCATTAACCCAAACATACCAAGTAGGGTCTTGAGAACCAGAAACTCCACCCCCATCATTGTTATCTGCCCTTGCTCTTAATTCAATAATTCGAACTTGGTAATTAATGCTTTGAGCTGAAACCAAAAAGGTGGTAAGAAAAAAAGCATTCATTACAATTAGATTTAATCTTTTCATATTACAACTTTAATTTGTTGATTAATCGAGCACGAAATTAAAAAACTTAGATTCATTGAATGTAAACATTAAATCTATGAATTCTCGATTCAATTAAGGGCTCTTTTAAGTTCAATTTAATTTTTTTGTTAAACAAATTTATACCTTAAAATTATTGTTTTAGATTTGAGAATGATTACATTTTTAAAATCAATCTTATTTCATTTAAAAATAACCATTTATAAATTCGATAAGTAAAATCTACATTGTGTATAGGTTGCAAAATAAATTAAAGCTGAAAAAAATGTTAAAGCCATTCTAAAGCTAAGTTATCAATGAAAGTTTCAAAAATCATACTACGTGTTTATTGATTTTTTTCTGTTCTTCATATTAAAATTTTGGATTTACAACACAAACCAATTTAAAAGTGACTATTTAATATCCCTTTTGAAAAATACAAATCCATTTTTTTCACGAATTCGTTTTATGTGCGGAAAGTTTCTTGTAAATTCTTCACTTCTCGTGTTTTTCATCACGAAGTAAACAGGTTTATCAATCGCACCAAATATCAACCAATCTTCTAGGTTTGAATTTAAGTTTTTGGTCGGCTTTTTGGCTGTGTAAAATAAATCTGCATAACTTTTAAAACCAACAGTTTTTACGTAGCAATCTTCATTCTGACGACTTTTATAAAATTCAATCGCAGCATTTTGTGTAAAACTTTCGACTTTTGGAACAATCACCACAACTGTTGAATAAATGAATAAAAGTGTCGCAATCAACGAAGAAATAATCTGATTTTGTGCGGTAAATCGATTGGAAAGAAAAATAAATAGTAAGGCTACGAAAAACAAAGCACCAATCAAAAATTCAAAACCGGTCCAATGAACTGTAGCCTGTAAATTTCCAACAGCAAAATCATCTTTTATTACATTCATTTCGGTAATTTTTTCTTTGTTCATTGCCACAAATTGCAAGGCAACTACAATCAAAGACCAAACGAAACCAAGTGAAAGCAACATCGTTTTAATCCATTTCGGCAGCGATTCTTTTTGTTCTAGAAGTTTGTAAATGTAAAAAGCGGCTATGAAAGTAAGCGGGAAATAAGCTAAAGAGGAATAATGAATGATTTTCGTTTTTACGATTGTAAACAAAATTAAAACCGTCCAAAGTAAAATTACCATCCACGTTTTAAATTCAAAGAAAACAAGTCGTTCGTCTTTTGGGAAGCGATTGAAATATAAAAAGGCATAAATCGAAGCGGGAAAAACGCCAATAAAAAGTACAACAAAATGATAAAATAAAAAGCCGCCGTGTCCAGCATCTTCCGTTTGAAAAAGGCGAACTTGATAGACAAAAAAGTCTTTTATAATTTCGAGGTTTCCATTGAGCATTTGAAGAATGAACCAAAATCCACCGACGAAAAGAGAAATAATTAAGAACAATATTACGTGCCCCAAATTAAATTTCAATTTGAACTTTTTGACAATGAAATAAATCACTGTTACCAAACCAAAAACTAACAAAGCAACTGGACCTTTAGATAAAACGGCTAGACCAATAAACAAGGCTGAAAGTCCAACGAATCGGTAGCGATGAAGCTTGTCGGTTGAGCGTGTAAAAGCTGAAATGTTATAGATTCCAAGAAAGATAAACAGATTAAACCATGGGTCGATAATTCCTGATTTGAAATAGATAAATGGTAGAATTGAACAAGCGTAAAGTAAAGCCCAAAGGAGTCCAAGTTTTGAATTTAAAATCGAACGTCCCAAACGAAAAAGCACCAATAAAGTCAGAATTCCACAAATGGCATTTGGGAAGCGAGCAGCAAATTCATTGATTCCAAAAACCTTCATTGAAAGCGCTTGCATCCAAATAAACAAAGGTGGTTTTTCCCAAAAAGGTAAATAGTTGATTTGAACTGTTAGCCAATCATTGGTGACCAACATTTCGCGAGCCGCTTCCGCAAAATTTATTTCGTCCCAATCAAATAAATGACTTTGACCAATAAAAGGAATGAATAGAAAACTTCCGATTACGATAATTAAAATCTGGATAGTTTTGTCGGATAGTTTTGTCATCAATAGGGATTGATTAATTTGAAGTGCAAATATACCTTAGAAAAAAGAGGGTACAAAGAAAAACGACTGGAGAAAACTCCAGCCGTTTATTAAAAGTTGTTATGAAATACTTTTATTTCTTCACATCAAAACGATCCAATTCCATCACTTTTGTCCAAGCAGCGATAAAATCTTTCACAAATTTTTCTTTTGCGTCATCACTTGCATATACTTCTGCTATAGCGCGCAATTCAGAATTTGAACCAAAAATTAAATCCGCACGAGATGCTGTCCATTTAACGTTACCTGTAGTTCGGTCTTTTCCTTCAAAAACTTCTTTCGTGTCGTTTGTTGCTTTCCAAACCACATTCATATCTAGTAAATTCAAGAAGAAGTCATTCGTTAATTTATCTTGATTTGCTGTAAAAACACCTTTTGTTGAATTGTCGAAATTGGTGTTTAACACGCGCATCCCTCCAACTAAAACAGTCATTTCAGGAGTAGAAAGCGTTAATAATTGTGCTTTGTCAATCAACAATTCTTCCGTTGGAACGGTGTATTGTGCTTTTGTGTAATTTCTAAATCCGTCCGCAATTGGTTCCAAAACAGCCATTGAATTAACATCTGTTTGTGCCTGAGAAGCGTCCATTCTTCCCGGTGTGAACGGAACTGCAATTGGGAAACCAGCATTTTTTGCAGCTACTTCAACACCAGTGTTTCCAGCCAAAACTATTAAATCTGCTAATGAAACTTTTTTGCCGTTAGTAGCTTTTGCATTGAAGTTCTTTTGAATTTTTTCTAAAGCAGTCAATACTTTATTTAATTGTTGTGGATTGTTCACCTCCCAATTTCTTTGTGGTAAAAGTGCGATTCTTGCGCCGTTTGCTCCACCTCTTTTATCCGAACCTCTAAAAGTAGAAGCTGAAGCCCAAGCTGTTTCGATTAGCTCGCTGATTGACAAACCTGATTTTAAAATTTCAGCTTTCAATGCTGTAATGTCTTTTGTATCGATTAAAGTGTGATTTAAAGCTGGAATTGGGTCTTGCCAAATCAACTCTTCTTTCGGTACTTCAGGACCTAAATACAAAGAGCTAGGACCCATATCGCGGTGCGTTAATTTGAACCAAGCACGTGCAAAAGCAGCAGCAAATTGATCTGGATTTTCCATAAAACGTTTTGAAATTGCTCCATAAACAGGGTCAAAACGCATAGATAAATCGGTTGTAAGCATTGTTGGTAATTGTTTTTTGTTGGCATCAAAAGCATCAGGAATTGTTTTCAGTCCATCTTTTGCAACCCATTGATTTGCGCCTGCAGGACTTTTCGTTAACTCCCACTCGTAAGTGAAAAGATTAGTAAAGTAGCCATTTCCCCATTTAGTAGGTGTTGAGGTCCAAGTAACTTCCAATCCTGAAGTGATGGCATCTTTACCTTTTCCAGTTCCATAAGTGCTTTTCCAACCAAATCCTTGTTCTTCGATTGGAGCTGCTTCTGGTTCCGCACCAACGTTTGTTGCTGGACCTGCTCCGTGTGTTTTTCCAAATGTATGTCCACCCGCAATTAAAGCCACTGTTTCTTCGTCGTTCATTCCCATTCTGCCAAAAGTCTCACGAATATCTTTCGCTGCTGCAACAGGGTCTGGGTTTCCGTTTGGACCTTCAGGATTCACATAAATCAATCCCATTTGAACGGCAGCCAAGGGATTTTCCAATTTACGACCTTCAGCGTAACGTTGGTCATCTAACCATTTTTTTTCTTTTCCCCAATATACATTTGATTCTGGCTCCCAAACATCTTCGCGTCCACCTGCGAAACCAAACGTTTTGAATCCCATATCTTCAAGCGCAACGTTTCCTGTCAAAATCATTAAATCTGCCCAAGAAATTTTCTTTCCGTATTTCTGTTTAATCGGCCAAAGTAATCTTCTTGCTTTATCTAAATTGGTGTTATCAGGCCAGCTATTCAAAGGTGCAAAGCGTTGTTGACCCGCACGAGAACCACCACGACCATCACCTGTTCGGTACGTTCCAGCACTGTGCCACGCCATTCGAATAAAAAATGGACCGTAATGTCCGAAATCCGCAGGCCACCAATCTTGAGATTGCGTCATTAGTGCACGAATATCTTTTTTCAAGGCTTCATAGTCCAAACTTTGGAATTCTTTTGCATAATTGAAGTTAGAACCCATTGGATCGGAAAGTTCAGAATGTTGACGTAGCACTGACAAATTCAATTGATTTGGCCACCAGTCATTGTTGTTAGTTCCGTTCATTCCTTCTTTTTTCACGCCCGTATCGGAAACGCTTGTAGAAGTTGGAGTGTTGCTAACTGCTGTTTGCGCACCTGAAGCAACGCCGTGTCCCATCGGACATTTACCTGAACTTTGGGCAGAATCTTGTGCGTAAATCAAAGGGATTTGCCCCAAGAAAAGCACTAAAAATAACTGTTTCATAATTTAGAAATTAATTAATAATTGGTAAAGTACGAAGATACAGCCTATGGAATGTTACATAATATTGATAATTTCTATACAGTCATTGATTTAGCTTATTTTGAGGGATGAAAGCAGTAATTTGGATTACCGATTTGTAAGAATAAAGAACTTTCTTCTAAAGAAATCTAGGAAGGTGTTTCACAACCAACCTTCAGTTGTTAAATCTCAATCTTTAATTTATTTCCTTAATTTCGAGATGTGAAATTTGCATCAAAACTTTTGTTTCTTTTTTTGTTTCCCAGCTATTTAATGGCACAAAGCAATTTTTGGAAACCGTCAGATAGTTTGAACAAAGCGCGAATTATTACCAGTTCTTCGATTATTGGTGTTGGTTATGCGGGAAGTTTGATTGGTTTACAGCAAGTTTGGTACAACAACCCGTGGACAGATTTTCATTTCTTTAATGATGGTGGGAATTGGCTACAAATGGACAAAGCAGGACACACGTTTACAACTTATCAGATTTCGAAGAATATTTCACAACTCTATCGATGGGGAGGAATGAAACCTAAAAATGCAGATTGGGTAGGTGTAGGTGTAGGTTTGAGTTATCTTACTTTTCTCGAAGTGTTAGACGGGTTTTCCGACGAATGGGGATTTTCTGCTTATGATATGTTGGCGAATGTGAGTGGTTCCGCTTTATTTTGGGGACAAGAACGCTTGTTTAAACAGCAAATTATTGTACCAAAGTTCTCCTTTCATCCAACAGAGTATGCTGCCTTACGTCCTGAAATTCTCGGAAGTACATTTGCAGAACAATTACTGAAAGATTACAACGGTCAAACCTATTGGTTGAGTTTTTCACCAGGCACAATGGGCGATAATAAATTTCCAAAATGGTTGTGTTTTAGTTTAGGCTACAGCGCTGACCAAAAAATTGTTGGTAGTGAAGAAACCTACTTAAACTATCACTCAAGGAGGGAATTTTTACTTTCGATGGATATTGATTTCTCCCGCATTCCAGTGAAAAATCACTTTTTAAAAACTGTTTTTAGCCAGCTGAATTACCTTAAAATTCCTTTTCCAGCATTGATACTTCAAGGAAATAAATTTGGTGCGAGAGGATTGTATTTTTAAGAAGAAGTAGGAAAAATGTTTAATAAATCTAAACCAAAGAGAGAAAAGTTAATGCGTTTAATGCTTATTCAGGATTTGTAAATTCTAAAAATAGAAAGAGTATTGCATTTTCCAAATTAACACTCAATTACACTTGCCCAAAATATGAAATTGTAATTTTAAAGGAACTAGTATTGAATACCTTAGCAGGCTTTTAAAAACTACTTAATTTTTCTTTTTTAAATAAGTTACTATAGGTATCGTAATTATATTCTAACTATTTTTCATCATTAGGAAATCCTCAGACCAATAATGGATTTGAATTGAGTTAGTGAAATACCTAAGTTTTCATAAATATATTCCATTTCTTTTAACCACTTTATTAGCTATAAACCTCTTGTTTTTCCTTCTTATCAGGATAACTAATTAATACAGCTTGATTTGATCCTTGGTAGACAAACATACTACCTGCTCCTAAACCATTCATGCAAGCTTCATTCATTGCAAGAGAAAGATGCTCCATTTTTCCTGCGCCACCTAAAGCAACAACGGGAATTGTAACAGATTGGGAGATTGATTTTAGTAAGTCTAAGTCATAACCAACCATTGTTCCATCTCTTTCAATTGATTGTAATATTATTTCGCCCGCACCTGCATCCTGCATCATTCGGGCGAACTCAGTTGGTGAAAAATTCGTACTTTTCACACCCGAATGAATCCAAGTTTTTATTCCTCCAAATAATTTCTTTTTGTAATCAATACAGACTGATATAGTGGAAGATCCAAACTCTTTTGTTGCTTCTTCAATAAAACGGGGATTCAAAGCTGCTGAATTAATAATCACCTTTTCAGCTCCTGCTTGAATTAATTTTTGAATATCTACCAAGGATGAAACTCCACCACCAACTGCAAAAGGCATATTTGCTTCCTCTCCCACATCTCGCACAAAATCTATGGAAATTAATCTATTTTGCTTAGTTGCTTCAGTATCTAAAAACACCAATTCGTCGGCATTTAGCTCATTAAATATTTTTACTGCATTGATTGGATCGCCAATATATTTATAGTCCTTAAAACGGATAGATTTAACCAAACCCAAATTTTTTAAAAGAAGTACGGGTATGATTCTAGGACGATACATATTCTTGATTTGTTTTGGTAAAACTAATAAAAATAATGAATATTTCAAACGTTATTGTGTAGCTATTAAAACGAATTTAATAACAAGAGTTCGATTGTTTAAACGTTCAAAATTTATTTGAAGACTTAGTTTAAAAAGGTATATTTTTATGGCATAAAGGGCTTTCACGTTAAAAACTGATGGGAGGAAACTAGTAGTTAAATCACAGGGTAAAAATATACATACAATTTTACCTCTTAATAGCAATCCACTTCCCTTTTTTGCATAGAATTATCATAGTTTAAAAAATAGTGTTTCTAATTAATTAACGGTGTTTTACCAAAGTTTGAATTACCGATACTCAAGATATTCAAACACTTATAAAATTTCTAAGTGTATTGCATGATAATAAATTAGCAAGTACCTTTACAACGTGAAAATTATAATTGTAGATTATGGAATGGGGAACATTCATTCTATTGGTAGAAAAATGAAACTACTAGGTTTTTCGTTTATCATCTCCTCGAAAGCTGAAGATATCTTGAGTGCTGATCGGATTATTCTTCCAGGGGTTGGGCATTTTGGAAAAGCAATGCGTAACCTAAAAGAATTAAATCTCATTGAATCACTGAATGAAGCTGTTTTAGTGAAAAAAACTCCCGTTTTAGGGATTTGTCTAGGAATGCAATTAATGGCTCGTTCGAGTAAAGAGGGAAACACTCAGGGATTAGGCTGGTTTGACGCAGAGGTTATTCCATTTACGGTATCGGATTCGTTTAAGTATAAAGTTCCACATACTGGATGGAATTCAATTCAAAAGCAAAAAGAAAGCTCAATCAATGGCGGTATATCTGATGAAGAATTCTTTTATTTTGTACATTCATTTCATTTTATTTGTTCTGAAAAATCAGCTATTTTGCATACCACAATTTATGACTATGAATTTGTTTCAGCAGTTGAAAAAGAAAACATCACAGGAGTACAATATCACCCTGAAAAAAGTCATGAAGCGGGCTTAACACTTTTACGAAATTTTATTTCGGGGTAAATTTATAGCACTTCATTTCTCCGTTTATTTATAAAAAAGTTCACTATCTCTACTATCAAATCTTTAAAAGATTATAAAACTTCATTCATTGAGCGAATCAATGGTGTTATTTATGAGGTAAGTATGATAAGTTAAGTAAAGCACACTAAAGTATTTAAGAGATATTCGTTTTTCGAGAAAAATTATTATAAATAAGGTCTTGTATAGAAATATCTAACACCTTATAAATTCCTTTTCCAGCATTGATAATCCAAGGAAATAAATTTGGTGCGAGAGGGGTTTATTTTTAAGAATTTAAATGTATTCATATTTGGTAGTAGAATTATTTTAGATTGAATATCAGTACTTTAACCAATGTAAAATCTAATTAATAAATAATAGCGAACATAAGTGGCCTTGAATTTCTAGGTTTTAGCTACTGCACTGAAACTGTTAATTTTTAAAATTTCTGTAAGAACATTTTTAAAAAATTTCAGTTTCAGAAAGGAGTTAAAATTGTTCGCTACGAGTTGTAAATATTTGTATAATAGTTATTTGCGAACAAAAAGAAATTCAGAGCCTTGATTTTTTGATTCTTTTTCATCAAGGAAAAAGAATGGCAAAAGATAAAAGCAAGTCCGAATTAGGATTTTTCTTAATGGTGATGTTTTATGAATGCTGAATTCAAGCAACAAATGCAACTTTTGGGTTAAACAATAAATTTTCCATTACAAATATAGGGGTTTCATATCCAAACCTTTTTCTTGGTCTGTTATTAATTTTAGTTTCAATTCCTTTAAT
>CALPMC020000011.1 GCA_943324565.2 Chitinophaga pinensis | reverse complement strand
GTACAAGTTATGTCGGGTTTTCATCTGTTGTAGAAGGACATTCAACGCTTAAATCAACAAAAGAAGTCACTAAAACAAACTTAAAATGGGTACATATAGCAATAAGCAACGCTAAAAGAAATTTACTTGGAACATATCACATGGTAAAAATCAAATACTTACAAAATTACTTAGACGAGTTTTGTTACAAAATTAATAGGAGATATTTTGGTCATCGACTTTTTGACAGGTTGGTTTTAGCAACAGCATCAGGTTTACTGGTATGAAAGCGGACACTCAAAAATTAATTCACCATTAATAATTAACCAAGCACTGTATTCGTATTAACTTGACTGTATTTAAAACTAAACAAAAGTGAAACTACTTGGTAAATAATTACTCCTGCAAAAACTAAATTCCCAAGTCCAAACCAAGATTGTGTGGCAAAAAAGAATCCAATTACAAAACCAAATCGTATTAATTCAAGTATCCAATTCCAACGATTTCTGTCCATTAAATCGGTGAAACAATAAATTGTGAACAGAATGTAAAAGCCATAGATAAAAACACCTGGAATTTTTATAGCCCCGATGGAAGAAAACAAGTGAGAAATGAATGTCAATGTTGCAAATAATTGAACAATACTCCAGATAAATAAAGGTTTTGGAAGTTCTGTTTTATACTTTTTAAAGTTATGAGCTTCATTAATTTTTTCTACCGGATACTTCTCCTCAAATCCTTCTGGTCTCCAACCTGTTGGCATAAACCAAACTCGAAATTTATCTATAATTCTTGGAGCATTCCATGCGTCTTTTACAATTAAATAAAAATGTTGAAAATTAATAATGAAAGGGTTCCATGTTTTTGAAGGTCGAGTAATTCCATATATCGGCGGAACTTCATCTAATTCTACTTGAAATGTTCCAAATAGTTTATCCCAAAAAATAAAAATTTGACCCAAGTTTTTATCCATATATTCTTTATTCATAGCGTGATGAACTCGATGATGAGAAGGTGTTACGATTATATATTCCAAAAAACCTAATTTTCCAATATGACGTGTATGATACCAAAACTGCAGAAATAAATGCAAAGGCAAAACAATTGAAATGATTTCTACTGGCACTCCAACTAATGCTGCTGGAATCAATAGAAAGTTAAACACTTTCAAAATCCCAGAAACAGGCTGACGTAAAGCACATGCTAAATTAAATTCTTCACTACTGTGATGGATTGCATGTTCGTTCCAAAAAATATTAATTTTGTGATCAAAGCGATGCGACCAATAACCATAAAAATCAATAACGATGAAGGCAATTGTATACAATAAAACCGTTTCTTTAATTTGAATTATTGCGATGTGCTCCACTAACCAAGCGTAACTTATAATATTAATTGATAATCCTAAAACATCTTTTACTACATTACTCATCCCAGAACTCAAACTTGAAATCGCATCATCAAAAGGCGTATAATCTTTACCTTTCCATATTCCATAAATCTTTTCTGATAGTACAAAAATTAAAAATGCAGGCATTGCAAACAAAAGTATTTTACCGTATTCTTCCATAGGATATAATTTTTGTTAAAGACACTATAAATTTAGTAAGTTCTTTGATTTACCTTTCTTATCAATAAGTTAATATTTAAACTGGGTTGAAAATTTTATCTAAAACAGTAGAATCTATACTATCTCACCCCATCTGGTTTCAATATATTTATAAAATGAAAGCCTCTAGGGGCAAAACCTTCGTTATAGAAAAATTTATGTGCTTTAAAATTAGAGGTATATGAATCTAAAGCCATCATTGTACACTCGTGTTCTTGTGCTTTTTTTGCTAAAAAATCAAAAATTAATTTCCCAACACCTTTACTTCGATGCATTGTAGAAACAACGATATTATCTAACTCCAAGTACTTCCCGCACCACAATTTGTTGCCTATCCAAAATCCACTGATTCCTAGGCATTCATCTTCTTCAAAAACACCGACTTGACCGTAATTGTGAGGTAACATATCATCCAATTCTTTGGAATATTGTTCTAAAGTCAATGCAGGATATAAATCATTTAAGACGTGAATGTATTTTAACATTTCATCTTTATCAACTAATTCTCTAACTGTAAGCATAGCTCAAAGATAGTTTTTATAAATATTACTTCATAAAAGCATACATCAAAATGTTTGCTCCCATTTGTAGTGCTTGCTTTCTTTTTTCTGGTGTATCGTTGTGAACTTGGGGGTCTTCCCATCCATCGCTAAGATCAGTTTCATAGGTGTATAGACATAGAAGTCTTCCTTTTTCAATAATTCCAAAAGCTTGTGGACGTTTGTTATCGTGTTCATGAATTTTTGGCAAGCCATTGAATTTAAATTTCTGATTAAAAACAGGGTGTTCGCCTGGTAACTCTACTAATTTGCTATTTGGAAAAACTTTCTTGAGCTCCACCCGAATAAATTCATCCATACCATAATTATCATCTATATGTAAAAAACCACCAGCCAAAAGATAATTTCTTAAATTCTCAGCTTCCACTTTAGAAAAAACAACGTTACCATGACCTGTCATGTGAAGCATTGGATAAAGAAAAATATCTTTACTCCCTACTTCCACATAAGGAACATCTTTCGAAATGTTGGTACCTAAATTTTGATTACAGAATGTGATTAAATTAGGCAAGGCTGTTGGATTAGCATAATAATCTCCTCCACCATTATACTTGAGTACAGCTAGTTGATAAGTTCCTTGTGAGAAAAAATAAGTTGGAATCAAAACAAATAATAGCAATAGATTTTTCATATTCAAATTTAAACAATTAATTAAACTTAACGCTATTTGTTGATAAGGGTGTTTAAATACTTTAACAATGAAATTAATTATGTTCTATCCCAAATAGTCTCATGGCCGAGCGACTGGACACCGGTCTGCAAAATCGTCAATAACAGTTCGAACATGCTTGATGCCTCCTGAATCCTATATGAAAATTGAGTTCCAGAGGATTCTGTTTTTTAAATGTTTTCGAAACAATAATTTAAATTATATATTGGAATCGTTTTAATTTGGATAGTTTTGTGCGAAATTTTAAACACTTCGAATACTTAGTGCACTCATCTTACAAATTTAAAATATTACTAATGCGATTTAATTCTTATTCTATGAAATGGTTTTTATTTTTTACAATATGTTTCTCTATGGTTAATAGTTTATTCTCTCAAGAGAGGAAACTCAATAAATCAATGGAATATATCCAATCCAAAGAATTTGATAAGGCAGAGGAGATAATTTCAAATTTGTTAATTAAAACACCTTTAAATCCCTCTATTTTATATGTGAAATCATTGCTGATAGGAAGTCAGAGCTTTAATAAATACAACATTGACAGTGCTTTTATTTTTTACTCAAAAGCTGTTGAAGAGGCTCAAAAATTAGAAGTCAAATCACAAGCTGATATTTGTACTGATTTCAAATTATGTCTTTCAAAGGCACAATTTGTAAAAGATTCTATAGCTGTTGTGGCTTTTAATTCATACAAATTGCAAAACAGCATTGAAAAAATGCAACAATTTAATCGAATTTACGATGGAACCTCTTCTATTCCAATTTCTAATTCATTCATTGAAGATTTGTATTTTAAGATTGCTCAGCAAACAAATACGACAGAAGGGTACAATGATTTTTTAAAAAGGTATCCCAACAGCAGTAGAAAGGAGTTGGTTGCAAACAAAATAAATGAAATTGAATACCAACGCGCCGTCACATTGAATACCAAAACTGAATATCAGAAATATTTACTTGAATACCCTAAATCTTCATATTGTAGTGAGATAAGACAAAAAATTGAAGACATTGACTTAGAAAAACTGAAATCATCCAAAAGTTTAATGGATTACGAAGATTTTCTAAAGAATTATCCGAATTCCCGAAATTTGAAACAAGTTCTTGGGCTTTTTGAAAACTCATATTACGACCAGGTTATTAAGCAACGTGATATTACTTCCTTAAACGTTTTTAAGACCCGATATCCATATAGTAAGTTTTTAAAAGAAGTCAATGAAATCATTTGTGAAATAACTTTTGATCAGGTAAAACAAACTAACACAAGAACGGCATACAAAGAATTTGTTCGACTTTTTCCAAAATCGAAATTTGAAGAGGAAGCTCAAAAAAGAATTGCCGAATTGTTTCCATTGGTTCCGAAACTCCTTGCAAACGGTAAGTATGCATATATTGATAAGTTTACAGGAGAAGATTTGTTTGGAAATGAATATGAAAAGGCAGGGCTTTACCAAAATAATCAAGCCATCATAATGGAAAATGGTAAATATGGTGTCATCGATGAGAATGCAAATACTATTTTACCTCCGTTTTACGATGAAATTAGAATTTGTACTAATCCAAGTTTATATTTGGTGACAATTAGCAACAGAAATGGTTTATATAACAATGAAGGACAAAAATTAATAGGTACTGAATACGTAGTTGATTTTATGTCAGAAAGTGCCGAATTTATTGGTTTTAACACCTATGGTAAAGAGTCTACAGACGGTCTTCCAGAATTTCTATTTCGAATTGTAAATAAAGGTTTGGTAAAATATAATTGCCCTTATGATCAACTACCTGTGTTTGAGAATGGATTAGCAATTGTTTCGAAAGGCAATGATTTTGAAAATGTAAAATTGGGTACATACGCTGTTATTAATAAAGATCTTCAAGAGATTATCCCTTTTAAATACAACTTCATAACTCCTGTTTATCAGGAACCAAATTTATTTTATTTCAATGTTGGAGGAGAGGCAGATTATATTGGAGGTGGTTTATTTCCATATTCCGGAAAATGGGGTTTAATAAATGGTTCCGGAAAAATTTTGATTCCTGCGATTTTCGATAAATTAGATGCTATGTACCAATCCGACAAATCAAATTCACTTTGTTTCGTTGCGAATCGTGGAAGAAAAACCGATACTGGTGATGAACCTTCAATAACAGGTAATTGCGGATTACTTGATTTGAATGGCAATGAAATAATTCCAATTGAATACCAAGAAATTTACAGTGGAGGTAAAAATAAATTAATTGTTAACAAAGGAGGAGGCTTGAGCTTTTCTGAAGGGGGTGCATATGTTAGTGGAGGAAAATGGGGAGTTATTGATTATTCAAATAAAGTGAAAGTTCCGATAATTTACGACGAAGTAAGTGCAATTCAACATAATTACGTAGTTCGTAAAGGCTCAAAAATGGGAGAATATGGAATAGTAATTGGAGGAAAATATGGTTTGGTTAATTCCGAAAATAAGGTGCTTATTCCGATTACATACGATTATATAGATTGTTATTCTTCGAATAATTTAATTTTTGCGGCGTTGACTTGTCAATTTAATACAGAAACTGATGGACCTCCTATTCCATTTGGAGGAAAATGGGGAGCATTCGATCACAATGGAAAAATAATTCTGGCTACGAATTACACAGAGATTCTAACTCCAACTGATACGAACTTGGTAATTCTAAATTCAGGTAAAATTTATGGAAAAGAATACCTAGGAGAAATAAAAGATGAAGGGAAATTTGGATTATCTGATCGTTTTGGAAAACTACTTTTACCTGTGAAATTTGATAATATATTTGTTGCATCTAATTTTGTTTTTGCTAAAATGGGTGACAAATATCAAATTTACAGCAAACAAGGCGTCTTAATAAATGACAAAAAATACGATGATTTGAACGAACTTTCGAATAAATTTATTTCCTTTCGCTCCGGTGAGAAAAATGGGATTTTGAAGCCAGATGCTATTGAGCTTATTCCTGCAAAATTTTGGGCTACAAAATCAGATTTTGGTTACGAATCAGGTATTTCATATGATGCACCATATTTCAAAATCGAAGAGGCTGGTAGTTATTTCTATGCAACAGAGAAAGGGGAAATCTATCGCGATTAAAAGATTTTTATTATAATAAAACTAAAGTCTGTCAGGCTTTTTTTAAAAATCCAAGATGCATTAATATCTTTTTTCGAGATAAATGAAAAGGATAAATCTGATTATTTTGAAAAGGATGCTTTTTACTTTCCTATTCATAGTTTAATATTAGTTCTTCGAAAGTTTTTAAACTACCGTAGTGTATGTTTGGAAACTTTTTCAACCCCTTTATAGAAGATTTAAACAAATTGAGTATGCTTTAGAAAACGATTTAAGAGAGTAAATAGAATCCAAATATTGCGAGTTCGGTACTATGACTATTGCAACACAATTTTAAAAACCCTTTGTTCAACTGAATTATGAATTCTAATTATGTATTGACCACTATAAAGTATGGAAGTGTCAAAATAACAAATCGATGTTCCTTGTGGAAATGATTTAGACTCGACAATTTTTCCTTTAGCATCTATAAGATCTGCTTGCATATCGAGCTTAAGAATTTCTGCTGACTGAATAGCAATAATATCTTGACTTGGATTTGGATAAACCTTGATTTCAACGTTTTTCATTTGTTCCAAAATTGTTTGGACTGGCGGATTATAGGTCTCAGTTACTTCAGTGATTGTAATTACTTTACCACCACTCTTTACGCCATAATAAGTTGGACCTATAGAATAGGGATAATATGAATTGTGATTTTCATCAACAGTTGTGAAGTAACAATATATGCCATTTGGATATTCAGGAGTAACACAAAAACGACCATTATGCTCATCTAAGTAGGTCATGTCTAATGGGTGATCGATATATTCATAATCTTCGCGGTACCAGCCTAATGGGAATGTCGAACTAATCGGAGGTCCATCTACAACATCCGTTCCATTAGCGTAATGAGTTCTAACTGAAATATTTCTCAAGCTATAACTTGATTTCATTCGAACTATACCACCACCACCTACTGTGTCTGCAAAAGCATAAGCGCCATATATTGGGAATCCATCATATGAATAACCTAAAATTGGGGAATGCTCATTTGGATTTATTACATACAAACCATCTGAGGTGTATAAATTGCAAATAGAAGAAAGCTCAACCAAATCCAAATTAAAGGCGCTTGGATTTTGATGATGGTGATAATTTCCTTGTGCTGCAGGATGCGCTTTTGAACAATCAAAACCATTTATTTCTGCTTTGACAGCATCTCTCCTCCATACCCCGTTTGGCGTAGGTGCATCAGAATTAGTTGCTGGATTATATGCAAAACCATCACCGTAACTAAATAAACCAACACCATTTTTAAATACGCCAATGTTACCAGCTCCAGTATTTGTTAATACACCATTATTTTTAACTGGATTTAATGGGATTTGATATATTGTATTGGTTGGAGTAATTACAGAATTTGGATTTGCAGTAAATGGCCCAGTGACATAAGCTGGAATTCCTTGTGTAGTAACGTATACCCAATTAGATGAAAACTGTACTGTTGAAATGTTAGCTAATTCTGCATCTATAATTGGCGTAGAATTACCTGCTAAATAATGTTTACCTGTTACTCCAGTTGTATTAATCAACCAAGAAGAAATGGCAGGAACTACCTGTTGTGCGTAATTAATTGAAAAATAAGAGACTGAAAATAAAAGCAAAATGAAATTTTTCATAATCGGTATTTAAGGTTAGAGATTAAATTTAATTTTTTATTTCGGTAAATTAGTAAACATTATTAAAAAATTATATCTTTCTATCGAGTTAAACAAAAGATATAATCTAGTTAGAATTACTTTTTTAAGCTTATTAAGTCTGAAGGTTTATCTCTTTATCAATAACTCCATCATATCGAAAAGGAAAATTTGACATCCTTAATTTGCATGATGCTTTATCTCTTTATCCATTTTACAAATGATTATTTTTATTCATAAAAAAAAAGCACTTTCTTTCAAAAGGGCCTTAGTTAAATGTGGACTTAACTGACATTTTTTCGAACCCCTTTTTGGAGGATTTGAACAAATTGAGTATGCTTTATAAAACGATTTTTGAGACTAAATAAAATTCAAAAAACGTATACTTTTTTCTAAGATTTTGCAAAAGAAATGAGCGGTTGGATTTGATAATAATTTATCCATTTATATTCTGAAATTATAAAGTCATCAAAAAATAAGCCTTCAAATTTATAATTTAAAGCACCAATTTACCGTGAAAAATGGTATATTTGAATATGTTTTCACGATGAATAATTAGGTAATAAAATGATCAACCAAACTACAAAAGATAGAATAGAGGAACTGAACAAGCAATATTTAAACTTGGCCAAAGGAAATGAGACAGTATTAAAGGAAATAACCCTTGCTGAAATTCCGGAGATGGTTTATAATTCAAACGCGATTGAAAATTCAACCCTTTCGTTGGAGGACACAGAAAAAATTCTTGCAGGAGGCAGTTTAGAGCGAAAAGTAATTGTTCGTGAAGTATATGAAGCCAAAAACTTAGCTAAACTGACCGAGTCCTTGCTTGAAAAAAACAAAAAAATGCTAAACACCAAACTCATCTTAAGTATGCATAAAATTTTGCTCACCGACATTGATGACAATATTGCCGGTCGTTTTAGAGTTGGCAAAGAATGGGTGCGTGTTGGCAATCACCTAGGTGCAAATCCACAGTTTGTTCCAACACTTATACAAGAACTAGTTGATAATTACAACCAAAATAAAATCAGTTATTTTTTAGATGCTGTGGCGCATTTTCACGCAGAGTTTGAAACCATTCACCCTTTTGTTGACGGAAATGGAAGAATGGGGAGAGTACTTATAAATCTGCAGTTAATGAATTTAGGCTTTCCTCCCATTATTATTCAAAATAAAAATAAACATACTGAGTACTATCCGCTGTTTACACAGTACCAGTCGACGTTGAAATCTGGAGGTTTTACGGAGTTATTTGCGCTACTATTGCAAGAATCATTGAATAAGCGTATAACTGTCCTCACTGCAAAAAAAATAATTCCACTTTCAATTTGGGCAAAGCAAAGTGGTATCAAATCAAACGTTGCAGCCAATAAAGCCAAGAGGCAAACGATTCCTGCTTTTCGTATGCGCGAAAAATGGATGATTGCAGAGGGATTTATGCCAATGAACTAATTATCGAAAATAAAAAAAGAAAAGCACACCGATTTTGGTGTGCTTACCTGTGGAGTGGAGTCGGAGGGGTTCGAACCCTCGTCCAAACGACGAGTTTTCAAGCTTTCTACATGCTTATTTCTCGATTGGTTTTCGATTGCAGGACGGACAAGAACACCCAAACCTTCAACTTAGCTACTGGAATTTCGCAAATGCTTAGTAACCTCGCATTCACTAGCCCAATGGGATGAACCTCCGTTTGATAAACCGAATGAGCAGCAGTTTATCGGAAGTACTTGTCTAACCTACTATACTTCGGAAAGATTAAGCCAATTAACATTCAGCTAATTAAGCAGCAAGTGCGTATGACGTATTGTCAATTATTGTTCGTGACAAGATATTTAAGAGGTTCACCACAACCCTCTGCATGCTGACACTTGACTACCGCTATCGCTGTCAAATCCAATGTCGACCCCAAAGAACGTTTTTTAAGCGTACAACAAAGTTAGTCTTAATTTGAGATTATAAACGATTATTAAAATTGATTTTTTCTAAAATTTAACGATTTTGCTAAATAATCAAAATTTAAATGATGATTAACTACTCATTTCAAGTTATTCTTTATTTACCATTCTTTTGTTAGATTTTTTTTTAAAGTATTCTATAAACAACAATTTACTACAGAAGGTAAAAAGTCAATCATTAACTAATAATAATTGATTTTTTCGTTGCGTTGGTCGTTAATCATTGTATTGTAAATATTTAAAACTCGTTTGTAAACAATTTTAACTCGTTTCTGAAACTGGATTATTTTTAATCCGTAACATTACTTATAATAGTAATAAAATTGGCTGTTTCAGATAAGCAGTAAAAGCCTTAAATTCAAGTCCAACAATGTTTGCTAACTTTAGATATTGGATAAAGTTCTTATAAATAGTTTCTATAATTTACAAAAAGTTATTGTTTTGAAAGTATAAATTCAATATTTTTTTTCAAGCATCCATTTCGTGATTAAAAATCAATCATTTTTTAGTTTATATTTTAAATTTATTTTACTTTTGTTTAAAATTAAATCAAATGAAAGTAGGAAGTAATTTAAAAGCGCTCCGCAAACGTAAAAAATTATCGCAAGAGGATGTTGCTACGGCTTTAAGTATGCATCGTTCAACTTACAGTGGTTATGAAAATGACGTTGCACTTCCTAATATCGAGAATTTAATTGCTTTTAGTCAATTTCATGAATTATTAATTGATGATTTAGTAAAACTTGACTTTCAGTCATTTACAGAATCAGATTGGCAAAAGTTTGAAAATAAATGGAAAGAATCTGCTAAAGGATCTAATCTTCGCATACTGACATCTGTTGTTGATAGCAACAATGAAGAATTAATAGAATTAATACCAGAAAAAGCACGTGCAGGTTATGTGAGCGGTTATTCTGATCAAGAATTTATACAAGATTTACCACGAATCAATTTACCATTTTTATCTAAAGACCGCAAACACCGTGCGTTCGCAATAAATGGTGATTCGATGCCTCCTCTTCCTTCTGGTTCAATTGTTATTGGTGAATTCATTCAAGATTGGACAACATTAAAAACAGGAACCCCTTGTATTGTTGTTACGAAAAGCGAAGGGATTGTTTTTAAGTTCATTCATAATAACTTTAAAGAAAATAAATCTTTAATTTTGATTTCGTCAAATGCTCTTTATCAGCCATTTAGAGTTATGACATCTGACATTCTTGAGGTTTGGAAATTTAGTGCTTACATCGCGAAAGAAATCCCTGAGGTTCAAATGGATCCACAACAATTAAATCTCAACTTTAGAAACTTACAATACGATGTTCAAAGGATTTTAGAAAAGTTGAATCAATAAATCTTATTTAATAACTTGAAATTCTGTTCTTCGATTTTTTGTACGATTTAATTCGCTCGTATTTGGAAACTTTTGCTTCGTTTCTCCAAACCCTTTGGCAATTAATCGGCCTTCGTCAATTCCTTTTTCTACCAAATATTTTTTTACAGCATCCGAACGATTTTGAGAAAGTTGACGGTTTTTTTCATCGTCTCCTAAATCATCCGTGTGTCCATTAATTGCAAATTTTAGTTGGCTATTTTTCAATAAATAAGTTGAAAAACCATTTAAGATGTATTTACTTTTGGTTGTTAATGCGTAAGAATCACTCTCGAAAATAATATCATCAATACTAAATGCTTTACCTATTTCAACCGTATCTATTTTTAATTTTCCTGTTTTTACGGCAGAAGCATCTGTTTTAACTAGTGTTTCTTTTTCAATTACTTTGGCATTATAAGCATATCCATCTTTGTTGATACTTACTGTAATATCTTGTTTTTGAGAAACTTTCACAACAGCTGCATATTTCCCATCATCACCATTAACCTTAAACTGTGTTTTTTCTCCTGTATCGTTGTAAGTGATTTCAACTTCTGCTCCTTGAATTGGTTTTCCTTGATCATCAACTAATTCACCCTTCAAAATAACTACTTCCTGTGGTCGCGCCTCTTCATATAAATCAAAGGAATAAATATCCCAATCCCCTTCTTTCATGCTCGAATAGTATGCTTCTTTTCCATTAGTCGACACAAACAATCCAAGTTCATCTTCCTTCGAATTTATGGGATAACCAATATTTTTAGGTTCTGTCCATTTTTCACCTTCTTTACGAATGTAAAATATATCCAGTCCTCCCAAACCTTTTCGTTTTTTTGTAGAATTAGAAACGAAGTACAAAGTCTCTCCATCTTGGTGAAAAAATGGACTCTTATCTTTTCCGTCCGTATTAATCAAATCAAAAGGTTTTGCTTTGCTCCAAGTGCCATCTTTTTGTTTTTCCGAAATAAAAATATCGTCATTTCGTGAACCTTTTCGTAAGGATGTAAAAAACAACATTGTTCCATCGGCTGACAAAGAAGGTTGTGCTTCCCACCCATCTTTTGTGTTAATGGCAGGTCCCATATTCACCAAAGTTGTCCATTCAAAATCATTTCCTCCTTTTCCAGTTCGTCTATATGTTGTAGTGTACAAATCACAATTTAAGTAATCTTGATTGTAAACTTTTTCTGCTTTGCAAGCACAAATAATCATTTCTTTATTATCAACAGAGAGAGTTGCTGTTCCATAATTAAAAAAACTACCATCATTAAATGGTTTTGGTAATGGATCGCCGGATGTGAAAGGCCCTTTGGAATCTTCTCTTGAAGAAATACTGAATTCCTCGCGAATATTCGAAGAAATGTCACCTAAATTTTTTCGGTCAATTTTACGTGTAAAAAACAACAAATCATTGTCTGGTGATATCATCGGAAAATATTCATCAAGGTTTGAACTGACCATTTGTACTTTTTTCGGAACAAAAGGAACTGGATTTTCGACCATTATTTTCTCAAATGCTACGTCCTCTAAAATTGATTCAATTTCTTTTTTTTGTTGCAAGTAATTCTCAGACAATTTTGAAAAATCATCTTGTGGGAAATCTACAAATTTTTGAAAATAAGGTAGTGCATTTTTCAAATCACCATTTTGTAAAAGCGTTACACCAACAATATAATAGCAATCGGCATGAAAATTTGGACATTTCTTAACTGTATTTTGATAGAAGGGAATAGCTTTTTTTTGTAATGCTTCACCTTTCGAATAGTTTTTTTCCTCACGCATAAGAATTGAAGCTTCACTTTTACATAATTTAGCATACAAAAAATAAGTCTCCGCATTATCAGGAAACTTTTGCATTGCTTCAGCAAATTTTGCCGTTTTCTCTTCAAAAGTTTCTTCACTCATTGCGTTTGCTAACAATTTAATAAGTTTTTTATCACTTGTTATACATGGGTCATTTTGAGAAAAAACAGGAATAAAATTTAAAAAAAGAGAAAGATATATTAGCTTTTTAAGCATATTTAATAGTTTGTTGTTGTCCAAGCAATTTATAGACCAAAACATAGAAAAGGTTACAAAATAAGCTATTAAAAACATAAAATATTGAATAGAATACATTACAATTCTAGTATTCAAGGAAATGAGAAGATCTTTTTATTCCACTTTAAAAATTTATAAGGAATTGATTTAAAGAAGAAAACTTCATAAGGAAACAAACAACTTTTCACTAATCTTTTCCAAAATAATCTTTACACATTCTTCAATAGAATTTTGATTAGTGAATAACTCAATGTCTGAATTTAAAGGTGCTTCGAAAGGACTATCAATTCCTGTAAAATCCTTAATTTCTCCTTTTCTAGCTTTTGCATATAAACCTTTCACGTCGCGTTGCTCACAAATTGCTAATGGACAATTGATGAAAACCTCCACGAAATCAGTTGAGCCAATTATCTTTTTTGCCATTTCTCTGTCTGAAATCAAAGGTGAAATAAAAGAGGTGATTACGATTGTACCTGATTCCAAAAATAATTTTGCCATTTCTGCCACGCGACGAATATTTTCTGTCCTATCAGCAGATGAAAAACCTAAATCTTTATTTATTCCCAAACGCGTATTATCACCATCCAAACAAAAAGAGCGCACTCCTTTTTCAAAAAGAGCAATTTCTAATTGATTCGCAACAGTTGATTTTCCAGAACCAGAAAATCCAGTTAACCAGACAACAAAAGATTTATGTCCGTTAAGTATTTCTTTTTGTGCTCGTGAAATTTGAAAATCTGCTTTGGTTAGGTTCATTTGGGTAACATTTCAAAAACTAAAAGTACTTTTTTTTCATCGCTAATTTTAATGTTCAGACAAAAATCTTCAAGCCTCTTTCCATTCTTCCGTTAAATAGCGAATCACTTCTGCAGCACCCATTAAACCAAAAAGTGCCGGCATATAACTAATAGTTCCATAAAATGATTTCTTGAAATTCGTTCCATCGGTCATTTTGAGTGAGGCTTTATCTTGAATTTCTGTTGAAAAAACTGCCTTCACTCCTTTTAAAGTAATGTTTTCACCACGCAAGCGTTTCTTGATATGTGCTCCTAATTTACAATTGTGTGCATGTTCTAATTTTGCCACTTGCACTTTGGATGGGTCGATCTTCCCTCCTGCCCCCAAATGACTTATTATTTTGATTTTCTTGCGTTTACAGACTTTTATCCATTCTAGTTTTGGCGTAACAGAGTCGATGCAATCCATCACGTAATCTGGTTGAAATTCTTCCAGCAAGGCCCAAACACGATCTGGCTGTACAAATTCTTCTACAACATTTATTTTTAAATTAGGATTTATATCTTTCAATCGCGCTGCCAAAACAATTGCTTTATTGATTCCAATCGTTGAGTCTAAAGCTGTCAATTGACGATTTTTATTAGTTGGATCAAAAACATCTCCATCAATTATTGTCATTTTTCCAATCCCTGCACGAGCGATAAATTCACCTGCAAACGAACCTATTCCTCCCAATCCAACAATTAAAACATGTGCATTTTTTAATTGTTGCATTTTTTTATCATTTAATAATAACGCTGTTCTCTCTAGCCATTTCTCCATAATTACAAGTATTGATTTTGAATCGGTTGCAAAGGTATTTGTTTCTTTTAAAACATCATTCCTTCAGTAGAATCCATTTTAGTGATTCAATTAATTCACACTGATTCGTGAAAATTAATTCCACGTTAACATTTTTTATTAAATTCGGGCTGAAAACAAATTTAAAAATATGGCAAATAGCGAAGTTTTAATTGACAAAAACGATGATTTAATTGACAGAATCGAATCACAAGGAACGATTTTCGGTCACCCTAAAGGTTTATATTTATTGTTCTTCACAGAAATGTGGGAGCGTTTTAGTTACTATGGAATGAGAGCAATTCTAATGCTTTACATGACGAAATTATGGATTGAAAATGGTTTAAACATACCGGGAGATAAAGC
Organism: Chitinophaga pinensis; assembly: GCA_943324565.2. Taxonomy (GTDB): domain Bacteria; phylum Bacteroidota; class Bacteroidia; order Flavobacteriales_D; family Crocinitomicaceae; genus UBA952. The sequence continues at coordinate 32,784 of CALPMC020000011.1, read as the reverse complement.
GGCTTTAATTTATGGATTCTTCACAGGATTTGTTTACTTAACTCCAATTATTGGTGGATACATAGCTGACAATTTCATCGGTCAAAGAAAAGCAATCACAATTGGCGGAATTACAATGTTTTTTGGTCAATTAGTTCTTTTTTCAATTAATACGCACGTTGGTTTAGCAATTGGTTTGCTGCTTTTAATTCTTGGTAATGGAATGTTTAAACCAAATATTTCTACAATGGTTGGACAATTGTACAGAAACGGCGATAATCGTCGTGATTCTGCATTCTCCATTTTTTATATGGGTATCAATCTTGGAGCATTATTAGCACCTATCGTTATTGCAATTTTAACTGATGATGTTTTTGCTACAAAAGGTGCTGACGGTGAAATTATCAGTTATGGTTATAAATATGGTTTCTTAGCTGCTGCAATCGGAATGGCAATTGGTCAAATCCTTTTCAATTGGTTATCGTCTAAATATTTATTAGAAATCGGAGTGGAACCAGGTGCTAAGAAACAAGAAACCAATTCAGATGGAATCGTTGATCAAAAAATTGCAAAACAACCACTAACACACGAAGAAAAACAACGTATAACTGTAATTTTCATATTAACTTTCTTTGTTATTTTCTTCTGGGCTGGTTTTGAACAAGCTGGTTCATCAATGACTTTATACACTGATAAATACATCGACCGTCATTTATTTGGCTGGGAAATTCCTACAGCTATTTTCCAATCTGTTAATCCATTATTCATTGTTGCGTTAGGTCCTATTTTCGCTTGGTTCTGGAATTCTAAATATGGAGCAAGATTGACTACACCAGTTAAAATGTCTTTAGGTATGATTTTGTTAGGTATTGGTTTCTTATTTATGCTTTTCGCTACCTATGGTGTTCAAACAACTGGATCAGGTGATAAAGAAGTGGTGACACAAAAAGCAGCTTTAATTTGGTTAGTAATGACTTATTTCTTCCATACAATTGGGGAACTTTGCTTATCTCCTGTTGGTTTATCAGTAGTTACAAAACTTGCTCCTCTGAAATTAGCTTCAATGTTAATGGGCGTTTGGATGCTTTCTTCTTTCGTAGCAAATATTATGGGAGGCTATATAGCAATGTATGTTGAGAAACTTGGAGCAGCTACAATTTTCGTTTCAATTGCAGCTTTTGTAATCACTTTAGGATTGTTAATGTTGTTATTGACAAGCAGACTTTCTAAAATGATGCACGGCGTTAAATAACCAAATACAATAAAATCTAAAGGCTATCGAAATTAATTGATAGCCTTTTTTATTTTAAAATAAAATACAATGAAAGAAAGACAACACCCTAAGGCTCTTCCCTATTTATTTTTCTCAGAAATGTGGGAACGATTTGGTTATTATTTAATGATTGGAATTTTCACACTTTATCTTAAAGATGCTGAGCAAGGTTTTGGAATGAACGAAACAGAGGCGTCTGATTTGTATGGGACTTTTATTGCCTTTGTATTCCTTACTCCATTTATTGGAGGACTTTTAGCAGACAGAATTTTAGGCTATCGTCGTTCTATTACAATTGGTGGAATCATGATGGGATTAGGTTATTGTTTGATGGCTGTCCACGATAAAAATGCACTTTACATTGCCATGATGCTTGTTATTTTTGGTAATGGTTTCTTTAAACCCAATATTTCAGCATTGCTTGGTAACGTTTACAACGAAGAAAAATATAAAGCTAAAAAAGATGCTGGTTACAATATTTTCTACATGGGAATTAATATTGGTGCCTTTGTTTGTAATTTCTTTGGTGCTGCGCTCTATAACATTTATGGCTGGTATGCTGCCTTTATTGCTGCTGGTGTAGGAATGTTTATTGGAATTGCTATCTTTTGGATGGGAACTAAACACTTCAAACACGTGGATGTCATTAAACCAAAAGCTGAAAATGACATGAGCTTATTGAGTATTTTTGGAGTTATTCTTTTACCTGCTGTAGGATTTGGTTTATTAGCTTTATTGCTACCTGAACCTTTAGTGGGCTCAAAAACAACCGATGCTTTTCTTTTTGGTTGTATTCCTGTGATCTTTTTTTACGGACGACTACTATACAAATCACCGCCGGAAGAAAAAAGACCTATATCCGCAATGTTGGCAATTTTTGCAGTTGTTATAACCTTTTGGGCAGTTTTCAAACAAAACGGTTCCACTTTAAATACGTGGGCAGATCGCTTTACAGATAGAGAAGTTCCTACAGCTATTCAACCAGCAATGTCGGGTTTATTTCTTGCAGAAAAAATTAAATATACTAAAGACTCAGTTGTTGTTATGGACGATCAATTTCGTGTAAAGGACAAAACGTTGAAAGAATGGAATTATCCTGCTTATTTTAAAAACGTGCCTGCTGAAAAACTACCAAAAGAAGGTGAAACGATTTATGCTTTTAACACCAATATTTTTCAATCCGTTAATCCATTTTGGGTAATTGCACTAACACCTTTAGTACTTGCCTTTTTTGGATTTTTAAACAGAAAAGGATTGGAACCTTCCACTCCAACAAAAATCGCTTTTGGACTTTTAATTTCTGGTTTATCTTGCTTCGTAATGGTTGGTGCTGTTTATGCGAGTAATAACGGACTATTAAAATCGTCAGCTTGGTGGTTTATTAGTTCTTATGCTGTCATTACAATTGGGGAACTTTTCCTAAGTCCAATGGGACTTTCACTCGTTTCAAAACTAAGTCCTCCTCGTTTAACATCATTGATGATGGGAGGTTGGTTTTTGGCTACCTCAATTGGAAACAAAATGTCAGGTGTTTTAAGTTCGCTTTGGGATGGTTACGAAGACAAAGCTAATTTCTTCTATGTCAACGTAGTACTCCTTTGCGCAGCTTCTCTTCTCATGTTTTTAATGCTAAAATGGCTGAATAAAATCTTCGCAGATTATAAATAGAATGAGAATTCAAATAATGATTAAATTATTTTTACATACCAAAACTGTTTCAAACTAAAACAATAAACTCTTTTAAAATGCTAAAAAAATTCTCCTTTTTTCTTTGTTTTGCTACGTTTTCTATCCAAGCACAAGAAACAAACACAACTTGTTCCAAACGAACAAAACACGAACATTCCTTGAAAAGTGCAACCTTGTCTGTTGCTCAAATTGCAGAAACTGAAAAATATGATGTCAACTATTACAGTTTGAATTTGAACATGACCAATACTTCAACCTATCTTTCAGGAACAGTTGAAATGCAAGCAAATGCAAGAGTTGCCTTAGACTCAGCTCTTTTTGAACTTTTTTCGACTTTTACTATTACGGAAATCCGAGTAAATGGGAATCCTGTTACTTATTCTCGTTCGCAATCTGCCTTGAAAGTTCCTGTGAGTGTTGCTGCTGGAGAAAATTTCAGAATTGAAACAGATTATTTAGGAAACCCACCAACTGCTGCAACCAATCCTTTAGGTGGTGGAGGAATGACTTACGCAACTTCACAATCATGGGGAAATCATGTTGTTTGGTCGCTTTCTGAACCTTTTTCTGCTTACGAATGGTTTCCAGTGAAACAAAGTTTGCGCGATAAAATCGATAGCTGCTCCATAAAAATTACGGTTCCTGATTCTTGTAAAGCTGGCTCAAACGGTCTTTTGGAAAATGTTGTAAATCTTGGAAATGGATTCACACGCTATGAATGGAAACACCGTCATCCGATTGATTATTATTTGATTTCTGTTGCCGTAGCCAAATACGTTGAACACAATTTATACGCTAATCCTGTTGGTGCGCCAGCTCCCATTTTAATTCAAAACTATATTTACGATAATCCTCAAACCTTACCGAATTTCTTAGACGAAATCAATGAAACGGCTGCCTTTATTGAGTTGTTTTACGATTTATACGGTCCCTATCCATTTGAAGATGAAAAATATGGTCATTGTATGGCGCCAATTTCAGGAGGAATGGAACATCAAACGATGACCACTCAAGGATTTTTTGAAAAAACATTGACTTCTCATGAACTTGGACATCAATGGTGGGGAGATAATGTTACTTGTGCCTCTTGGTCAGATATTTGGGTGAACGAAGGTTTTGCTTCTTACAGTGAATATTTGATGCTCGAAAATTTATATCCAAATGAAAAAGTACAACACATGACAGATGTTCATAACAACGTGATGACGCAAGCTGGAGGGAGTGTATGGTTTACAGATTCATTAAATGAGAATAGAATTTTCAGTGGAAGACTCACTTATGACAAAGGTGCTGCAATTATTCACAGTTTACGTTACTTAGTAAACAACGACACACTATTTTTCAATACTTTAAGAGCCTTCCAAACTGATTTTGCGGATAGTGTTGCCGTTGGTGTTGACATCCGTGATAAATTCATGGAATCAACAAGTTTAAATTTGACACCTTTCTTTGAACAATGGTATTTTGGCGAAGGCTACCCTATCTATTCTATTCGTTACCGTCAAGTTGGAAATGAGTTGTTAATGCAAATTAGTCATACGGCATCAAAACCAAGTGTTACTCCTACTTTTACTAATCCAATAGATGTTCGTATTTTTCGTCAAGGACTTGCGGATACTACTATTCGATTTTCAATATCAAGTAATGATGAATTGTTTACGGTACCCTTTTCTGGAACTATAACCGGAAACATGGCGATTGATGCAAAAAACTGGATTGTCAATAAAGTTGGATCAATTACACAAGATAATACAATTGGAATCAGTGAAATCATTGCAAAAAAAGAACTTCAAATTATTCCAAACCCAACTAATGGTTTGTTTTCTATTGGGAATTTAACTGAAAATGCAACGGTTGAAATTTACACTATGAATGGAAAGAAAATTTACTCGAAATCGATTATTCCTTCTGAAAAAATAGACTTACGTTCTTTCGGAAATGGAACTTATTTAGTTGAAATTCAAATTTCTAAAGGTCAGCATAAACGTTTGAAATTGGTGAGTTTTTAAAGTACGTAAAATTAATTGTATTTCAAGAGAAAACGAATATGATTAAATATCCAAGAAAACCAATTTCTTAGCTATTGCTATACATTTCTATTAAAAATCTTTTCAATTTCTTCTTGAAAATCGGTGTTTTCGTTAATGAAATTATGACCTTGATTGGGTAAAGAAATGAAAACACTGCTTTTTTCATGGTTTCAATCTATCAAAGGTTGTTTTGTGTTTTCCAAAGCCCATTCTCTCCAAAAGTCAGCAAATTACTGTCAGGATCTAAAATGGAAAATTCCTTTATTTCCCAATGTTTCAATTCTAATTTTCCATTCGGGTGAATTTGGACTCCATCCCTAATAAATTGAGCATAAACATTCTCTATTTCGTTGGTGCGAATATAAACCTGACCGTAATTTTCTTCTGGAATTAAGTTTTGGTGTTCAAAAAAGTGAATTTGAATTTTATCTTTTTGCAACATTAAATAACCTTCAAAAAACTCACTTCCAAAAATCTCAAATCCAAGCAGATTGCAGTAGAAATCTTTTGTTGCTGCTTTATTTCGCATTGGAAGTTTTGGATGAATTTGAGTCAACATAAGGTTAATTTATTAATGAAATGCGAAACTAATAAAAAAAAAACAACCCAAAATCCCATGTTATGATAGTAGCGAAAATCCTCTGACGAAGTTTTTTTTTCAAAACTTGTCTGAGATTCTAGCGAATAGGGCTAACGCAAAAAAATGAGGAGGAACGACGATTTTTCGTCGGGGGAACTCCCTAAAATAAGTGAAAAGTTAAAAACGAAAAGTAAATCACTTAACTCTTCACTTTTAATTCTTCACTCTTCACGTTTTACTTTCACTTATCCGTTCGCCGTGGCGAATCAACTTTCAGATAAGTTAAGTTTTATCAACTAATTTGCGTTCATAAATTACGTTTAGTTACTAATCATTTCTTTGTTTATCAGTTATTTTTGTTAAATTGAAGAATTCTACATAAAAATGGCTGAAAATCAATATACTGAAGACAACATACGCTCCCTCGACTGGAAAGAGCACATTCGCTTGCGTCCTGGGATGTACATCGGAAAACTCGGTGATGGCGCCGCAGCAGATGATGGAATTTATATCCTCGTAAAAGAAGTAGTCGATAACTGTATCGATGAATTCGTGATGGGGAATGGCAAACGTGTCGATATCAAAGTGAAAGACGGAAAAGTAAGCGTGCGCGATTACGGTCGTGGTATTCCGTTGGGAAAAGTGGTTGAAGTTGTTTCTCGTATGAATACGGGTGGAAAATACGATTCCAAAGCCTTCAAGAAATCGGTTGGTTTGAACGGTGTAGGTACTAAAGCTGTGAATGCGCTTTCTTCTTATTTCTCCGTTTATTCGGTTCGTGAAGGGGAGAAAAAACGTGCAGATTTTGATAAAGGAGAATTGGTAAAAGAATATCCAATTGAGAAAACGGACGAGCAAAATGGAACCTACGTAGAATTTATTCCCGACGAAATGATTTTCAAAAAGTATGCTTTTAAAACAGTGTACTTGGATAAAATGATGTGGAATTACTGTTACTTGAACCGCGGATTGGCGATTTATTACAACGGTGAAAAGTTCCAATCGAAAGATGGTTTGAAAGATTTGTTGGAAAACAATATGGACGGCGATCCTTTGTACCCAATCATTCACATTGAAGACGAAGACATCGAAGTAGCTTTCACACACGGAAGAACGTACGGTGAAGATTATTATTCGTTCGTCAACGGACAACACACCACACAAGGTGGTACGCATCAAAGTGCTTTCCGTGAGTCGGTTGCAAAAGTGATTCGCGATTTTTACAATAAAAACTACGAGGCTTCTGATATTCGTCAGTCGATTGTAGCTGCGATTGCGATTAAAGTGATTGAACCTGTTTTCGAATCGCAAACAAAAACAAAATTAGGGTCGCAAGAAATTGAACCGGGTGGAAAATCTATGCGTGCGTTCATCAACGATTTCTTAAAAGACAAATTAGATAATTACCTGCACCGTCATCCTGAAGTGGCAGAAACGATTGAAAAGAAAATCAAACAATCGGAGCGCGAGCGCAAAGAATTGGCTGGTATTCGTAAAATTGCACGTGAGCGTTCAAAAAAAGCAAATCTTCACAACAAAAAATTGCGCGATTGCCGTACGCACTTGACTGATTTAAAAGATGAAAATCGTGAGAATACAACCTTGTTCATTACCGAGGGAGATTCTGCCAGTGGATCGATTACGAAATCAAGAGACGTGAACACACAAGCTGTTTTCTCATTGCGTGGTAAGCCATTGAACTGCTACGGTCTGACAAAAAAAGTGGTGTACGAAAACGAAGAATTCAACCTCATTCAAGCTGCCTTAGACATCGAGGACGATATGGATAATTTACGTTACAACAAAATCGTGATTGCAACCGATGCCGACGTCGATGGAATGCACATTCGTATGTTGTTGTTGACGTTTTTCTTGCAGTTTTTTCCAGATTTAGTGAAACGAAACCACGTGTATGTTTTGCAAACACCTCTGTTCCGCGTGCGCAACAAGAAAAAAACGATTTACTGTTATTCCGAAGAAGAACGCCGAAATGCGATTGCAGAAATTGGAAAAGCAGCTGAAATAACGCGATTCAAAGGTTTGGGAGAAATTTCACCAGACGAGTTCGTACATTTTATCGGTGCAGACATTCGTTTAGAACCAGTTCTATTATCCAAAGACAATTCGATTGATTCGATTCTATCGTATTTTATGGGTAAAAATACACCTGAACGACAAGATTTTATTATTGATAACCTTCGTGTGGAGAAAGACATTGCAGAAGAAATTCTTGCAGACACGCAACCAGACGATCTTGAACAAGCTTCTTAATTATGGCAGAGGACGAAATTGAAGATGCAAACTTGGAAAAGGGTGACGAACACAACCCTTTCGAGCATAAAAAAGTAGATGAAAAAGTCATTCCTGTGGGTGGCTTGTACGAAAATTGGTTTTTGGATTATGCCAGTTACGTAATTCTTGAACGCGCGGTTCCTTCTTTGTACGATGGATTGAAACCGGTACAACGACGCATTTTGCATTCAATGAAAGAAATGGAAGATGGACGTTACAACAAAGTAGCGAACATCATCGGGAATACGATGAAATATCACCCGCACGGTGACGCTTCGATTGGAGATGCTTTGGTGCAATTGGGTCAGAAAGAATTGATGATTGACTGCCAAGGAAACTGGGGAAATACTTTGACGGGTGACGGCGCTGCTGCTCCACGTTACATTGAGGCACGTCTTTCAAAATTTGCGCTTCACGTTGCCTTCAATGGTAAAACAACAAATTGGTTGTCCAGTTACGACGGAAGAAATAAAGAACCGGAACAACTACCAATGAAGTTTCCTTTGCTTTTGGCGCAAGGTGCAGAAGGAATTGCTGTAGGGATGGCTTGTAAGTTTTTGCCGCACAATTTCAATGAATTAATAGAACAAGCAATCAACCATTTGCGTGGAAAGAAAGTGGAATTTTTGCCTGATTTCCCCAATGGAGGAATGGCAGATTTTACAGGTTACAACGACGGTTTACGTGGCGCGCGTGTTCGTGTTAGAGCGAAGATTAGAAAAGTTGACAACAAGACTTTAATCATCAACGAAATTCCTTTTGGAACAACGACAGGTTCTTTGATTGAATCAGTGATTAAAGCCAACGATAAAGGAAAGATTAAAATCAAGAAAATCGAGGACAACACTTCGATGGAGGCTGAAATCATCGTGCATTTGTTCCCTGGAGTTTCTCCTGACAAAACGATTGATGCCTTGTATGCATTCACAGATTGTGAAGTTTCGATTTCTCCCAATTCAACGATAATTGATGGTGATCGTCCACGTTTTATGGGCGTTTCCGAGATTTTGAAAGTGACAACTGATAGTACGGTACGCTTGTTGAAATTGGAATTGGAAATCCGTTTGGATGAGTTGGAAAGAATGTGGCATTTCTCAACGTTGGAGAAATTGTTCATCAACAACGAAATGTACATCGACTTCAAGCATTATTCGGACAGAGAAGAACTTTACAAATACTTATATAAACGCTTTGAGCCGTTTTTAAGTCAATTATTGCGTCCAATTGTGGATGAAGATTTACAGAAATTGACTCAAATTCCAATGATTCGTATCACGCGTTTCGACTCTTCAAAAGCAGATGATGCTTTGTTGAAAATCGAGGCAGAAATGGAAGAAGTGAAAGGTCACTTAGCGAATTTGGTGGAATACGCAATCGATTACTACAAAGATTTGAAGAAACGTTTTGGCGCAGGTAAAGAACGCAAAACAGAAATCAAAGTATTCGATAACATTACAGCGAGCAAAGTAATTATTGCGAACAAAAAATTATATGTCGATTACGAAGAAGGATTTATTGGTTACGGTTTGAAAAAGAATGAAGCTGTTTCCGATTGTTCTGAAATCGATGATATCATTTGTTTCTTCGCTTCGGGTAAAATGATGGTTACGAAAGTGACAGACAAGAAATTCGTTGGTAAAGACTTGATTTTTGCGAGCGTTTGGAAAAAAGGCGACACACGAACTATTTACCATTTATTCTATCAAGATGGAGTTGGTGGTGCAACAATGATGAAACGCTTCTATGTGAATTCTATTACACGCGACACAGAATATGATTTAACTCGTGGAACAAAAGGTTCTAAAATGTTGTATTTCTCAGTGCATCCAAATGGTGAACGCGAAGTGGTTACAGTCTTGTTACGTCCACGTCCGCATTTGAAACGTTTACGTTTTGACATCGACATGGGAGAAATGCTGATCAAAGGAAGAAATTCAGCTGGAAATAGAGCTACGAAAGAAATCATTCAGAAAATCGTTCAGAAAGAAGTGGGAGGTTCCACATTGGCCGCTCGCAAAATTTGGTACGATACAATCGTTGGACGTTTGAACGATGAAGGTCGTGGGAAATTCTTAGGTTCTTTCAAAGGCGAAGATAAAATCTTAACATTATACAAAACTGGTGAATACCGCTTGAGTACCTTTGATTTGGCATCTCATTTCGATGAAGATATGATTCACATTGAAAAATGGGTTCAAGATCGACCAATTTCTGTAGTTTATTATGACGGTGAAAAAGAATTGCATTATGTAAAACGATTTGTTTGTGAGGTACATAGCGATAAACGCGTTTCATTTATCAGTGAAAGTGCTGGTTCATATATGGATGCAGTTTCTACAGCTTATCGCCCGGAAGTGAAAATCGTTTACAATAAATTGCTAAAAGAAACAAAAAATCTACCTGACAACGTAATGAACTTGGCAGATATGATTGACGTGAAAGGAATGAAAGCACAAGGCAATCAAATAACGAAATTGAAAGTCAAAGAAATCGTATTGACGCATCCAATTGACGAAGGGAAAGAATCTTGGCCAGAGGATGAAGCGATAATTACAACTGACGAAATCGATGTAGAGATTGATTCAGATGAAGGCGACGCTCCAACAGTTGAATGGGATTTGACAAAGAAACCAGAGGAGGATGATGAAGATCAAATGAAGTTGTTTTAGAAAATCAAAATGTTAAAATAACCACCATGCAACAAAAAATAACTGTCGAAGCAACAATCTATGCCGACATAAAAAAAACGTGGGACTACTATACTCTACCCGAATACATAACTAAATGGAATTTCGCAGATCCAAGTTGGCATTGTCCTTCTGCTAGCAATGACTTGAAAATTGGTGGAAAGTATTTAGCCAGAATGGAAGCAAAAGATGGAAGTTTTGGTTTTGATTTTGAAGCATATTACACCGAATTGGATTTTGGAAGAAGTTTTACTTATAGTTTTGGAGGAAGAATGTGTTCTGTTGAATTTAAAGATTTTGAAAATCAAACGTTGGTTAAAATATCATTCGATCCTGAAAATGAAAATTCACTTGAATTACAGCAAAATGGATGGCAATTGATATTGAATAACTTCAAAGACTACATCGAAGAAAACTAATAACTCACAAATAAAGTTGTAAAAACTATCTTATTTAGAGTTAATAATCATTTATTAAGTTTTAAAAGCTAAGTGTTCCAAAACAATTCAATCAAATATTCCGTTACAAGTTGGTTAGCCAAAGCTTGAGAAAAAGAAATAATCATTGTTTTTAATATGATGCTATTTTTTGAAAAATTTAAAATTATATTCTACTCGAAATAGTGTTATACAAAAAAGATGATTAGAAATGTATCAATTGAAGTAATCAAAAAAATCAATATTTAAAACAGACATCAAATAATGACAAAGTAGTAAACTTAATTTTAATCACTAGATTTAAGCAGAGATAAGTTCTGTATTTGTGTAAAATATCGACTAAATTTTCAACCCAATTAGATTATCAAAAACGAAATTTTACATTTTTAATATTCTGGATTATTACATTTATAGGTGTTAATTTCTATTACTTTTTGTTTGTGAACCTTTCTAACCTTTAAATGTTTTTAGCTTTGCAGAGATGTTAGCAACCGACTCACAAACATTACAAGATTTAGAATTCAATGTCATCACAGAATGGTTAGAGACTTTCTGTATCGGAAAAACTGCACAATCAAAAATCAGAAATCTTAAGCCAACGAGCAATTTCACTAGATTGGAGTTTGAGCTGAAACAACTAGATGAATTAAGACAAATTCGAGTAGTGAGCGATACTTTACCTGCAATTGATTTTGAGGAATTAGAAGAAGAAATAAAGCTATTAAATATTGAAGATGCAGTTATTTCAATTGAAGGTTTTCGACGTATCTATCAGGCTTCTGATTTGGTGAATCGCTTATTAAAATTCTTTGAAACTCGTTCGAATCGTTATCCTTTATTAGCAAAAATCTTGCAAGAATGCGAACACAACGACGAAATAAACAAAAGAATAGACGAGATTTTTGACCGAGCAGGGAATGTAAAGGATGATGCATCTCAACAACTCTCTGAAATACGTCAACGTATAAAAACACTTCGAAATCAAATCAATCGGAATTTTGAACGCGAAATGCGAAAGCTGATTAAAGACAAACTATTAGGTGATGTAACAGAGGGTTTTATTAGTGAACGTCGCGTATTAACTGTAGTTTCATCTTTTAAGAGAAAGGTTCCAGGAAATATTCACGGCTCAAGTAAAACAGGCAGTTTAACGTATATTGAACCCATTGTAAATGTTCCTTTAAATAATGAAATGGAATTTTTATTGGACGACGAACGAAAAGAAATTCACCGTATTTTAAAACAGCTAACTCGTTTAATTTCAGTTCATGCATTTCTTATTTCTGCTTATCAAAAATCTTTAGTGATTTTTGATTTTGTAAATGCCAAATGTAAATTAGCTCTTGAAATGAAGGCTGTTTTACCGGGAATTAATCGAAAAGTAGACTTTGAATTAGTGGAAGCTTACCACCCAATTTTGCGTAGAAATAACAGTTTAAACAAAAAAGAAACGAAACCGCAACGGATTGTAATGAATGGAAAAAACCGAATGTTGGTGATTTCTGGACCTAATGCTGGAGGTAAAAGTATTACTTTGAAAACGATAGGGTTATTACAGTTGATGTTGCAATCTGGTTTGTTAATTCCTGTAAATGAAAATAGTAAAGTGTGCTTTTTTCAACAAATAATTTCAGATATTGGAGACAATCAATCTATTGAAAATGAATTAAGTACCTATTCTTACCGTTTACAACGGATGCATCATTTTTTACAAGTAGCGAATTCAAGAACACTACTATTATTGGATGAATTTGGAACGGGTTCTGATCCAGAATTAGGAGGCGCTTTAGCAGAAGTTTTCTTTGAAGAAATTTATAATAAATCAGCTTTTGGTGTAATTACAACGCATTACGGAAATATCAAGTTAAAAGCGAATGTACTTCAAAACGCCGTTAATGGCTGTATGCTTTTCGATTCTGATACTTTGAAACCAAAATATGAGTTTGCAATAGGTCAACCAGGAAGTTCTTTTACTTTTGAAGTTGCCAAAATGAATGGCATTCCAAATGAATTGATCGAAACGGCAAAAGGATTATTAGATGATAAAAAGGTGAAATTAGACCGTTTGTTAAATGATTTACAAAAGGAAAAAAATTACTTGGAGCGTTTGAACAAAGAACATTTGGAAGCGCAACAGAATGCTGAAGAAGCTAGACTTTCTTTCACTGAAAGAAAAGAAAAATTAGATGAACGTTTAAAAACGCAACAACTTGTAAGTGAATCCAATAACAAACAATTGATTGCTGGAAAAAAGTTGCTTTCTTTCATTGATAAATTCAATTTAAAATCAAGAAAAAAGGATGCAAATACTGCTTTAATTGATGAAATACGTACTTTTTTACGCTTAGAGAAATCCAAAATAGAGCTTAAAGAGCAGCAAGAAAAACAAAAGTTACTCGAACAAAAACACTCGAAATCACCAAAAAAAGTCAAAAAACAAGTTGTAGAAGAAGATTTATTTCAACAAGCAAAAATCAAGATTGGTTCTGTAGTTCAACTTATTTCTACCAAACAAAAAGGAACTGTTGAATCAATGACAGGAAAAAACATTTCAATAATTTTTGGAAATGCACGCTTGAAAGTTGAATTGGAAAAACTTCAATTAATAAAAGAATAAACCATAGGTAACTTTTTGGAATTCAATATTTAAAAATAGATTATTTATTTAATTGATGTGCTGCAAATTCTTTACCGTTATAACTTGTTATTGATCTTAAATAAGGCCTGATTTCTTCTATCATTTCAGCTAATTTTTTAATTACTATTTCTGTACCTTTCGATTCTACTTTTCTCTTCCAAAGCATTCAGCTAACTCTTTCATTTAGTTTTATTATTGCGCCTTTATGGTCTTTCCCTATGATTGTTCAAGGTGTGCGACATTACAACTTTATTTTTAGCGATTTAAGGAGGTAATTTAATAACCTTTCCAGAAAAGAGAGAGAGGAATCTTCTTATTTCTCTCCTGTTTTGAAGTTTATCTTCCTATCAATTCTAAAAGTTGTATTTGTTATTTGAATTTAAGATTTAAATAATGTACCTTTACATAAATTCTAGGTATTTCATTTAATTTATCATGTCAAACTTGGAGTGGAATCTATTTTATGACATTCAAAGAACTAAATCTTTTAGAGCCGATTTTAAACGCTCTTGACACCCAAGGTTACACCCAACCAACTCCAATCCAAGAACAAGCAATTCCAATTGTATTATCAGGAAAAGACATCATGGGATGCGCCCAAACTGGAACTGGAAAAACAGCAGCTTTTGCTATTCCAATTTTACAACGTTTAGAAAACACAAAACCTACCAATGGTAGAAGAGTAATTCGAGCTTTAATCGTTACTCCAACAAGAGAATTAGCTATTCAAATTCACGAAAGTTTTAAAGATTATGGACAGAATTTGAAACAACAAAGTGCTGTCATTTTTGGAGGCGTAAATCAACATTCACAAGTTAATCGATTGAAAGCAGGAGTTGATATTTTGATCGCAACACCAGGACGTTTGTTGGATTTGATTCAACAAGGATTTATCAGTTTGAAAACGCTGGAAATTTTTGTCTTGGACGAAGCAGATCGTATGTTGGACATGGGATTCATTCACGATGTAAAGAAAATCATCAAAATCATTCCCGAAAAACGTCAAACTTTGTTTTTCTCTGCCACGATGCCGAAAGAAATTACTTCATTGGCAAATTCTATTTTAACTAATCCAAGTCATATCGAAGTAAGTCCTGTTTCGTCAACTGCTGAAACGATTCAACAAGAAATGTACTTTGTAGACACGGATCAGAAAAAAGATTTGATTTTACATGTATTGGAAGAACAAAACATCGAAACGGCTTTGGTGTTCACCAGAACAAAACATGGCGCAGACAAATTGGTAAAAATTCTTTTGAAAAACGATATTAAAGCAGAGGCAATTCATGGAAATAAATCGCAAAACGCACGTCAAAATGCATTGAAAAATTTCAAAGATAGAACTTCGCGCGTTTTGGTTGCAACTGATATCGCAGCTCGTGGAATCGACATCGACTCTTTAGCTTTTGTTATCAATTATGACATTCCAAACGTACCAGAAACCTATGTTCACCGTATTGGTAGAACGGGTCGTGCAGGTGCTTCAGGAAAATCGATTTCTTTTTGTAATACAGAAGAAAAAGCTTATTTGAAAGACATTCAAAAAGTGATTGGAATGACGGTTCCGGTTGTAAGTAACCATCCCTATCCTTCGACTGGAAAAATTGACATTGTAGAAAAACGCGTATTTTCAAGACCAAAACCTACTTCCCAGCAAAGAAAAAGAAAAACGGTTTAGTTTGAATTTTTTGGAATTAATTTTTAAAGAATTACTTTATTATTGATGGTTAAGGAAATATAAATTGATTATGTTCTAAGTAAGTCTAAATACATTTCTAATCTAAAAATCTTTTTGTAAAGATTCTTTCCCATTTTTAGTTAACAGAAATTAGAGTATCTAAAAATTAAATACATTTGAAAATTAAAATCTATAAAAATGAAACGTAGTTATGTTGTTTTAGGCGTTATTGGCGCTATTATTTTGTTTGCTTTCTTAGGATATTACAATTCTTACAATAAAGCAGTGAAATTACAAGAAGGAGTTGATGAAAAATGGGGAAATGTACAATCTGCTTACCAAAAAAGACTTGATTTAATTCCTAATTTATTAAATACGGTTAAAGGAGGGGCAGCGAATGAAAAAGAAATCCTAACTAATGTTACACAAGCAAGAGCAGGAATAGTAGGTGCTAAAACTCCAGAAGATTTAGAATTAATGGGTAGAAAAATTAATACAGCAATTAATTTAGCTTATGAAGCATATCCAGATATTCAATCAACAAAATTATTTCAGACTTTTCAAATGCAATTAGAGTCAACAGAAAATGAAATCAAAAGAGAAAGAGAATTGTACAATGAATCCATCAAAGAATATAACACTCATATTCGTGGTTTCTTCAACCGTATGTTCTTGAACAAAGAAGAATTTTCTAAAAAAGAAGGATTCAAAGCTACTACTGGAGCTGAAAAAGTACCGGACGTAAAATTCTAAGACACATGTTGACCGAAAAAGATAAAGATTTAATTCAAGATGCTATCGCGCAAGCAGAGCTTCAAACTTCTGGAGAAATAAGAGTCCACATTGATAAAGAATGTGAAGTTGATCCAGTAAAACGTGCAATAGAAGTGTTTGAAGAACTTAAAATGCACGAAACAGAATTGCGAAATGGAGTATTGATTTTTATCGCTTTTTCGAATCAGAAATTGGCAATAATTGGAGACAAAGGCATCAATGAGTTGGTGCCTTCCAATTTTTGGGACAGCACGCGTGATGCAATGATACAATTGTTTAAAGAAGGGAAATTCACGGAAGGAATTTGTGCTGCGGTTAATGAAGCAGGCAAACAACTTTCAACGTATTTTCCTTTAGAAGAAGGAGATGTGAATGAGTTAAGTAATAAAATTAGCACCAACGAATGATTAAGAAATTTACGAGTTTAGTTCTCTTTATTTGCCTTTCGTTTAGTGTATTGGCACAGTTTCCTTCCCCAAAATCACCACCAAGTTTTTATAACAATTTTTCCGCTTTTCAAATGTTGTCATCATCTGAAGAGACTGAAATTGAACAACAATTAGAAAAATTTGAAGCAGAAACTTCCAATGAAATCGCTATCATAGTTGTAGATGATTTAAAAGGCTATGAACCTTGGAATTATGCAGCAAGAATTGGAGAAGAATGGGGAGTTGGAAAAGAAAAAGAAGATAATGGTATTATCTTATTAATTAAACCAACAAAAAAAAATGGCAAAAGAGAAGTATTCATAAGTGTAGGTAGAGGTTTAACAGGTGTAATCCCTTCATATACAACAAATGAAATAGTTGAAAATGAAATTCTTCCTAACTTCAAGCAAGACAATTATTTTCAAGGAATTAAACAAGCTGTTGATGTACTTTCAAAGCTTTCCAAAGGAGAGTATAATTCAAAACAATACAGTAAAAAGAACAAAAAAGAAATTGGTTTTGTCGGCGGATTATTACTTGTTTTATTAATCATTTTCATCGTAGTCGTATTGATTAAAAAAGGTGGTCGTGGTGGAGGTGGCGGACTTGGTTCTTCAATTGCTAGTGGACTTTTCTGGGGAAGTATTGCCAGTGGTGGATTTGGTGGAAATAGAGGTGGTTTTGGCGGAGGCTCAAGCGGCGGAGGCGGCGGATTTGGAGGTTTTGGTGGCGGAAGCTTTGGTGGTGGTGGTTCTGGCGGAAGTTGGTAATCAGTTAGAATTTCAAATCGATTATCAAATTAATACCATTATTCTTTTTGAATCAATACCTAAGAATTTTTCAAATTGAGGGTTCCAAAAACCATTAAAATTCGAAGAAAGTATTTTATTTGTTCTACATTTTATCCCGATTGCAGCTTTAAAAATGTAGCAAAAATCAAATAATTCTACCCTTTATTTTCTACAGTACCATCAGAATGTTTAGCGAAGCGACCTATGTTTCTCTCATGAACATAATCGTATTTAGGCCAAGGCCATCCACCAAATTGTGTTTTTTGGTAATCTTCAAAAGCCTGATAAATTTCTTGTTTCGTATTCATTACAAAAGGTCCATGTTGAACAACAGGCTCATTTATTGGTCTGCCTTGAAGTACAAGTATTTTTGAAACTTCATTATTGTTTTTAATTTTCAACGAAGCCGTTTCTTCAACTTCAACTGCATGGTAATGAGGTATTTTTGTACCATCAATTTCTAAATCATTTCCTTCGTAATAAAAAACAGTTCTATTGATTCCTTCCAAAGTAGCTGGCAAAATCCATTCTGCATTTGGTTCTAATTGAACGTTGTAAATTGCAACTGCATTATTGGTATCTGCCGCCCAAGAATTTGGTGGAGGTGTTGAAGCTGAATGAGCTCCTAATTTCCCTACCAAAACTTCTATTTTAATTTCATTTCCGTTTGCGTCTTTATCTGTGTATTTCGGAACTTCTTCTGACCAAATCATCTTAAAATGAGGCTCAACCATCTTGCTTTTTTTAGGAAGATTAAGCCAAATTTGAAACAATTCCATTGGATTTTCTTCCTCTTCTTTCAACAAAGGAAACATTTCAGAATGTTGAACTCCTTTTCCTGCTGTCATCCATTGAACATCACCATTACCGTATCTTCCAGCAGCACCTGTTGAATCTGCATGATCTACCAAACCTGTTCTAACGACAGTTATAGTCTCAAAACCTCTATGCGGATGACCAGGAAAACCCGGTACTGTCATTCCATGATACATTCTGAAACCATCTTTAACAATGAAATCTTGCCCCATGTGACGACCGTTTAAATAATCTTTTGCTGGGCCCATTTCACTATTTCCTTTTGGAAAAAAATCTTCGTGGTGTACACAAAATAAAAATGGATCTGATGTTTCCCATTGAAAACCAAGTGCACGTATTTTTTTAATTGTTTTTATTTCTTCCATGTTTTTATCTGTATTTCTTCCCCAACCAAATAGTGGTAAAACGACTAAAGCTGATATCCCTAAAGTTAGTTTACCTAAAAAACTTCTGCGTTCTAATTCTTTTCCCATTGAGTTTTTTTTTCAAATGTAGCAAAATGCAAAGTAAAATTTACTTGATGTGGGTTAAGTTTTTTTGATAAGATTACTGAAAATTAAGTTTATTCAACTCGAATAACAATCATTTAAACGAAATCAATCTTATCCAATGCTCTGTTCTATTTCACTTCTAGTTTTTCTTCATTCGTCGATCCATGAGTTGCTTTTTCATACGACTGAGTGATTCAGGCAAAATCCCCAAATAAGAAGCAATTTGATGCTGAGGAACTAATTGTTCAATCCCGTCATGTCTTTTAATTAATTCTTCGTAACGCTCTTCAGCATTGGCACTGACAGTTAAGAAAAATCGCTTTTGAAGCACAGAAAGCGTTCGTTGCGTAATGATTCTAAATAATCGTTCGAGCTTGGGAACATCCGTAAAAAGTTGTTCTGTTTCTTCTCTTCCAATCACCAAAATCCAAGAATCTTCCATCGCTTGAGCGTTCAATTTTGTCGGATTATCGTCGAAAAAAGAAGCAATATCTCCCATCCACCAATCTTTAAATGCAAAGTAAAGAACGTGTTCTAAGCTTTTTTTATCTGTGTAAAAAACGCGGAACGTCCCTCCTACTACAAAACCTTGCAATTTACATTGTGTATCTTCTTTCAAAAAAAAGTCTTTCTTTTTAATTTGATGTAAGTGATACGCATTTGCAACTGTAAACTGCTCTTCTGGTGTTAGTTCTATCTTTTGATTTATATAATCAATTAACTGTTTTCTAGCTATTTCCTCGTTCACTTTGTGTCAATTTTAAATTGTAAATTCTTTAGGAATATTCATTCGAATACGCCATTCTTTTGGAAATAAATTATTGAAACGATTTCCTAAATGTTTGATGAAGCCTAATTTTTTTCCTTGATACGTCAAAACAGTGTAACCAAATTCGCCTTCTAGTGCAAATGTATCACCATGTAAATAGGCCAATGCTTGATTTTTTGAAAGCTCTAGTTGTTGATAGTGCAAATCGAAATCCAAACTCAAAGCTAAATCAATTTCTGGCTGTAAACCTTTCTTTTGAATCGTTCCTAAATTCACTCCTTTTTTCACCCAATACAATCCTTTGTCAATAATGGACATCACCTCAAAAGCACTAGGTGTTAAAGCATAGTAATTTTGATTTTCTTCAAAATAAATATGAGGCGATTTTTCGGTGAATTCATTTTTGAACAGACTGTTTGAAATCACATTTCTTTTGCTCGATTTGAATTTTTTATTGGAGTGATAAGCTTCCTTTTTTTGAAGCAAACAACAGTAAAATCCTTCCGTTTGGGTTTTTCCGGGGATAAAATAACTGCCGTAACCTTTAGCGTCTTTTTCAATTCCTTCAAACGCTGGAAGCGGACAAATTTCACAATCAAAATTTTCCAACATCCACGCTATATTCTCCTCGTTTTCAGCAGGATTGAACGTGCAAGTTGAATAAATAATATATCCATTTTCTTTGACAGAATCCCATACATCAGCTAGGATTTTTTGTTGTCTAATTGCACAATGCTGAGCACTTTCTAAACTCCATTCATCTCGTGCTTGTGGATCTTTTCGGAACATTCCTTCACCTGAACAAGGAGCGTCAATCAATACCAAATCAAATAAATGTGGGAAATTATTGAATTCTTTGGGGTCATTACAAGAAACAAGTGTATTTGAACAACCCCATTTCGTTAAATTTTCTGCTAAAATATGCGCTCTCGTTCGAATAATTTCATTCGAAATAAGTACTCCTTTATTTTTTAAAAGACTTGCTATTAAGGTACTTTTTCCACCTGGCGCTGCACATAAATCTAGGCAAACAGGCTCTTCTGGAAGTTCTAAACTATTCAAAACGGCATCAATATACATTGAACCAGCTTCTTGTGGGTAATAACAACCAGCGTGAAAATGTGGATCTAAAGTAAAACTTGGTCGTGTTTCTAGATAAAAACCAGTGTCACACCAAGGAACTTTCATTGCATCAGCTTGTATTCCATTCTCTTTTTCCGAATTGATTCTTAGTGAAATAGGTGGCGATTCATCCAATGAGGAAGCTAACTTTTCACCAAAAAGTGGATTGGCAACAATGCGATTTAAAAAATCCTGAGGTAATTTACTCATGTTCAAAAATAGGAAAAATGAGCCCTTGGATTACTTTTGAATCGTTAATTTTTCTTTTGAATTAGAATTTCTCAGCCACCGATAGCTTGATTTCAATGATAGATGCACCAACCCTACCAAACGAATATTGGTCGTCGTGCATCGTGAAACCTTTTCGTATGGAGAGCATTGAACGAATTTCATTTTTCAATTTACCTTCGCCAGCACCGTGAATGATTCGGAATTTTTTCTGTCGTTTGTCAATCATTAAATTCGTAAACGCTTGGAAAGATTTGATTTGTAACATGAATTTATCGTGCGCAAACAAACCAGCATCTTTTGAAATCAGAGCTTCAATATGTAAATCAATTTCAAAATATTCATTCTTTGTTTTTAATGGAAATCCTTTTGAATTGGCATTTGCATCTTTTTCGAAAGAAGGAACTTCCAAGACTGTAATTGGACGTTGTGGAACCAAGTGTTTTACGTCAATTTTTTGGTCAAATCCATGTTCATCTTCAATTGTTATCTGCGTATGATTTATTGCGAGTATGGTGTATTTGCCCGTTTGATGCAATAGTGAAACGATATCTCCGACTTTGAACTGCATTTTAATTGAATCGAATTGCTTTTGAGGGACTGATTCGCGTTACCACATAACTTGGCAGCAACAAAGCAGTAAGACAAACAAAAAATGTTAGTAAGTTAATTCCCAACCAATTAAAAATCGTTAATTCTACTGGAACTTTATCTAAATAATAAACTGCTGGATCGAGTGAAAACAATCCGAATTGAGCTTGAACTAAACATAAACTTACACCAATGATGTTACCATACAGCAAGCCTTTCAAAATTAAATAAGAAGCTTGGTACAAAAAGACTTTCCGAATGCTCCAATTCGTTGCACCCATTGCTTTTAACATTCCAATAAAATTTGTGCGCATTACGATTAAAACAAGCATTGCTGAACCTACATTAATAATTCCGATAATCAACATTAAGAATAAGATAATCATAACGTTATAATCAAGAAAACTTAACCAAGCAAACAAATCTCCTTCGTTTTCCAAAATGCTAGAAACCTGCAATAATTCCCCTTGACTAGTTGGGTGCATTTCCAATTTTGATTTCAATGCTTCTTCTACTTTTTCTAAATCTTTCCAGTTTGAAATATGCACTTCCATTCCAGCGATAAAATCTTGATAATTGCCAGCACCTTCTTTTGATTCAATTTTCACTTTAGTTGTTCCGTCAGTCAATTCACTTAAGTTGGCTTTAATTACTGTTTTTTGTAGCGTCCTATCTTCATTTTTCAATAATGTTGATGCAGGAAAGTTACGTATTGTTTTAATTTTCAAATACGCGGTATCCATTGCTTTTGCCGTGTTCAAATTGTAATCCATTTGATAAACAATCAAGCGAATAGATGTATCTTTAATCGTGTTCAAATAAAACCCACTGTACATATCCCTTCCATTTCCCCAATCAAACTGCAGATTTTCCATTGAACCCGAAATAGAAGCTTTTACGATAAGCGAACCATTTGTGGATAAAGTATCAGCTATTTCTATCGATGAAGAAATACCATAATCATTCATTTTTTGTACTTCTCGAAGGTCGCAGAAAAGTATCTTTTTATCGTATTCTTCCAATCCGGTTTTAAAAATCCCAACAATTTTATAACGTCGTTGAACCGGTTGATTTTTCACATAAAAAGCAGCAATTTCTTCGTTAAGTTTAAAATTCAACTGTTGACATATCTTTTCAGAAATAAGGATTTCGTTGGAAACTTGAGAAGCTTTAAAATTAGGAATTCGACCCTGCGTTAAATTACTTTTGATGAAATCCCAATTGTAATTTTGCTCTACTCCTTTCATAATTATCCCTGCTATTTCTTGTCGTGAAATCAAGGAATCTTTTCCTGATGCAAGTTTAATTTTGTCTTGAAATTTATCTGATTGTAGTAACGCAGGTTTATAAGAAACGTTATTTATTGCAGCTAAACCCTCGATTTTGGCAATATCGTTGCGGTTAAATCCGTTTTTATAAATGGGTTCACAGTCATAAAAACCAACAGTTCCAGCTTTTGAAATGAATAAAGGTGCATTGAAACTTGTAATCTTGGTACGAATTTCGTTCTGAAAACCAGTAACAATTGCAACAGTAATTAAATTAACAACAATTGCAAGTGAAATACTTATGACAGATATACGAATTATCGGTTTGGAAACTTTAGTACCTTGTTCCCGATTACGAATCATGCGTTGCGATATGAAAAATTCAAAAGACAATAGTTCTTTTTTTAGCCTTCAAAGTTACGGAAAGCTTTTTGGCTTACACCTATTTTTGGTGTTTTTACTTATTTCATGTGGTAATCCTAATCCGTTAAAGATTCGTTCTGGACAAACAACAGTCGTTTTTGAAGATTCACTACTATTGAAAAAAGCTGAAAAAGTTCCAATTAAAGCTAAACCTACACTGGGAATTGAACGATTGGGATTGATTCTAGATTCTTTGAAAGGAAAAAGAATTGCTGTGGTTGCGAATCAAACTTCTGTTGTCAATAAGCAACATTTGGTTGATACACTTTTAGCGTTAAAATTAAATGTTGTAAAAGTTTTTGCTCCTGAACATGGATTTCGAGGCGAAGCTGATGCAGGTGAAAAAATCAATCATTCGGTGGATTCAAAAACAGGATTGCCCTTGGTTTCGCTTTACGGAAACAACAAAAAACCGAGCGTTGACCAACTGAAAGATGTGGATATAATTGTATTTGATATTCAAGATGTTGGCGTACGTTTTTACACCTTCATTTCTACCTTGCACTATGTAATGGAAGCTGCTGCCGAAAATGGTAAAAAAGTCATTGTGCTTGATCGGCCTAATCCAAATGCACATTACATCGACGGTCCTGTTTTGGAGAAAGAATTTACTTCATTTGTTGGAATGCACCCTGTTCCAATTGTTTACGGAATGACAATTGGCGAATATGCGATGATGATTAATGGTGAAAATTGGTTAGAAAATGGCGTGAAATGCGACTTAAGTGTCTTGCCTTGTAAAAATTACACCCATCAAACGAGTTATTCACTGCCAATTGCGCCTTCACCCAACTTAAAAACGGATCGTGCCATTGCGCTGTATCCAAGTTTGTGTTTATTTGAAGGAACAACGGTCAGTTTAGGACGTGGGACCGAACGACCTTTTGAAATGTATGGTCACCCAAAATTTCCTCAAACATCCTATGAATTCACACCGATTCCAATGCCGGGAGCGAAAACGTCAACTCAATTGAACAAAAAATGCAACGGTTACGACTTGTCGAATGTTCCGCTGCGATTGACAAAAATCAATTTAGAATATTTAATCAATGCAAATAAATTGCTAGCAGATTTAGGGATTTTCATTAATCAAAATGTGTTTTTCAACCGTTTAGCTGGAAATTCAGTTTTTCGAAATCAGATACACGAATGCTGGAGCGAAGAAGAAATTCGTGCCACTTGGAAGGATGGTATTGATAAATTCATAGTGATTCGAAGTAAGTATTTGTTGTATGAGTGATTAACCGAAAGTTTATAATAAATCTTAAACCGCACAAATTACTACCCTAAAAAACAAAAGCCCTACCGAACGAGCGATAGGGCTTTTAAGAATTAAATGATTTGGGTTATCTAATAATCGTCATTTCGTTTACAATGTGTTTTGCACCAGCATATTTGTCGATGATGAACAACACGTAACGAATGTCAACATTGATTGTTTTTTGCAATTTCGCATCGAAAATAACATCACCAGCCATCGCTTCAATGTTTCCGTCAAATGCTAAACCAATCAATTCTCCTTTTCCATTCAATACTGGAGAACCTGAGTTTCCGCCTGTGATATCATTGTTTGTCAAGAAGTTTACAGGCATATAACCTGCTTTGTCAGCATACTCTCCAAAATCTTTTGTATTATTCAATTCAATTAATCTTTTTGGTAAATCAAATTCTTTATCATTTGGTTTGTATTTGTTAATTGTTCCTTGCAAAGTTGTGTAATTGTTGATTTTTGCATCATTGCGTTTATCAGCAGGCAATGCACTTACTTTTCCGTAAGTCAATCGTAAAGTACTATTTGCATCTGGATACTTAACTGGGCTTAGGTTAGATTGACGCATTCCGTCTACTAATAATCTGTATGCTTTACCAAAGTCATTTTGCAATTTTGTCAACTCATCTGTTCTTGTATTTAAATGGGTAATCATATCATTTGATAATTTCATTAAAGGATCATTAGAAAGAGTACCCTCAGATGGAACTTCTAAGAAAGCCATCATTTTCTCTTTTGATGTCAAAATACTCATTTCAAACAATGCATTAACATAACTTTTTAAGTCACCATTTCCTTTTTTGAAAGCAGCATCAATTGAAGGAACTAATTTATAAGCCGCTTTTTTAGCATACAAATTCAATCCATCAACCATAATATCTTTTTCAGCAAGGATATAAATTCCAGCAAAAAACTCTTCAATTCCTGCTTTCAATTCTGGTAACATTTGTGCTTTAGTTGCTTCATCCGCTTTTGCATAAGCTTCTAACTGTGGTCCTAAAGTTCTTGCGATTTTAGCATATTCAGAACCTCTAAACATTATTTGCAATAAGTTATCGTGACGAGATTTATCGTTTGTAGCAGCGTAATAATTATTGATTGTTGCTACAACAGTTCCATATTTAGCAACATTTTCTTTCTTGTTTGCCCACGTATTGAATTTTGCCTCGTTTGCCGCTTTAGATGTAGACGTTCCAAATTTTGTCAATGCATCAATCATTCCTTGACGATTTTTCCAGTAATTAGCAATTCCTGCATATTTAGAAGCGTAGTTCAAACGAACAGCATCGTCTTTATCCATGTATTTTTGCATTGCATCCATACTTGTTTTAGAAGCTTCAACCCAAGCTGGATAAGCAAATTTTACGTTTTGCTCAATTCCTCCAGCTGGTAACCAACGATTTGTTCTACCCGGATAACCTAAAATCATCGCAAAATCACCTTCTTTAACTCCTTTGATGTTAACTGGTAAATGGTGTTTTGGTTTTAAAGGAACATTGCTCGTTGAATAATCAGCTGGATTTCCATTTGCATCAGCATAAACGCGGAACATTGAAAAATCTCCAGTATGACGTGGCCATTCCCAGTTGTCTGTATCTCCACCGAATTTACCGATATTTTCAGGGGGTGTACCAACTAAACGAACATCTTTATAGTCTTGATAAACAAAGTAATAAAACTCATTTCCTTGAAAAAACGAACGTACACTTACTGTATATTTTCCATTGTCACTGTTTTCTTTTTCAATAGCCGTTGTTTCCTCTTTGATAGCTTTATCGCGTTCAGCTTCAGTCATACCATCGTTTACTTTAGCGAGTATTCGTTTTGTACAATCATCCATACGAACGAAAAAGCGAACATAAAGTGATTTTGGCTTAAGCTCATCTTTTTTCGATGCAGCCCAGAATCCATTTGTTAAATAATCTTTTTCTGGAGTTGACAATTCAGCAATTGCATCATATCCACAGTGGTGATTGGTTAACAATAAACCTTCTTTTGAGATTAATTCAGCTGTACATCCACCATTGAATTGCACAACAGCATCTTTTAAACTTGAATTATTAATACTGTAGATTTCTTCAGTTGTTAATTGAAGTCCCATTTTTTGCATGTCGCGGTGATTCAAACGTTCAATGAACATTAAAAACCACATTCCTTCGTCTGCACGAACGAAGAAGCCAACGAATAAGGCGATGGCAACCAGTGTACTTTTAAATCGTGTCATAATTTGTTATTTTTTTAAAACGAGCCTAAAAATACCAAAATTATTTTCACAAGCCTTTAAAAATGGATGAAAGGATAAAATGAACGTAAGAAACGGTTAAATCTAATTGTTAAATTTGAAATTGATTTAAAAGTTATGTGTTTCCAAATGTGATTTTTAAATAGAATTTAGTTTACTTATTTCTAAATTCGTTTAAAATTAATGAATGAGAAAATGTGTTTTGTTTCTTGTTGCAATTAATTGAATTAAATTTCCTCTCGTCGACCCCATTCAAGCTTTCATCAAGAAAACACTTTCCAAAACAATTATTCTACTTAAATTTAGAACATGAATTTTGAATTAAAACCCTTCGAATCTTTAACACTTGAAGAATTCCACGACTTAATTGCATTACGAATCCAAGTTTTTGTAATCGAACAAAATTGTCCCTACCAAGATCTAGATGGTAAAGACAAAAAATCTTTGCACGTGATTGGCAGAAATTCTAAAGGTGAAATTAAAGCAACTGCTCGCATTTTACCTGCTGGAGTTTATTATCCCGAAGTTGGAATTGGTCGTGTGGTGGTTGCAGAAGAAGAACGAGGAACTGGAGCTGGCCACGAATTAATGACTGCTTGTATGGATTTCATTATAGAAGAATTCGGCAAGGTTTCCGTTCGGATTTCAGCGCAAAGTCATTTGGAAAAATTTTATAATCAACATCTCTTTATTTCAACTGGAAAAGAATACCTGGAAGATGGAATTCCTCACGTTGAAATGCTTTATTTACCCAAAAATTAAACTATGAAATAAGCCATAACGAGATTAGACTCAATCAGGGATGAATTCAAAATGGCGATTCCATATAACCTTTTAAAAAAAATAAACTCATATGAAAAAAGTAATTTTCGCTTCTTCAGTTGCCTTAATTCTTGCTGCTTGCGGAACTAAAAAGACGAATGAATTTACAACTATCAATGTTGAATACCTCGACAAATCGGTGAAGCCACAGGAAGATTTTTTCCAATTTGCTAACGGAACTTGGATTAAAAACAATCAAATTCCAGCGTCTGAATCGCGTTGGGGAAGCTTCAATGAATTGGAGCAAAACAACAAAGCGAAACTGACAACAATCTTGGACGAAGCTAAGAAAAATCCAGGAACGAAAGGTTCTCAAAATCAGATTTTAGGTGATTATTACGCGGCATATATGAATATGGAATTGCGTAATTCGCAAGGAATGCGTGGACTTGAAGCGGAATTTAACCGCGTGAATTCGTTAAAAAGTAAAGATCAATTGGTTGAAATCATTGCAGAACATCACACAGATGGAATCGGTACACTTTTCGGTTTTGGCGTTGGTCAAGATTTAAAAAACGTGGATAACAACATTTTGTACCTCGGTCAAGGTGGAATTGGTTTACCAAACAAAGAATATTACACGAGCGAAAACAAAAAAGAACTATTGGCAGCATACAAAAAACACGTTGCAACTTCCCTTCAATTATCTGGAAAAGAAACGGCACAAGCAGAAAAAGCAGCTGAAAACGTATTGAAAATTGAAACGATGCTAGCTGAACAAATGATGAGTCCGGCGGAAATGCGAATTCCTGAAAAGACGTACAATAAACTATCAACAAAAGAAGCAACGGCACTTTTTGGAAATTTTGACTTCCGTTATTATATGACAAAAGTGGGCTGTCAATCTCCTGATTCAATGGTTGTTGGAAATATTGCTTTTGTTAAAAATGTAGCTTCCATGATTGAAAATTTAAGTCTTGAAGAATGGAAAGATTACATTTCTTGGAACTTAGTGAATCACTACGCAGGACATTTGAACGATTCATTTGTGAACTTGAATTTTGATTTTTACGGTAAAACATTAAGCGGTAAAAAACAACGCAAACCAATGAATGAAAGTGCGATTGATGAAATTACGCGAATGGAATTTTCAGAATTATTGGGTAAAGCATTTGTGGAAAAACATTTCTCGAAAGAAGCTCGTGACCGCGTTAATACGATGGTTGACAATTTATTAGCTGTATTCAAAGAACGTATTCAAAACTTGGATTGGATGTCAACGGAAACGAAAAAAGAGGCGATGAATAAATTGACTTCTATCGGAAGAAAATTAGGTTACCCCGAGCAATGGGAAGATTTTTCGATGTTGAACTTTACAGCAACTAATTACCTAGAAAACATTAAAGAAATCAATCGTTTTTCGGTGAAAAAGAATTTTAGCGAATTATCAAAACCAGTTGATAAAAAGAAATGGGGAATGCCAGCGCACATGGTAAATGCGTATTATCATCCATTATTGAACGAAATCGCTTTCCCTGCTGGAATTATGCAAGCACCTTTCTTCGATGAAAAAGCGGAAGATGCTGTTAACTATGGTCGTATTGGAATGGTGATTGGTCACGAATTCACCCACGGTTTCGATGATATGGGTTCTAAATTTGCTGCTGATGGTTCGTTCAAAAATTGGTGGACGGAAGAAGATCGAAAACTATTTGAAGAAAAAACAAAAATCTTAGGGGAAACGTTCTCTGCTTACTGTCCAATTGAAGGTCATTGCGTAAATCCTGATTTGACGATGGGTGAAAACATTGCAGATTTAGGAGGATTGACAATGGCTTATTATGCTTACGCCTTAACGGATGAATTCAAGAAAAATGAAATGCGCGAAGGATTTACACCAAGCCAACGTTTCTTTATTGCTTACGCTCAACTTTGGAAAATAAAATATACGGACGAAGAAATGAAAAACAGAATCGCAAACGACCCACACTCACCGGGGATGTATCGTGTTAACGGCCCACTTCAAAATTGCGATGAGTTCTTCAAAAGCTTTGATGTGAAAGAAGGTTCAAAAATGCGAAATAGCACGAAAAAAGTAGCTAGAATCTGGTAAGGTAATTTAGTTTAGAAAGGTATTTTATCAGATATTTTCCATAGTCTGCTCGTTCCTTACCTTTTTGTTCATCTTCAAAAATAAATTTACCAATGTGCCAATTCAGTTGAACTTTGTGAAAATCAACCGAACGAATAGCGTTTTCTCTCGTTTCCTCAATCAATGAAATGATGGAATGTAGTAATGCTATATTTTCTATTTCTGCCATAACCTTTTAAATTGTAATCTCCTTATTTCTATTACCTTATAATTGCGACCGCACTGTGTTCGCAATTCACTTTTGAAAATCATTCCAAGTTTATATATATTGAAGATAATGAAAATTTTGAAAATAATTGCTAGAAATTTCACTTAAAAACGCTGATCGAATGATGAAATTTGCAACAGATTTTGATGATTTTACAATTGTGTCGCAAGTGGCGACACAATTAATACGGTCACATTTCAAAGGCTCGGATTTCCATAGGTGAGGGTTTAAACCCTCACCTATGGAAAATCATTTCACCCGCTTCAACCCTACTCGTTTTCTAATTGCATCTACTTCTAAAACCTGAACAGAAACGTGCTCATGTAAAGAAATAAACTGTGCAGAATCTTCGACGTAGGTTTCTGCCAAATTCGATTTATGAATCAAGCCATTCTCTTTGATGCCAATGTTTACAAAAGCACCGAAAGCAGTGACGTTTGTAACAATTCCTGGTAAAATCATTCCGATGCGTAAATCGTCCATCGTACGAATCGAGGAATCAAACTCCAATACTTTTGCTTTTTTACGTGGATCTCGCCCCGGTTTTTTAAGCTCTTTTATAATGTCATCAAATGTGTAGGAATCTATTTCCTGAAAATCACTTTTCTTTATTTCTTTCAATAAATCATCATTGCCAATGAGCGTTTTCAAATCCACTTTTAACTTTTTCGCCATCGCTTGCACAACTTTGTAACTTT
Organism: Chitinophaga pinensis; assembly: GCA_943324565.2. Classification (GTDB taxonomy): domain Bacteria; phylum Bacteroidota; class Bacteroidia; order Flavobacteriales_D; family Crocinitomicaceae; genus UBA952. Next base: position 2,468 of record CALPMC020000011.1, on the reverse strand, counting down.
CTGGATGCACCGATGAATTATCCAAAGGATTTTCAGCATCACGAACACGCAAGAAACCTGCCGCTTGCTCGTAAGCTTTGTCTCCCAAACGCTTCACTTTTTTCAGATCTTCGCGCGAACGAATGCCACCATTTTCGGTACGATACGCAACAATATTTTCTGCTAAAGTTGGTCCCAAACCAGAAACATAACTCAATAAATAAGGCGAAGCAGTGTTTAAATCAACGCCAACTGCATTCACACACGAAATCACGACATCATCCAATTCATCTTTCAATAAATGTTGGTTGACTTCATGCTGATACTGTCCAACACCTATCGATTTCGGGTCAATTTTCACCAACTCCGCTAAGGGATCCATCAAGCGTCGACCAATGGAAACAGAACCGCGAACGGTAACATCATACGTTGGAAATTCCTTGCGTGCAATGGGACTAGCAGAATAAATCGAAGCACCATCTTCGCGCACTACAAACACTTCTACTTCGCGATCGAAACGAATTTGTTTGATAATTGCTTCTGTTTCTCGACCAGCAGTCCCATCGCCAATCGCAATCGCTTCAATTTTATACGCTTGTACAAATTGAGCGATTTTTGATTTTGCAGCCGAACTTTCGTTCTGTGGCGGATGTGGATAAATCGTTTGGTTCATTAATAAATCGCCTGATTCGTCGATACAAACAACTTTACAGCCCGTCCTAAATCCTGGGTCGATTGCCAAAATTCGCTTTGAACCCAATGGTGGCGCTAAAAGTAATTGGCGTAAATTCGTGGTAAAAATCTTAATCGCTTCTTTATCTGCTTTTTCTTTGGCTTCACTTAAAATCTCATTTTCTAGTGAAGGACACATTAAGCGTTTGTAAGATTCTTTGCACGCTTCACCCACAATTGTTGCACAAGCGTCTTTTCCTTTCACAAAAAATCGTTCCAAGGATTCAATCGCTTCCGCTTGGTCGGGTTGTGCTTTTAAGGAAATAAAACCTTCACGTTCAGCACGAATCAAAGCTAATAAGCGGTGAGAAGCACATTTGTACAAAGGTTCTGAAAAGTCAAAGTAATCACGATATTTTGCACCCTCTTCTTCTTTCCCTTTCACCATTTTTGAGGCTAACAAAGACTTTCGTTGGAACAAATAACGAATTTTTGCTCGAGCTGCGCCATTTTCATTGATCCATTCTGCGATGATATCTTTTGCTCCATCGATAGCCATTTGTTCGTCTTCCACATCTCCCTTCACAAATTTATCAGCCATTGAAAACGGATCTCCACCACGCTGCGACATAATCATTTTTGCTAAATGCTCTAAACCAAGTTTCTTGGCTTTATCCCCTTTTGTTTGGCGTTTCTGTTTATAAGGTAAATAAATGTCTTCCAGAATGATTGAATCAAAACAAGTAGTGATTTTTTCTTTTAATTCAGGGGTTAATTTTCCTTGTTCTTCAATCGAATTTAGAATCGTTTGCTGGCGAGCAATTAACTCATCGTATTTCTTTCCAAGATCACGAATCAAAGCAATTTCTACTTCATCCAAGCCACCAGTCATTTCCTTACGATAGCGCGCAATAAAAGGAACAGTTGCGCCTTCGTTCAATAATTGTAAGGTATTTGTGATTGATTTTTCTGGAAGATTAGAATTGGTTCGTATGTATGTTAGCATTTCTTTCTCATTTTTTTTAAGCCTCCAAAATTAGGGAAAAGCCGAAGGAATAAAAGAGGAAATGGATTTATTTATCATTCAGGGAAAGTTAAAAACAATAAGAAAATATGAGTTTTTGGAAATATTTTTTTCAAGTTACCTAACATACCAAAGTACATTTTTAGATCTAAAAATTCAATTAATCACCTTGCTAAAACTGAATTTTTAAACTATTCGATGAAAATAGAAGAATTATAAAAATTAACAATTTAAATTCAGCAGCTAAATCCTAGAATTTCATTAACGAATAGATTTGCTTTTGTTAAATTTTGGATATATCCCTATTTTTTGATATTCACCAATTGTATTTGTAAACACTATTGAAGCACATAATTAAAAATGCTATTATTTTCCATTCGAGTTTAGGTATTCCACTTTTTTTAACTAAACTTGATTTACTTTAAAATTTTAAATCATGAAAAAAAAACGATTATAATTGTATCAATAATTGCAGTTCTTTTTGGCTGTGCAACCTCAAAAGATACATCATCTACAACTGAAACCAAAGTTGTTTTGAGTGATTTAGCAATGGGACAAAAACTATATCCAGCTTACACACAAGCAAATTTTGACGACGGAAAAAACTTATATGATTCAAAATGTGCTGCTTGTCACTCAACAATAACACCAAGTTCAAAATCTCCCAATGAATGGAAAAGTATCGTTCCAAGTATGAGCGTACTTTCCAACAAAAAAGGAAAAGCAATTTCAACAGATGAAGAGTTATTAATCACAAAGTATTTGGTGACATTAAGTTCTAAGTGATTTTTGG
>CALPMC020000010.1 GCA_943324565.2 Chitinophaga pinensis | reverse complement strand
GCTAGAGTTGCTGGGTGGACAGGTTACAGCTCACATGGGCCACCAGGATACATTACAATTAAGGAAGGGTACGATAGGTTTCATTTACAACTTGAGGGATATTTACTCTTCAAAAATAAAAGTTGACTTGTGTATAAAGATTAGCTCCTTGAGGAGGGATAGAGGGAGGTGACAATTAAATATTTTTCACCTCTATAATAAGTCACCCCTCTCAATCTCCCCTCAAGGGGAGAAGTAGATTTTGGGTCAACTAAAAATTTTGGGTAAAGCTATTGTTATCTAATAAAATATAAATCTATAACCTTTTTAAAATCAACCAACTCCGAAGTGCGATTAAAACTTCCCCCTTTGAAGTCTGACGACTCTGACGAGTATCAGACTCCGTCAGAGGGGGATGGAGGGGGATGACAATTTAATATTTTCACCTCGCAATTAGTCAGCTCTACAATAAGTCACCTCCCTTAATCCCTCCTCAAGGAGGGAAATAGTTCGTGGGTCTGCTAATAATTATTTGGAAAGCTATAGTTTTTAAATAGAATTAAAACCAATAACCTTTTAATTGACTTTTTAGTTGTTCAAAACACATTTTTCTCTTGCTTTTATTGCCAAGCTGATATTTGCTTAATTTACCTTCAATGATTTTTCTTTTCCAAAAAATGAACAATAAGCGCAAGTTTAAATACAACTTGGTCTCTAAATCAATCTAAAACCTAAGCTTAAATTTATGAAAAGATCAATTTTTAGTTTCGTGTTGTTGTTTTCAGCAGCTTGGAGCAATGCACAAGTAAGTCCTGCAATCAGTTCTTGGTTGAGGAATACAACTGGAGCAACTGGAAGACATTATGTTCAAGGAAATTCAACACCGATAAACGATGCTGCTTTGGTAAATGTTCAAGCAGTGCAATATTCTGGAAGTTGGGTTTATGTATCAACAACGGGAGTTCCATCTTATATTACGGGTCCTTTTTTAGACGGGAATCCGTCCGTAACGACCAATCAAAATGCAATTTTTAAAATTCCATTAAGTCCATCACAAAATACAGGTGCAGCCACTGCAACTTCAGGAGGAAATATTGGAATTTTCATCAATGGTGTTGCCATGTTTGACTACAGAGATGGTGTTGCTTGGAATTCAACGACAAATGCTTTATGTGGCGGATTGCCAGGTATGTCGCCTTGTCCGGGAGGGCCAGCAACGACTCAAGCTTGGAATAGAGATGCAGTTGTAGCTGAAAGAATTGGTTTTGACTGTGCCAAAGGACATCCTGCTCAGGGAAATTATCATCATCACCAAAATCCAAGTGCATATAAATTGGATTTAAGCATTATTTCAACTGTTTGTGACATTTACGATGCCGATGGACTTTATGTAATTGATTCAACCGTTCATTCTCCTTTGATTGGATACGCTTATGATGGATTTCCGGTTTATGGAGCTTATGGTTACAAAAACGCAGATGGAACGGGTGGAATTGTTCGCATTAAATCTGGTTACCAATACAGAAATATCACTACAAGAACCACATCTCCAGCAGGAGCAACAGTAAGTTCTGGTCCGAATGTGAGTACGACTTATCCGCTTGGTTATTTTAAGGAAGATTACGAATTCATTACACACACTGGTCAAGCAGATTATTTGGATATTCACAACGGTCGTTTTTGTGTAACTCCCGAATATCCGAATGGGATTTATTGTTATTTTGCAACAGTTGATGCAGATTGGAATTCGGCTTATCCTTATTTAGTTGGACCAACTTATTATGGGAATAAAACAGCAGTTAAAGTAACAAGCATTACAGAAACAGTAACAACCTACAACCCTTCGACTTCCATTGACGAACAAATTACTTTAGAGAAAATTAGCGTTTATCCGAATCCAACTAATGATGTATTAATGGTTCAAGTAAATAGTTTATTGGCAAAAGATTTAGAAATATCACTAATTGATATTAGTGGAAAATTAATCGATAAAAAGACCATTTTCCAAGGAAGTACGATTGCTTACTTTGATGTTTCAACTTTGTATAAAGGAATTTATTTCCTAAAAACAAACGCTGGACAAGTATTGGAAGTTCAAGTAAATGACTAAAATCACGATATTTTAAAAAGCAATATTCAATAAAAAGCGCAAAATATTCATTTATAATATTCAAATATTCATTTGATGGATTTGGATTAAAATGAATAAATACATTTGTTTAAGAAATAAGGAGAGATACAGGTAACTTCTTATGTGTAAAGTTGACAGCTGCTTGGAGAGGCAGTTCATTTTCTAGTTTGATAAGAGTTTAATAGTTTGAGTCAACATTAAGTTATACATAAGAAGTTCCTGTTTTTTATAAGAAACCACCTATCACACATAATCTACTACAACTAAGGGCTAAGAGCCCTTTTTTTATGAATTTTTTTTTGGCTTTAACTTAACGAAAAAAATGGTGTCAATTCATAACACTATTAATCTCTTCAAAGGTAAATCCTCTCGAAGCTAAATACCGCAAGATTTTTTGTTTTTTGGTCCAAGGATCTTTTTCAGATTTGAGTTCTAAGGTTTTTTTCTCGTAAAGCGATTGAAGTGCGTATGAGTAATCCGATTCTTCGATCGATTCTAAAGCTGATTTTATAATTGGAGCTTCAATATGCTTTTGTATTAAACCGGCTTTTATTTTTTGTTTACCCCAACGTTTAATGCGTACTTTTCCCTGACAATAGGCTTCAGCAAATCGTTCTTCATTCCAAAATTTATTGGTTTTTAAACTAGAAATAATGGACGTTTTTTCACTATCCGATAAATCGAATTCTTCTAACTTATTTTTGATTTCAAACAAACACCGCTCTTGGTAAGCACAAAAAGCTTCCAGTTTTCGAATTATGCTTTCTATATCAGACAAAGCAATAGATTATAGTACGATTTCCTCGTTGTTTTTATTTACAAACGAATATTGTAGTAAATGATTGGCAGCAATTCCGCGAACAGGAACCCATTTTTTGTATTTGAAGAACCATTTCATTTGCTTAGAAATCAATCCTTTTTTGAAGAAAGCCTCCAAATAAGGATGAACTAATAAGGCAACATCTTTTTCTCTACGGTCTTCTAACAAGAAATGTAAATTCGATTCGATTTCATCAGAGAACAAAATACTTGCTTGAATTTCGCCACTACCATTACAAGTAGGACACATCTCAGTTGTTTTGATATCTGTTTCTGGACGAACACGTTGACGAGTAATTTCTATCACTCCAAACTTCGATGGGGGAAGAATATTGTGTTTCGCACGGTCGGATTTCATTAGCTCTTTGAGTTTCTCGTAGAGTAATTTATTGTTTTCCTTATCGTGCATATCAATAAAGTCCACGCAAATGATTCCACCCATGTCACGTAATTGTAACACGCGTGCAATTTCTTCCGCTGCTTCTGAATTGGTAGCTAATGCATTTGATTCTTGACCGTCGGCACCTTTTCTGTTTCCGCTATTCACGTCGATAACGTGCATTGCTTCGGTGTGTTCGATAATCAAATAACCACCACTCGCCATTGGAACTTTTTTTCCAAATAAGGTTTTGATTTGTTTATTGATTCCGAATTTCTCGAAAATATCTAGTTTTCCGTCGTAGAATTTTAGTATTTTTTCTTTTCCTGGAGCAATTGAACCAATGAAATCTTTCATTTCATCCAACAATTTTCCGTCGTTTACATAGATGTTGGTGAAATCGGCATTCAATAAATCTCTAAGGATAGAAGTCGTAGTATTGAGTTCGCCCAATACACGTTTTGGAGGTTGCGCACCTTTAATGTTGGCATGCATTGTTCTCCATTTGTCCATCAAATTATTGAGGTCAGCTTCCAGATCTGCAGTTGACTTATGTTCAGCAACAGTTCGGATAATAACGCCAAAATTCTTAGGCTTAATACGCTCCATTAAATCTTTCAATCGATCTTTTTCTTCGAAATCCTTGATTTTCTGGCTTACTGAAATTTTATCAGAGAAGGGCACAAGTACTAAGTACCTTCCAGCCAAAGTTATTTCGGAACACAACCGTGGTCCTTTGGTAGAAATAGGTTCTTTGGCAACTTGTACCAAAATAGGTTGAGAAGAGGAAACAATGTCACCAATTTTTCCTTCTTTAGCAATTTCTTTTTCAGATTTAAAATACATTAAATCTGAGGCATTTTGTTTTCCGTGTAGTGTATCTTTTACAAACTTACTGAGGGAATTAAATTGAGGTCCAAGATCAAGGTAATGCAAAAATGCATCTTTTTCATAACCGACATCTACAAAGGCTGCATTTAAGCTTGGAACGATTCTACGAACTCTCCCTAAATAAATATCTCCTACTGCAAAATCAGAATTTCCTCTTTCCTCGTGTAATTCAATTAACTTTCCATCACGCAACAATGCGAGCCACACACCGTTTGAACGGGCATCGACAACTAATTCTAGATTCACAATGTGATTTTTAGTTAAATAATGAAAGCTCAATGAGAAATCACTGAGCTTCCTTTTTCATTTACACTGAAGACTATTTTTTCTTCTTGTGACGGTTTTTTCTTAGACGTTTCTTACGCTTGTGCGTAGCCATTTTATGTCTTTTTCTTTTTTTACCACTTGGCATAATATCGTGTATTAATTATTATAAAGATGATTGATTCTAAACAAAAACACTCCCTTCTTTGGAAAAGGGAGTGCAAAGGTAATAAAATTTTATAAAAAATTTAATTGCTCAAATTATTTAACGACAACTTTATTTTTTACTTCCTCAACAAATGTTTTTGATGGTTTGAAAGAGGGGATGTTATGAGCAGGAATAATGATTGTAGTATTTTCTGAAATGTTTCTTCCTGTTTTTTGTGCTCTTTCTTTCACAATAAAACTTCCAAAACCTCTCAAATAAACATTTTGACCATTTGCCAAAGATACTTTAATGGCGTTCATAAATGCTTCAACAGCTCTTAGAGCTTCTGCTCTTTCTAATCCAGTTTCATCTGCAATTCCTGCAACAATGTCTGCTTTTGTCATTTTAATTAGAGATTAATAGTTATTAATATTTCTTTCTTTTGCGGGCACAAAAGTACCTTTTAGATTGTTTATATTCTTAATTTTCACAAAAAAAATCACAAAAATTTTCATAAATGATTCAATTTCAATATATAATCATCGATTGGTACCATAAAAACAAGCGTGATTTGCCTTGGCGAACAACAAAAAGTGCCTATGTAATTTGGTTGAGTGAGGTTATTTTACAACAAACGAGGGTCGAACAAGGCTTACCTTATTTTCATAAATTTCTTCAAAATTATCCTTTCGTCTCTGAACTTGCCGCTGCGGACGAACAAGAAATCTTAAATGATTGGCAAGGACTTGGTTATTACAACAGAGCAAGAAATTTGCACAAAACGGCAAAAGAAGTTGTGGAGATTTACAAGGGTGAGTTTCCTTCAACATACAGCGAATTATTAAAACTCACTGGAATTGGACCATACACAGCAGCAGCAATTGCTTCCTTTGCGTTTGATGAGGCTAAAGCGGTAGTTGATGGAAATGTGTATCGGGTGCTAAGTCGCGTTTTTGACATTGAAGAAGCAATCGATTCCACGCAAGGAAAAAAAACCTTTGAATTACTTGCAAATGAACTAATTGACAAGAAAAATCCTGCTACATATAACCAAGCTATTATGGAATTTGGAGCGCTTCAATGTGTTCCTGTAAATCCTGATTGTGCTGCTTGCCCACTGCAGTTTCAGTGTTTGGCGTATCAAAACAAAACCATCACCCAAAGACCTGTGAAATCAAAGAAAACCAAGGTCACTCCGCGCTATTTCGTTTATTTAATTGAACTTTCTCCGAGTCAAACCATTCGTATCGAAAAACGCAAAGAGAAAGGGATTTGGCAGCATTTGTATCAGTTTCCTTTGCTTGAATTTACTTCAATCGAAGAAAAACAGTCTTATTTAGCTAGTTTGAAATCTAAATTTATCTCCAAAGAATACAAGCACATTTTATCGCATCAACAGCTTTTTGCTCATTTTGCAGTCGTTGAACCATCAAATAAAATTCCAGAAAATCAACTTGAAATAGCACTTTCAGAATTATCAAATTTCCCTATTCCACGATTGATTGATAAATTTTGGGAAGAGGATAGTGGGTTGGTTGAAGGGTTGTGATTGTTCGTATAGTAGTCTGATGTTGGAAAGTTTATATCTTACAATGAATATATGTGTAGTGGAAAAGGTTCATCTCAAATCTGCATACTGTTGAATTAAAAAAAACACCCCAAAATACTTTACAGTAAGAAGTAAAACTTATCAGAAATTTATGTATATTTAGCTATTAAAACTACGTAAAAATTCAAAAGAATACCCCTCCAAAAAACTAGTCAAATACTAAAATGAAAGACAATAAAAAATCGAAATCAAAGGAAATAATTCGCTCTTCATCAGCAGAATACCTAACTTTTATTGCAGCTTCTGGAGAGGGAGGAGTTGAAGCTATTTATGCAGATGAGAATATTTGGTTATCACAAAAAATGATGGGAGAATTGTATAGTGTGAATGTTAGAACCATTAACGAACACCTTCAAAAAATATTTAAAGACAACGAGTTACAAGAAGAAGCAGTTATCCGGAAATTCCGGATAACTGCTTCTGATGGCAAAAATTATAATACAAAACACTATAGTCTTTCTGCAATTATAGCCGTTGGATATAAAGTTAATTCAGAGCGAGCTGTTCAGTTTAGAAAATGGGCTACACAAATTGTACAAGAATTTACAATTAAGGGCTTTGCTATGGATGATGAACGTCTTAAAAATGACGGAACAATACTAGGTAAAAAATACTTTGAAGAACAACTCCAACGAATTAGAGAAATTCGATTGAGTGAGCGTAAATTCTATCAAAAAATTACGGATATATACAGTACGGCAATTGATTACGATATTACTGCTAATGCAACTAAACGTTTTTTCGCTACCGTTCAAAACAAACTCCATTGGGCCATTCACGGGCAAACGGCTGCAGAAATTATCATAAATAGAGCAAATCATCAATCAGAAAATATGGGACTTACTACTTGGCAAGATGCTCCAAATGGTAAAATTCAAAAGTTTGATGTAAGCGTTGCAAAAAATTATTTGTCAGAAAACGAAATGCAACAATTACAACGATTAGTTTCTGCCTATTTAGATATAGCAGAAGATATGGCTATTCGACAAATCCCTATGACAATGGAAGATTGGGAAAATCGTTTGAATAAATTTATTGAAGCCACTGATAGAGAAATTTTACAAAACGCCGGTAAAGTAACTGCTGAAATAGCCAAAGCACACGCAGAAAGTGAGTTTGAAAAATATAGAATCATTCAAGATCAAAATTTTATTTCCGATTTTGACAAAGAGATGTTAAAGTTGATAGACAAGAATAATCAGGATGAATGATAAATCGAGGTTGATTGAGAAGTAAATTCAATTCCACCTCCTTGCCTTTACCTTAGCCTTAATCCCTATATTTGTACATTCTATTACTGACTTTTAAAATCCGCGATACAATGATTGAAATTAAACAAAATAATTCCGCGATTGAAGGCGCTGCTATTGTCTTTATTATCGGTAAATCAACGAAGAAAAAACAAGAATTTGCTGGACTTTCAACAGATATTATCAAAGCATTTCAAGTTGATGCTGAAAAGAAATTTGACTTTTTTAAACTTCCAACTGGATTTGTGTTTTTGGTGGATGAAAATCAAAACGCAGAAGATTTAAGAATCGCAGGTTCCAAAATTTTTGATTATATCAATAAAGAGAACGAATCCGTTCATATTCAAGGGACTTCAAAAGCTTCATTGGCAGTTGCTGAAGGAATTGCTTTGAGTAGTTACGAGTTTAAACAACATTTTAGCAAACCGACTTTTCATAAATTAATGGCTATTTCAGTAACCGATGAGGTGAGTGAAGCTAAAATTTCCGAGTTAAACAATACCATAAAAGCTGTTTTTTGGGCTAGAACTTCTGTAAACACTCCTGTTTCACATTTGAACGCTGAGCAATTAGCTAACCAAATTGTAGAACTTGGAAACGAAGCAGGATTTCAAGTACAAGTGTTGGAAAAAACGCAAATTGAATCACTTAGAATGGGTGGTTTATTAGCTGTTAACAAAGGTTCTATCGATCCACCAACATTTACAATTGCAGAATATAAACCTAAAAAACCTGTAAATAAAAACCCGATTGTTCTAGTTGGAAAAGGGGTGGTTTACGATACAGGAGGATTAAGTTTAAAGCCAACTCCAGGGTCAATGGACACGATGAAAAGTGATATGGCTGGAGCTGCGGCTGTAGTTGGAGCTTTGTATTTGGCGGCTTTACAGAAATTAAACGTTCACATTATTGTGCTTGTTCCTGCTACTGATAATCGTCCAGGAGGAAACGCTTACACGCCTGGAGATGTAATTACAATGTTTGACGGAACAACGGTTGAGGTTCTAAATACAGATGCTGAAGGTCGAATGATTTTGGCAGATGCTTTGGCTTATTCTAAAAAATACAATCCAGAAATTGTGATTGATGCCGCAACACTTACGGGTGCTGCCGTTCGAGCAATTGGAACAGAAGCAAGTATCATTATGGGAAATGCCAAAGACAAGTATTTTGAAAGCTTGGAAGAAGCGGGAAATGAAGTGCATGAGCGCGTTGTTCGTTTTCCATTTTGGGATGATTACGGCAAACACATGAAATCAAAAATCGCTGATTTGAAAAATATAGGAAGTGCAAACGCAGGAATGATTTCAGCAGGTAAATTCTTAGAACATTTTGCAAAATCACCTTACATTCACATGGACGTTGCTGGTCCAACTTGGCTTGACGCAAAAGAAGATTACAAAGGACAAGGTGGAACTGGAGCAGGTGTGCGCTTGCTTTATCAATTTTTAAAAACTCATTATAGCAAATAATTAATGGAAAAAGAAATTCTTTCATCTGAAAATATTAAAGTTGGAATTACCCTTGGTGATATCAATGGCATTGGTCCTGAGATTATCATTAAAGCATTGAAGGACAATCGTATATTAAGTGATATTACACCTGTAATTTATGGCTCTTCAAAAGTGATTTCATTTTATAAAAAAATGCTCCAAATCCACGAATTCAGTTACCAAAATTGCCGAACCGGAGCTGACATTCAAAACAAAAAAATCAATATTGTAAACTGTTGGGATGAAGAAGTGGATATACAACCTGGCGTTTCAAACGTAACAGGAGGGAAATATGCTTTGAAATCATTAGAGGCAGCTACAGCTGATTTAGCGGATGGGAAAATAGATGTTTTGGTAACTGCGCCTTTCTCGAAAGATGCGATGAAAAGTGCTGGGTTTGATTTTCCTGGTCACACCGAATACCTTGCAAAATATTCTAACGTGGACGAAGCATTGATGATTCTTGCTTCACCGTTTTTACGCGTCGCTTTGGTTACCACTCATATTCCAATCAATGAAGTGAGTAAAGCCTTGACAAAAGATGCTATTTTGAGTAAAATCAAAGTATTTGAAAATAGTTTGAAGCGCGATTTTAATTTGGTTCGTCCTAAAATTGCCGTTTTTGGTTTGAATCCTCACGCAGGAGAAAATGGAAAAATTGGTACGGAAGAAAAAGAACAAATTATTCCAGCAATAAATGAAGCGAAAAGTGAAGGAATATTAGCCTACGGTCCATTTGCCGCAGATGGATTCTTTGGTTCAAATGCTAAAAATCAATTTGATGGTGTGCTTGCAATGTACCACGATCAAGGATTGACAGCATTCAAAGCGCTTTCATTTGAAGATGGTGTAAATTTTTCTGCAGGTTTACCAATCGTTAGAACTTCTCCAGATCACGGCACTGCTTTTGACATTGCAGGAAAAAATTTGGCTTCTGAAGCATCATTTAGAAGTGCAATTTACATGGCAATGGACATCTATAGAAATAGAAAATTTGTAAAACAAATAACAGAAAATCCACTTCAAATCAAAACAGAAATTGTGAGAGAAAGAAGAGAGTTTTAATTATAAGTAATTGTTATTTAACTATTTAAAGTAAAAAATGCGTTTTGAACTAACCAAAGATTTTCTTGAAGTTCTTCGTTTGAAAATAGCGGAGCAGGATCTTCAATGGATTCGAGAAAATGTATTGGAATTGCATTACGCTGAGATTGCCGAAATCCTTGACAAGTTAACTAATGATGAGGCAAAACTGATTTATTTTCTTGTAGACGAAGATTTACAAGCGGATATTTTGATGGAATTAGACGAAGAAGTGCGCGATCGCTTTTTGGCTTCTCTTTCCACAAAAGAGTTTGCAGATCAGTTAGAAAACTTAGACTCAGATGATGCCGCCGACATTTTAGGGGATTTACCAAATGAAAAAATTCAGGAGGTAATTTCCCAAATGGAAGATGATGAAGCGGCAGAAGACATTGTGGATTTATTGAATTATGATGAAGACACGGCTGGTGGTTTGATGCAGAAAGAATTTTTTCAAGCACAATTAGATTGGCCAGTAAATTATGCATTGGAAGAATTGCGCAAGCAAGCAGAAGACGTAGAAAAGGTTTATAATATTTTTGTAGTAGATGAAAGTGATAAACTATTGGGTGTCTTGTCATTAAAACGTATTCTATTTGCTGGATCTGCAACAAAAATTGCTGATTTATTTCAATCAAAAAACATTATTTCAGTCAAAACAAGTGATTCAGTAGAGATCGTTTCGGAAGTGATGGAAAAATACGACTTGGTGTCAGTGCCAGTTGTAGATTATCAAAATAAATTGGTCGGAAGAATTACCTTGGACGACGTTGTAGACTTCATAAAAGAAGAGGCAGATAAAGATTTCCAGTTGGCCACAGGTATTACGGAACCGATGGAATCCAATGCAAGTATTTGGCGCATCTCAAAAGCGCGTTTACCATGGTTAATTATTGGTATGTTTGGAGGGGTTTTGGGTGCAAATGTAATATCACGTTTTGAGGGAAGTATTACACAAATTCCAGCTCTCGCATTTTTTATTCCATTAATTACAGCGATGGGTGGTAATGTTGGTGTTCAATCATCTGCAATAGTGGTGCAAAGTTTAGCTCGGGGCGACAAACATCTTGGTAAATTTCTTCCAAAAATTTTAAAGGAAGCATCTGTTGGTGTATTAAATGGTTTGCTGTTAGCTAGTATGATTTTTGGAATTGCATGTGTATTTGCAACTGTTCAACTTGGATTTGTAGTGAGTTTATCGTTGTTTACGGTAATTATTTTCGCTGCTGTTCTTGGTACAATTATCCCTCTACTATTGAATAAATACAAAATTGATCCAGCTTTAGCGACTGGTCCATTCATCACTACTTTAAATGATGTAATTGGATTATTTATCTATTTTACAATTGGAATGCTTCTTTTAGAGGTTTAGTGAAGAAAAATAGTATTTTTGCAACCCGAAATTTAATTAAGAATTTTAGTTTAATATTGGAGAGATGTCCGAGTGGTTTAAGGAGCACGCCTGGAAAGTGTGTATAGGTCTAAAGCTTATCGAGGGTTCGAATCCCTCTCTCTCCGCATAGTAAAAAAACCCAACTTTGTTTGGTTTTTTTTATTGATAATCAATTAGTTAAGTTTTTGTGAATTGTGGCTTTTTGTGTGTTTTATCACTGATTATTAATTTTAAAACTATAATTTGGCTTCGCTTCTCTCAAAAATTAGTCCTTGAAAAAGCAACTAATTCATAGTAAAAAATACAAGCCCAAAAATGAATAAAATCATATCTACTAACTCAATTCTAATTTTGTTCTTTGATTCTAAATATTGAATAAATGAAAACCAGAATGTATTAAATAATACAAGGGTAAATTTGGTCTCAATCGAAAATGATTGAAGAAAAACAAACAAGTTAAGTAGCAAAACTGCAATTCTATAAGACCATTTCTTTCCTATTAATTGTGGCAATGTATTCATCTTTTTATGATCCATTGTTATATCTCTAGCATCTGGAGGGATTGTTAATGCATAAAAAAACAGCATGAAAGTCATGTTTCCAATCTCCAATTTTGTTTGCATTAAATTGGGAAGAATAACTAATACAATTGTCCAAACCAATGCTACTAAAAAAGCTTTTAAAAATGGAAATTCACGCCATTTCAAAATGACATAAATCAAAGATATCAGTAAACATACGCTCAATAACACTAGATGTTGAAGCTCGAAATTTAATAGAAATAAAAACAAACAACTACTTAATAAAATTCCAAAAAAACATAATAATTGAACTGGTAGAAGATTTAATTCAAGCCAAATTTTTAGTGATTTAGTTAATTGGTTATTGCTGAATTTAAACAAGCGGTGAAAGTTGTAAATTCCAATTATACTAAAGAAAACAGTACTTGAATACGTCACTTTTTCTTGCCAATTGTGGTGTAAACCAAAAGTGAATGCAAAGGCAAAAAAAGCCAGTAATATGGAGGAGTTTAAGATAAATCTCAATCCCGTTTTTATCATTTTAATTTAATTCTTGCATCACTTTTTCAACCGAAATAGATTGAATGCAATCACAAAAACTTTTGCTTTTACAATTTTTACAATTTTCATCATAAACTAAAGCAACGGCACTTTTCCCTAATGCTTTCCATCTCCCAGGATGAATGGGTATTCGAGCAGAAAATAATCCAATAGCTTTAATTCCACATAATCCAGCAATGTGATATGGACCTGTCGAACAAGCTACTAAAGCGTAAGATTTTGAAATCAGAAACTGGAGTTGATGCAAGGTCAGTTTTCCGCTTGTATTAATTATATTTGAATGTTTAGGCAATTGATTTCTAAATAAAACACCTTCACTTTCAGTTCCTGTGAAGCAAACAATTTTTCCAATTTTTACCAATTCCAAAGCTAATCCAATATACTTTTCTATCGGCCACTCAATTGCACTTCCTTGGGATTTAGGATGTAAAATTACAACATTATTAAAGTCTAAAGAAGTTATTTCAATTGGTAATACTGTTGCATTAACTTTGAATTTTACGCCAACATCTTGAATACTCGAGAAACTTGGAATCGCTTTTAACCCAATTGGTTTCAATAATTCAAAATTGAGTTGTGCTTCGTGAAGTTCTGAATTCTTTCTAGTAAAATTTACCCTTTTATTACACGTAAGTAGGTGAAACAAACGATGTGAGGTACCAATTCTAATTTGAATTTTTGCTTGTTTTGCTAGCGACGCAATTTCTTTATTTGGAAAAACATGAATAATACAATCAAAGCCTTTTAACAAATTAACTTTCTCCAAAGTTGGTTTGTTACTTAATTGTTCTAAAGCTATGAAGGAATCGATTACAGTGAAGGATTCTATAACACTTTGGGTGTAATTTCTACCTAAAAAAGTCAATTTAGCTTCTGGAAACTGATTTTTCAACCATGCGCAAAATGGTAACGTCAATAAAACATCACCAATGCTATCTGTTCGCGAAATGAGAATATTATCGATTTTCATTTAATATTCTTAAAAGTGAATACTTTCGGTAAGTTGCAAAAGCACTTAATTTTGATATTTGCCATCCTGTTTTTCCATCAAGAAAACCACTTTTAAGAACAAAACTTTTGAAAAATTGTGCTCCTATTTTAAGGTAAACTGTAAGTTGACCAACGTTTTTTCCTTGCTTAACTAATTCACTCGCTGCGATTTTACTGAAATATTCTATCTGTTTGAGGTGGTCCTCTTTCGTATAGTAAGAATAATGTAAAATATCTCCCTTTAAAAAACCAATATTCTCTTTCTTGTTTCCTTCCAATTTATCATGTGGATTAACGCCTCCCCATTTTGCAAATTTACGATTAACCAAGCGTACTTTCGTGTCGGGATACCATCCACAATGTTTTACCCAAGTCCCGCAATAATTTGTTAAGCGATTCATTTCATACAAGTTATGCTCAGGTTTTTCTATTGATTTAATTTGTTTTATAGAATTTGTCAATTCGTCACTTAAAGCCTCATCAGCATCTAAGGATAAAACCCAATCGAATTGTGCTTGTTGCATAGCGAAATTTTTCTGCTGTATGTGTCCTTCAAAATGATTTTGAATTACTTTAATATTATATTTCTCGCAAATTTCGATTGTTCTATCTTTTGAAAACGAATCGACTACTAAAATTTCATCCACCAATTGTTGAATAGATAAAATGCACCGTTCAATATTTCGATCTTCGTTGAAAGTAATAATAACAACCGATAATTTCATGCAAATAAATACGTTTATGTAAGTTGAAACTAATATAATTTATTAAATATCAATAAGATAAGTATTATTTTACTCGGATTTTTTGACCTACAATTAAGCGACTTATGTTTGTTCCAGGATTCAATTTTTTTAATTTATCCATAGTCATATTGTGTCTTTGCGCAATTTTCACAAAAGTATCTCCTGAACGAACATTATAATATTTCTTTATTGCAGCAGGCGGCGTAGGTATTACTTCAACTTGTGGTGCTTCAGCTGTGTACACTTTTAATTTTTGTCCAACGTAAATACTCGTAGAACGCAAATTATTCCATTCCATCAGATTTTCAACTGTTACATTGTATTTTAAAGCAATATTTTTAAGATTTTCTTGAGATTTTATTTTGTGGTATGACAAATATAAAGGAACAGTAGGTGCTAATGAATCAGAGCTATTGGAAGAACCAATTTCTCCATTAATTGTGTCGTTAACAATCGGATTTTGGATAACTTGAGGTGTAATAATTACTGGCGAATAAATTGATTTTTCTAATCGATAAAGCGAATCTTCCATTCCTGCTAAAGTGCTAATTAAATGGTTCGGACCCGAAATACATCTGCCTTTTTCCGATTTTGGAATGAATGTCGTTTTATAAACTGGATTCAAAGCTTTAATTTCATTTAAATCCCAATCTAAAAGTTTAGAAATCGTATTCATGTGAACAGCATCTCGCAAACAAACGGTATCTAAATGGATGTAATGAATTTTTGCTTCCATTGGAATAATATTGTGCTCCGCATGATAAGTTAATAAGTAAGCTGCTGCAATAAAATTCGGCACATAACCTTGTGTTTCTGTAGGTAAATAAGGTCGAATTTCCCAATATGTTGTTTTGTTTCCCGATCGTTTTATAGCTTTATTTACATTACCTGGACCAGCATTATAAGCTGCAAGTGCCAAGTTCCAATCACCATAAATTCCAAATAATTTCTTTAAGAATTTACATGCTGCCTCGGTAGCTTTTTCAGGATCCATTCGGTCGTCAATGTAATTGTTTTCTTCCAATCCATACTGTAAACCAGTACGATACATAAATTGCCATAAACCTAAAGCTCCTGCATGAGATTTAACTTGCGGTCGTAATCCACTTTCAATAACTGCCAAAAATCGTAATTCTTCAGGTAAGCCGTACTCAATTAATTTCTCGCGAAACATGTCAAAATACAAAGCTGAACGTCCTAACACAATACGACCAAAGCTTCTTCTTTTTGATGCAAAAAAGCGAATAGTTGAAAGCGTAATAGGATTACAGTCCATTGGAAAGGTGGACATTTCATTTATTTTCTCAAGTCGTTGACAATAAACTTCATCAGAAAAAGTTGGCACATCATTTGACTCATAATTGAGCGCATTAATTATGGAATCATAACGTTTATCATTTACATAATCAGCGTAAAATAAATTCAGACTTTGCTCAACAGTATTTATAAAAGCAATCGGATTGAGGTCATTTTTATTGTAACTATGCGGAAGTTGAGCAAAGATTTGCCCGAGTAAAAAGATGGAAAAAAATGTGCTTATTGTTTTAATCATTCTTTTAATTTCTCAATGCTTGTAGCAAAATTAAACAATTCTTGCTCAGCAAAATGGGTTGTCATCAATTGAAGTCCGTAGGGTAAACCGTTAGAATGAATTGCTAAAGGAATACTTATAGCTGGATTTCCTGTTAGATTAGCATGTACTGTAAAAATATCTTGTAAGTACATTTGAATAGGGTCTTTTAAGGCATTTTTCTCAAATGCAGTGGAAGGAGTAGTTGGCATAATTAAAACATCAACTTGAGCCAACATTTCATTTGTTTTGTCTTGTAAAACACGTCTTACCTTCTGTGCTTTAGTATAATAAGCATCGTAATAGCCATGTGAAAGAACAAAAGTTCCTGTCATGATACGACGTTTAACTTCCGCACCAAATCCTTCACTTCTTGATTGAATATAAGTTTGTTCCACTCCTTTTGCTTCAGTACTTCTATGTCCATAATGCACCCCATCAAAGCGTGACAAGTTGGAAGAAGATTCAGCAGTTGTTAATACATAATAAGTTGGAACTAAATAATCAAGGTAAGGAAAACTTAACTCAACGATTTCATGTCCAGCATTTCTTAAGCTTTGAATAGTATTAACTAAATGAAGTTTAACCTCTGCATCTAAGCCAGGGTGCGACATACATTCTTTAATGATTCCAATTTTTCCTTTCGAAACTGTGGTTAAATCACTTAATTTTAATTCTTTAGAAGACGATGTTGCATCCATTTCATCTTTTCCTCCCATTATTTGAAGTAAAAGTGCTGCATCTTCTAAGTTATTTGTAAAAGTCCCTATTTGATCGAAAGAGGAAGCATACGCAATTAAACCATAACGACTAATTCTTCCATAAGTTGGTTTGAGGCCGTACGTTCCGGTCCAAGAGGCAGGTTGACGAACAGAACCTCCTGTGTCACTTCCTAAAGAAACGGTACATAAATTTGCTGAAACTGCAACAGCAGAACCTCCTGAAGAACCGCCAGGAACATAGTTCTTTTTCCAGTTATTTTCAACGGAGCCAAAAGCAGAATTTTCGTTGGAGCTTCCCATTGCAAATTCATCACAATTAAGTCTTCCAATGATAACAGCATCTTCTTCTATTAATCGCTGAAGTGCGGTTGCTGTATACAAAGATTCAAATCCTTCTAGTATTTTGGAAGAAGCTGAAACTTTATGATTTCGGTAACAGATATTGTCTTTAATTCCAATAACAACGCCAGCCAATTTACCTGCGGTGCCATTTTTTATTTTTTCATCTACGATTTGGGCTTGTTGTCTAACTGACTCAGTAAACACTTCCAAGAATGCGTTTAAGTGTGTATTCTCATTTATTTTATCAAGAAAATATTGAGTTATTGACAATACAGTTTCACCAGAGAGCAATGCTTCCTTTACTTCTTTAATCGTACGATACATAAGATTTATTTATCGTCAGTTGTTTTAACTTCAGTTGAGTTTTCTCCTTTTGAAGCATCCTTGAATTCTTTAACACCTTTTCCAAGTCCTTTCATTAATTCTGGAATTTTTTTACCTCCAAAAAAGAGTAATACTACAACTAATACTAAAATGATTTCAGGTGCTCCAAATTTACCCATGATTCTTTTTTTATTTTTTTACAAAGTTACTTAAATAAACTTAAAATCATTTATAATGAATTTCAATAGCAATAAAATTCAAAGTAATTAACGTTTTTAAGGTTATGGTAATATAATATAAAAAAAAATTGTCACCTTAAATGAATAAGATGACAATTTAAATCTAATTATTGTTAGTTAATTACAATTTTCTTGCAACTTCTACTTCTTCGTATGCTTCTACGATATCGCCAATTTTGATGTCATTGAATTTATCAATGTTCAAACCACACTCGTAGTTGTTTTTAACCTCACGAACGTCATCTTTGAAGCGTTTCAATGAGCCTAAAGTTCCAGTATGAACAACGATTCCGTCGCGAATAACACGGATTTTTGAAGAACGTTTAATAATACCATCCATCACATAACATCCCGCAATTGTACCAACTTTCGTAATATCGAATGTCTCACGGATTTCAGCAGAACCAAGAACTTTTTCTTCAATGTCTGGCGATAACATTCCTTCCATCGCAGCTTTTAATTCGTCTATCGCCTTATAAATGACAGAGTAAAGTCGAATATCTATTTGTTCAGATTCAGCTAATTTACGCGCACCAATTGACGGACGAACTTGGAATCCAATAATTACTGCGTCAGATGCAGATGCTAAGTTAACATCTGCTTCAGTGATTGCACCAACACCTTTGTGAATTACATTCACTTGGATTTCTTCCGTTGACAAGTTAATTAATGCATCAGATAATGCCTCGATTGAACCATCCACGTCACCTTTAACGATAATGTTTAATTCTTTGAAGTCTCCGATTGCCAAACGACGACCAATTTCATCCAAAGTAATATGTTTAGTTGTTCTAAGCCCTTGTTCACGATATAATTGTTCACGTTTCTGAGCTATTGTTTTTGCTTCTTTTTCATCGTCCATTACGTTGAACTTATCACCTGCACTTGGCGCTCCACCAATACCTAAAACCGATACTGGTTGAGCTGGACCTGCTTCTGTTAATGCTTTTCCGTGTTCATCATGCATCGCTCTTACACGTCCATAATGACGACCAACTAGGATTACATCACCCACTCTCATAGTTCCGGCTTCTACTAACATGTTGGTTACGAAACCTTTTCCTTTATCTAAAGACGATTCAATTACAGTACCAACTGCATTTTTATTTGGATTAGCCTTTAAATTCAACATTTCTGCTTCCAATAAAACTTTATCCAAAAGCAAATCAACGTTTACATTTTGTTTAGCTGAAATTTCTTGAACTTGGTATTTTCCACCCCAATCTTCTACTAAGATGTTCATTGCAGAAAGTTGTTCACGGATTTTATCAGGATTTGCTCCCGGTTTATCAATTTTATTGATAGCAAAAATCATCGGTACGTTAGCTGCTTGAGCGTGAGAAATTGCCTCTTTTGTTTGTGGCATCACGTCGTCATCAGCTGCAACAATGATAATTGCAACGTCAGTTACTTGAGCACCACGAGCACGCATAGCCGTAAAGGCTTCGTGACCTGGCGTATCTAAGAACGTCATTTTTCGATTGTCTTTCAAGGTAACCGAGTAAGCACCGATATGCTGTGTAATTCCTCCAGCTTCACCTTCAGTAACGTTCGCATTACGAATTTTATCCAACAATGAAGTTTTACCATGATCGACGTGTCCCATTACTGTAATAATCGGTGGTCGAGAAATTAAATCTTCTTCTTTATCCTCAACTGTTTGAATTGCTTCTTGAACCTCAGCACTAACAAATTCTGTTTCAAAACCGAATTCATCTGCAACAATTTGAATTGTTTCAGCATCTAAACGTTGGTTAATTGAAGCAAAAATCCCCAATGACATACACACAGATATTACTTGTGTTGGTTGTACGCTCATCATGGAAGCAAGCTCAGAAACTGTTACGAATTCTGTTAATTTCAAGATTTTATCTTCTAGCTCAGCTGCTGCCATTTCTTCTTGGCGACGTTGAGCAAAAGATTCACGCTTGATTTTTCTATTTTTGGAAGATTTAGATTTTCCACCTTGATTAGAAAGTCGAGCTAATGTATCTTTAATTTCTTTTTGAATATCGCGTACCGTTACTTCTTTCTTCTCTACTTTTGGAGCGCCTGGTTTGCTGTTGTTGAACTTATTCTGATTATTTTGGTTGTTTCCTGGCGTTACTGGCTTGTTAGGATCAGTCGCCGCAGGAGTTTCCACCTTTTTAATTCTTTTTCTTTTTCTTTTTGAATTAGCACTTTCATGAGATGGACCAGAAGATTTTGGTCTTTCAACCGGTAATTCAATTTTCCCAAGAACCGTTGGTCCAGTTAAAACTTGACGTTCAAAGCGAATTGTTTCGATTTCTTTTGGGACTTCAACTTCTGTCTCTACTGGTTTCTCATCTTTCACCTCTTCCTTCATAGGAGCAGGCTTCTCTTCTAACTTTACCTTAGCTCGAGTTGGTTTACCTTTTTCAACTTTCGCTTGGTTTGATTTTGGATCTTCGTATTTCTTTTTATCGGGACGTGTTTTTTGGTTGATAGCATCTAAGTCTATTTTACCAATAATTTGAACACCTTCCTTTTTCTCTTCCTGTACTTCTTTTTGAGCTTCAACTATCGGGTCGGGAGTAAGGTTAGTTTCTACAACTATATCGAGTTTTATATCTGCAAGCGGCTCTTCAAACGGCGCTACTTGAACTGTTTCAGCCTTCTGAACAGGTTTTGATTCTAAAACACTTCTTTTAATTTCCTCGAAATTAATATCAGTTTCTTCATCATCTTCTTCTTGTTGTTCAACAACTTTTTCTCTTTCCTCTTGAGGCTTATCTTTCAAAGAAATAGATTCTCTTTTTTCTCTACGTGGGTTAACCCCTTTAGATTGTTCTTTAAGATCGTGATCAGCTGCAAATTCCTGACACAAAAGGTCATAATGTTCACCTTCCAAACGCGTGTTTGGGTTTGAATCAATTTTAACTCCTTTTTTTTCAAGGAAGTCCACCAAGGTTGGTAATCCAACGTTTAATTCACTTGCTGCCTTTCCTAATCTTATAGGTTTTCCTACCATTTTATTCTATTTCTCCTTAATTTTTCAAAGTTATTCAAATTCTGCTTTCAAAATTCGGAATACCTCTTCTATTGTTTCTTTTTCTAAATCAGTACGTTGTACTAAATCATTTACGCCAATTTCAAGAACTGATTTCGCTGTATCACAACCAATGGCTTTCAATTCGTCGATAATCCAGCTATCAATTTCATCTGCAAACTCTTCTAAATCAACATCTTCAACATCAACCTCTCCATCGCGGTAAACATCAATTTCATAACCACAAAGTCTTCCTGCCAATTTGATGTTGTTACCACCTTTACCAATAGCCAAAGACACTTGATCTGGGCGCAAGAATACTTTCACACGTTTGTCTTCTTCTAAAATCTCCATTGAAGTTACTTTAGCTGGAGACAAAGCGCGTTGAATAAGTAATTGATTATTAGTTGTATAATTGATTACATCAATGTTCTCATTTCTCAACTCACGTACAATTCCGTGAATACGAGAACCTTTCATACCAACACAAGCTCCAACAGGATCTATTCGATCATCGTAAGATTCAACTGCAACTTTCGCTCTTTCTCCTGGTTCGCGAACAATTTTCTTGATAGTAATTAAACCATCAAATACTTCTGGAACTTCTAACTCAAACAAACGCTCCAAAAATTCAGGTGCTGTACGAGAAAGAATAATAACCGGTGAACTATTGCGCATGTCCACTTTAGAAACAACAGCACGAACAGACTCTCCTTTTTTGAAAAAATCCGATGGAATTTGTTCTGACTTTGGTAAGATCAGCTCGTTGTTGTCGTCGTCCATAACCAAAATTTCTTTTTTCCAAACTTGGTAAACTTCGCCCGTAACGATTTCACCTATTCTTTCTTTGTATTTTTTGTATAAATGATCTTTTTCTAATTCTAGGATTCTAGAAATCAAGTTTTGACGAAGTGAAAGAATATTTCTTCTTCCGAAATCTGCAAATTTAAATTCTTCAGTTACCTCTTCACCTATTTCAAAATCTGGTTCAATTTTGATAGCGTCTGAATAAGCTATTTCTGTGTTAGGATCTTCAACCTCACCATTATCAACTATCTCTTTATTCAAGAATATTTGAACATCACCTTTGTCGATATTTACAATAACGTCAATATGCTCGTCCGTATTAAATTTTTTCTTCAACATGGCACGAAAAACATCTTCAAGCACATGTTGCATTGTTTGCTTATCAATGTTTTTTAATTCCTTAAACTCCGAAAACGAGTCTACTAATTCAGCACTATTCATAAATTATTATTTAAATGATATAACAATATTTGCTTCTTTAATCTCAGTAAGCATTATTTCATAAATTACTTCAACTTTTTCTTTTTTCTTTTTGCCTTCTAATAATTGCATTTCTTCAGCTGAAAGAATGATTTTTTCATCAGCTACTTTTAAAATTTCTCCTTCGATAGTGCGGCCATCTTTTGTAACTACATTGATTGTTCGCCCAACGTTTTTGATGTATTGATTGATGTGTCTAAAAGGCTTATCTAAACCCGCGGAAGAAACGTGCAATTCAAAGTCCGCTTTTTCTCTATCCAAGTTGTGTTCTACGTTTCGGGAAACAGAAACACAATCAGCTACGGTAACACCTCCATTGATTTTATCAATCTCAATTCGGATAACATTAGTGGAAGAAATAGTCATCTCAACAACATACAATCCGTTGTCCAATTCTTGAATTCTTTCTTCTACTAAACGCTCAATTTCTTTTCTATCAATCATACTCAACAAAAGAGGGGACTTTCGTCCCCTCTCATTTTAGTTCCATAAATCTGATGCAAAGATAGTAATTTAATTGAAATAAAAAATAGTAAGGAGATAAAAAATGACACTACCTTTGCTTTATGCTTTTTGAAATTGATAATAAAATAATTTCCACAGAGATTTTTTCGAAGAAATTTGTATGCGATTTGAATGCGTGTAAAGGTGCTTGTTGTGTAGAAGGCGATGGTGGTGCGCCTATGACGGAGCAAGAAATTGAAATTATTACCAATCATTTAGATAAGTTAAAACCTTACATGCGTGAAGAAGGGTTGGAAGCGATTGCGGAGAACGGAATTTTTTACACCGACAAAGATGGTGATCCAGTGACGACCTTGGTTAACAATAAAGAATGTGCATTTGTGTTTTTTGACGAAGAAAACAAAGCAAAATGTTCGATTGAACATGCTTATAACAAAGGCGAAATTGATTTCAACAAACCGTTATCTTGTCATTTGTATCCGATTCGCACTAAGAGAATTGGAGAATATATTGCGGTTAACTTCGAAGAATGGGACATTTGTAAAGCTGCTTGCGCTTGTGGTGAAAAATTAAATGTTCCTGTTTTCAAATTCTTAAAAGGTCCACTTGTTAGGGCTTTTGGCGAAGATTTTTACAATGAATTGGTAGCTGTTGAAAAGGAATTAACTTAAATATCTAATCATAAAAACACACCCTACAACTACTTTTAAGATTACAGAAATAAAATTTTTGTAATTTTAACCTAGTGAACTAATTTATTCTGTTTAATTCAATCAATTAAAACATCTTTAAATGAAAAAATCTTTACTTGCTTTAAGTTTTTTACCCTTGTTTTCATTTGCTCAAATGACCTCAGCAAATGAGCCCGCAATTGGAGCAACAGCAACACTTTATCTGTGTGATTCAAACACTGTGCTTTATCAAAACATTACAGGATCTAATGTTACCTGGGATTATAGTGATTTATTAGGTGTTCAAGAATTAACAAAAGTTCTTAAAGTTGAAGCTGTTGACCTATCGACAGCAGATTCCATTTTTATGGACGCAACAAAAAAATACAGTATCGGTGATTTATTAACTACTTATTACAGCTCATCATCATCTGAGCGTATATCTCAAGGAAACATATTCTCTGAACAAAGCTTAGGTACAGTTTTCGTTAATTGGAACGTTGACAATCAAAAATTGAATAATTATCCTTTTGCTTTAAATGACGAATTATACGATGCTATTGATGGAGGAATTTTAAGTGCAAATCCTCTTGTTCCAATTGATACTGTTGCTGACGGCGGTTCTTATTCTACAATCGATGGTGTTGGCACATTGAAATTACAACAAAATGACTACACAAACGTAATTAGATACTACATCACAGATACATTAAACACTGTGATTTATAACGCTATTTTTGGCGAACAACCAATTAATTTAGTTCGTGAATGGTATGAATATTACGATTATACAACCTCAAATCTTCCAATTTTTGTTGTTGTTTCTATTAAATTAACATCTGCGTTATTGAACAATGAAAGCACTTTGGTTTTGTCTAAAGATATGCCTAATGACTACATTGGTTTAGCTGAAAACAATATCGGAACGTTTGATTTATATCCAAATCCAGCAGATCAAGTATTAAATATCAATACAAAAGGTGATTTCAACTATTCAGTACTGAATGTAAATGGTGAAATTTTAGTTAAAAATACTAACTCAAAAACACTTGATATTTCTTCATTCAGCGCAGGAATTTACTTTGTTAAACTTCAAAATGTTAAAGGAGTTCAAGTAAAAAAATTCGTTAAGAAATAATTTTTAGTAATCTTAAATTGAAGGGGTTTTGTTTCGGAATCCCTTTTTTTGTTTGTTAAAATACTTTCCTACCTTTGTCGTAGTATGAAAAGAATTTTCATTTTCTTCTTTACTTTAATTCTATTTGTAGGAAACATTGGAATTCCTGTATTTACTCATGCTTGTGAAGAAGATGGAATATTTCGTTCTTATTTCATAAATACGGAGAATTATTGTGAAAATGAGCGATCTGACTTGCCTCCTTGTTGTCAAACAGATGAAAGTGAAAAGGATGATTGTTGCCATGATGAAACAGATTTAATTCAACTAAAACTTGATTATTCCGTTACTTGGAATCAATTTCATTTTACTGATTACTATTTTCAAACTAGAGAAATAAAAGCAGTTTACTCGAGTAAAATCGCGCTTGCTAATACTGTTTTATCAACAAATATAGGCAAAGATCCACCACCCAGGCCTTGGGGAAAAGCATTACTTATCGAACAACAAGTATTTAGAATTTAGAAGATTAGACTGAAAATTACTGTCTTAATCTTTTAAATTTTAATATGAAACAACTCGTTTTAAGCGTTTTGTTGAGTTTCGGTTTTTACTCATCATTTAACGCCCAAATAAAGGGATTGGTGCAAGGCGCTGATTCCATCTCAAAAAAACCAATTTACGGAGCAAAAGTCAAATTAATTCATTCTAAAACCGGCGCAATTACTTCCGAAGAAGGAACTTTTGAACTCGTTTTGCCAAAATTATTACCCGATACGCTTGTAGTTTCTGCCATTGGTTATTACTCGGACACTATCATTCTCGATAAAAAAGATCGCTTTATTTCTCTTAATGTAACATTGTATTCAGCAAAATTATTGGATGAAGTGGTGATTAGTTTCAAACGAAATTCGCATGGTATTTCTAAACTGAAAACTTTACACGTTGAGGAGTTAACATCAGCAGAATTGCGTAAAGCGGCGTGTTGTAATCTTTCAGAATCGTTTGAAACAAATGCGTCTGTTGATGTGAATATTACGGATGCGGTTTCTGGCGCAAAGAAAATTCAAATGATGGGCTTAGATGGTGTTTACACTCAAATTCAACTAGAAAATATACCGTATTTACGTGGATTAGAAAGCTCGTTTGGACTACAATCAATTTCTGGTACGTGGATAGAATCCATTCAAATTACGAAAGGCACAGGGAATGTTGTGAATGGATACGAATCTATGGCGGGTTTAGTGAATTTAGAACTGAAAAAACCCAAAGAAATGGAGCGATTTTACGCAAACGTCTATCAAAGTGCGTTTGGTCGTTCTGAGTTAAATCTCAATGCTGGTTATAAATTAAATGAAAAATGGAGCACGGGATGGTTGGCGCACGCCTCTACAGTTTACGGAAATATCGACCATAATAATGACGGTTTTCGCGACTTACCAATGGGTGATAATATCGCATTTATGAACCGTTGGGATTTTGATGGCAAAAACAAAGAAATACAATTTGGATTTAATGCGTATCAAGATCGAAAAGTGGGTGGACAAACCGGCTTTTACAGAGGAAAACCTTCAATTGTAAATCCTACAGCAAATTATGGTGTTTTACTGAATTCTAGACACATCGATGTCTTTGCAAAAACAGGATTTTTTGGTAAAAAACCAATGCGTTCTTTGGGGATTCTTTACAATCTGAAGTATCAAACGATGGATGGTCAATTTGGATTACGAATGTTTGATGGAACTGAAAAACGAGGATATATCAATGCCATTTATGACGATATCATTGGCACAAGCGACCATAAAATCAAAATTGGAGGAAGTTTGGTTGCCCTTGCAATTACCCAACAAGCAGATTCTTTAGTTCAAAATCGAACAGAAATTGTACCAGGCATTTTCGGAGAATATACATTCACAGGTTCGCGATTCACTGGTGTTTTTGGTGCTCGATATGATTATCACAATTTGTATGGTAGTCAATTTTCACCAAGAATTCACACGAAATTCAGCGCATCTGAACTTACTGATGTTCGTTTCACTATTGGAAAGGGCTGGCGTGTGCCAAATTATATCATTGATAACATTTCTTTGCTTGCCAACTCCAAACAATGGATTGCACCGATAGAAACAAAACCAGAAATTTCTTGGAATGCAGGAACTTCAATCGTTCATGAATTTAAATTTGGCGGACAAAAAGCATCCATCAGTATTGATTATTACCACACTCGTTTTACCAATCAATTGGTAGTTGACCGTGACGAAAGCGTTAATGCTATTGTTTTCACTAATCTAGAAAATGCTTCTTATTCCAATAGCTTTCAAACAGAATTGAGTTTTTCTCCTTTTAAAAATTTCGATGTTCGCTTGGCTTACAAATTCTTAGATGTAAAAGCCGAATACGGTGGTGAAATGCGTCAGCAAGTGATGATTCCTAGAAACCGAGGGTTTATGAATTTGGCTTATAAAACGCGCAATAAACGTTGGGAATTTGATTTAACTTGTTCTATTTTTGGAGCTTCTCGTTTACCTGTTCAAACCAATAGCACAGATCCAACCTTGATTTTATTCAATACGAAAGGTCAGGTTTATCCGATGGTAAATGGGCAAATAACTTATGTTTACAAGAAATGGAACTTTTACTTGGGAGGAGAGAACTTAACCAACTTCAAACAGCAAAACCCAATCATTGACGCACAAAATCCTTTTAGCAGCACTTTTGATGCAACTAATAGTTGGGGACCAATTATGGGAATAAATGTCTATGCGGGACTGCGATTCGCAATCTTACAACCAAAGAAAAAATAAATTAATACGAATAAAAACCCTTTAAAAAACAAAACATGAAACACTTACTTTTTTTATCTCTTTTTATCTTCATTGGAACAATTGGATTTTCACAAAAAGCACAAAAATTCAAAACAATAATCATTCAAACGTCTGCAGAATGTGGTGATTGTAAAGAACGTATCGAAGGAAAATTGAACTATACTAGCGGAATTAAATTTGCAGAATTAAATATTGAAAGCAAAAAGCTAACGGTGAAATTCGCAACCTCAAAAATAACGGAAGCGGAAATCAAACAAATCATCAACGAAATTGGTTACGACGCCGATGATCAAAAAGCGAAGAAAGAAACTGTTCAAAAATTACCGCTTTGTTGCCAACCAGGAGGGATGAAACAGTAGGTGTCCATTACAAGAACTCCAGAAGGATTTCCATTTAAATAAAATTGATGCTTTTAACTGAAATGTAAATTGTTTCAACTAAAGAAAATTTGAAATGAATAACTATAAAAGTTGCATTTGTTATTTGAATTTAAATTCGAAATTTCATTCATGTTAACGAATTGTTTTCAAAGTTTAATAATCACTTAAAGAAGACATAAGACTTCTGTAACGCACTCAATGTTTTTGAGACTGACCTTTGCACAAAAAAAATTAAAATGAAAAAGATTTACTTCGCAATTGCGGCATTATGCTTAGGCACATCTTTAAATGCACAAGATGCATTTTGGACACCAACAAATTACAAAGGTGCGTTTCCTGTAACTGACGGAACTGCAGCGACAGATTGGACAGCAGGATGGTCAAACTTTGATCCTGAAAACACTGTTTATTCAACAGCTTACACAGCTACTGTTTCAGCAAATATTACAACAAACACAACATGGAGTGGTGTAATTTTATTACAAAACAAAGTGTACGTTAGAAACAATGCAACGCTAACAATTGCACCTGGGACAATTATACGTTGTGATAAAGCTACACAAGCAACTTTAATTATTACAAGAGGAGCTAAAATCAATGCTGCTGGTACAGCTTCAAATCCTATAGTATTTACTTCAGGTGAAGATGTTGGAAATCGTGCTGAAGGAGATTGGGGAGGCTTAGTAATTTTAGGTTTAGCTAAAAACAACCAACCTGGTGGTGTTGCAAATATTGAAGGTTTAGTTGCTTCTACTGACACTCAATTTGGTGGTGCTTTTGATAATGATAATTCTGGTGTTTTACAATATGTTAGAGTTGAATTCCCTGGTATTCCTTTAGAGCCTGGAAAAGAAATAAACGGAATCACTTTTGGTTCAGTTGGTTCTGGAACAACTGTTGATCACCTACAAGTTTCTTTTTCGGGAGACGATTCTTATGAATGGTTTGGTGGAACTGTAAATTGTAAAAATCTTATTGTTTACAGAGGATTAGATGATGATTTTGATACAGATTTCGGTTACAGAGGTAAAATCCAGTTTGGTTTAGCGATTCGTGATAAAGATTTATCTGACGCAGCTGGGGATTCAAATTGTTTCGAATCGGATAATGATGCACAAGGTACAGTTGCTCAACCAAAAACAGCACCAATTTTTTCAAACATCACAATTGTTGGTCCTAAAGGTGATGGAACAACTGTTTTACCTACTGGTGAAAAATTCGAAAAAGCCTTTCGCTTAAGAAGAAACACTGCAACATCTTGTTTTAACTCATTAGTAACAGGTTGGGAAAAAGGTCTTTCTATTGAAGGAGCAGCAGTTGTAAACAATGTAAACGGTGACACCCTTCAATTTGCTAATAACATTTTAACCAATTTTGCTTCAAACGCAAATTTAATTAACAATACTTCAGGAACTCCTCCTGTTTCTGACGGAACGACTGATGCTTGGTACCTTTCTTGGTGGTCAGCTAATGGAAACGATACTACTACAACTTTGGCTCAAGTAAACTGGGTAAATTTATTTACAGCTTTAGGAACTACTCCTGATGCACGTTTGAATTCTGGTTCACTTGCAGCAACTAATGCATCTTTCATGGATGATAAATTCTTTTCTGTTGTTAGACCAACAGTTGCTACAACAACATTTACATATTGTCAAGGTGCGGTTGCAACAGCTTTAACTGCAACAGCTTCAGGAGCTAACACATTACGTTGGTATAACCAAGCAACAGGTGGAACATTCTCAACTACAGCACCAACACCAAGTACAACATCAGCTGGTAATTTCACTTATTATGTAAGCCAAGTTAATGCGAATGGTGACGAAAGTAAGAGAGTTGCAATTGATGTAACAGTAAACGCTTTACCATCAATCCCTACAATTAATGCAAGTGGTAACACATCATTCTGTACAGGTGGTTCAGTTGTTTTAACTTCATCTGCAACTTCAGGTAACGTTTGGTCAACTTCAGCAACAACTGAAGCTATCACAGTAACAACTTCAGGTTCTTATACGGTTACAGTAACGGATAATAACAGCTGTTCAGCTACCTCAACTGCAACTGTAGTAAACGTTAGTTCTGCACCAACTCCAACTATTAATGCTTCTGCGACTGCTGCTTGTTCAGGTGAAACTGTAACATTAACTGCTTCAACTGCTGATTCATACTTGTGGTCAAACAATGCTACAACTCAAGCAATTCAAGTAACTGCAACTGGTAACTTTACAGTTACAACAACTAATAGTGATGCTTGTGACGGTGTAGGTGCTTCTGCTCCAACTGCTGTAACATTTACTGCTACGCCAACTGCCGCGGGTTCATTTACTGTAAACGGTAATGTTGTAACATTCTCAAACAGTTCAACTGGCGCAACATCTTATTCTTGGGATTTCGGTGATTTCACTAACTCTTCAGCAAGTGCTCCAGTTCATGCTTTTGCAGCTAACGGTTCTTATACAGTTGAATTAACAGCAATCAATGGAAACTGTACTGATACACAATCATTCACAGTTGCGATTACTGTTTCATTGGAAGAATTGGAAGGTGTTGAAAACATCAACGTTTATCCAAATCCAGCAACTGAAAGTTTTGTTGTTGCATTTGACAACCAAAACAACCAAGCGGTTACAATCGAAATGATTGACCAAATGGGTAGAACTATCCAATCAAATACAATTGAGCAATCAGGAGTTCAAGTTTCTGAATTCAACACAATGAATGTATCGAATGGAATGTATTCAATCAGAATTTCTAGCAATGGTAACTCATTGACAAAAAGAATGGTTGTAAATAAATAATTAAATTTTAAACCAAAAGGCTACTGATTTTCCGTCAGTAGCCTTTTTTATAATTTTATCATGGAAAACTCAAAAGGGCACACAATTTTACTAGTAGATGATGAACCAGATATTTTGGAGTTTCTATCTTACAATATTCGTAAGGAAGGCTATAAAGTATTCACAGCAAATAATGGAGAAGAGGGCGTAAAATTAACACAACAATTGAGTCCTTCCTTGATTTTGTTAGATGTGATGATGCCTAAAATGGATGGAATTGAAACTTGTCAAATCATCCGTAAAGACTTAAACATCACTCAACCAATTATTGCTTTTTTAACATCTAGAGCAGAGGATTATGCTCAAATTGCAGGTTTTGAAGCTGGTGCTGATGATTATATTTCAAAACCAATTCGTCCAAGATTATTGCTTAGTAAAATTGAATCTTTGTTGCGTCGATTAGATAAATCGCATGGAGTCGTTATAGATTCAGATATAAATTCATTGAAAATAGATAGAGAAAAATTCTTAATAGAAATCAGTGGAAAACAAATAATTCTTCCAAAAAAAGAGTTTGAATTACTAGAATTATTAGCAAGTAGACCAGGAAAAGTATTCAATCGTGAACAAATTTTATCAATTGTTTGGGGTAATGAAACAATTGTTGGAGAAAGAACAATTGATGTTCATATAAGAAAACTTAGAGAAAAGCTCGGAGATGAGTATATTCGCACTATAAAAGGTGTTGGATATACATTTAATGAGAAGTGAAAAATTATAGACCAAGTTTATTAATCTTAGTTGGGAGTGCTGCATTTACAATAATCAGTTTCTTGATTACACTTTTTGTACATTTTTTTCTCGTTGAACTACATTTTTATTTAATTGCTATTATCCCTTTAATTTCTGGTACATTAGCTTACTTCATATTTTACTTTTTACTTAAAAACTTTATTCTCAATAGATTATTTCTAATCTATAAATCAATTCAAATCAATCAAAAAACCTACTTACCTTCTAAGGAAAACATAGATTCTATGATTTTAAGTGCTGAGCAGGAAGTAAAAAACTGGAAAGACGTGAAGAACACTGAAATTACAAGACTTAAGGATCAAGAAGTGTTTCGTAGAGAATTCTTAGGAAATCTTGCTCACGAGTTAAAGACCCCCGTTTTTTCAATTCAAGGATACATTTTAACACTACTTGAAGGTGGTTTAGAAGACCCAGATGTCAATCGAAATTTTTTAGAACGAGCGGCCAAAGCTACAGCCAGAATGGCTAGTATTTTGGAGGATTTAGATCAAATTACTAAATTAGAAGTTGATGAGCTGAAAATGGAAAAGCGTTCATTTGACCTCGTTGATTTGATTTCAGAAACATTTGATTCATTGGAATTAAAAGCAAAGGAGAAGAAAATAAAACTCAAATTTGACAAGTTTTACACCCCAATTTATGTTACTGCCGACCGAGTAAAAATAGGGCAAGTTTTTACTAATTTAATTGGTAATTCAATTGCTTATGGTAATGAAAGTGGTGAAACAAAGATTAATTTGCTAGTCTTTGAAAGCCTTGTTACTATTGAAGTAATAGATAATGGCCCAGGAATCGATAGTAAAGAAATCCCACGTTTATTCGAACGTTTTTATCGCATCGAAAAAAGTAGAAACAGAAATGATGGTGGATCAGGTCTTGGATTAGCTATCGTGAAACACATTCTTGAATCGCATGGTCAAAACATCCAAGTAAGAAGTGAAGTTGGAAAAGGAAGTACTTTTTCTTTCAGTCTTGATAAAAGTGAAATTTCAGGCCTAGTTAGTTCTAGAGGAATCCCACTTTAATTTTCAATGATTTTGAATAAATCCATACTTGAAAGAAACTAAATAACTGACCTTTTAATTCCGGTTTTTATACCCCTAAAATTCCTATAGTTAAAAAAAGGAATCAAACAACCAGTTCCAAATCAATTTGTCGCTTTCTAGGATTTACTTGTTTGATTGAAACGCACACTTTATCACCGAAATTGTATTCTTTGTGTGTTCTTGCACCAATAATTCTAAATTTATCTTGGTCAAAATAGAATCTGTCTCCAGGTATATCCATCATTGGCACCATTCCTTCGCAGTGGTTTTCGTCCATTCTAACAAAGATTCCGTGATCTGCGATTCCTGAAATTGTCCCAGCGAATGTTTCACCTACGTGTTCCGACACAAATAAAGTTTGGAAATACTTTGTTGACTCACGTTCTGCTTCGGATGCTTTGCGTTCATTTTTAGAAATGCGTTTACAAATTTCATTTAACTCAGAGCCATAACGATGTTGCTTGGTAGTTAATTCCTCTTGTAAAATTCGATGTACCACTAAATCGGCATAACGACGAATCGGTGAAGTAAAATGCGAATAATAGTCAAAAGCTAAACCGTAGTGTCCAATGTTTTCGGTTTCATAAGAAGCCTTTGCCATCGAACGAATCGCCATTGACTGAATCAACGAGAATTCATTTTCACCGCGAATTTCATCAAAAAGAGAGTTGAGGTTTTTGGCAATTTGCGAAGGGTCTTGTAAGTTGATTTTATGACCAAATTTTTCTATAAACACGGCAAACATTCCCATTTTTTCAATGTCAGGTTTGTCGTGAACACGATAGATCATAGGGAATGGATCGCGTCCTTTCGCTGGTTTTGATAAAAAGGTTGTCACATTTCTATTGGCAAGCAACATAAATTCTTCAATTAATTTATGCGCATCTTTTGAGGTTTTGATAATAACCTCAGCAGGATTTCCTTTTTCGTTCAGTTTAAAACGCATTTCCTCTGACTCAATACTAAGAGCGCCATTTTTCAACCGTTTATTGCGAAGAATTTTAGCTATTTTATCAATTGTGAGAATTTCTTCTTTATAGTCGCCATCTTTTCCTTCGATTATTTCCTGCGCCTCTTCATAAGTAAATCTACGGTTGGAATGAATCGCTGTTTTACCATACCATTGATTGTAAACTTTGCCATTTTCATCCATTTCAAATACAGCTGAAAAACTGTATTTATCCTCGTGAGGACGCAAAGAACAAGCAATATTTGAAAGTTGTTCTGGTAACATTGGAATCACTCGGTCGACTAAATAAACAGAGTTTGATCGCTTCAAAGCTTCGGCATCCATTGCCATTCCTGGACGAACATAATGACTGACATCGGCAATATGCACACCAATTTCTAAATGTCCGTTTTCTAATTTTTTATAAGAGATGGCATCGTCAAAATCACGTGCATCAACTGGGTCAATTGTAAAGGTTAAAACTTCTCTAAAGTCGCGTCTTTTGGAAATTTCAGCTTCATCTAGTTCAATTGGAATAAATTCAGCTTCATCCAAAACTTGTTGTGGAAAAACTGGATCAATTCCTTGATTGTAAAGAATCGACAACATTTCTGTATCATTTGAACCAGGCATTCCCAAAACGGCAATTATTTCACCATAAGGAGTCGAAGATGATTTTGGCCAAGCAATAATTTTTGCAAGTACTTTTTCACCTTCTTTTGCTCCGTTTAGATTTTCTTTAGCAATTATGATTTCAACGCCACTTTTTGTACTATCTGGAATCAATAAAATATTGCGTTCTCTAAAATGAAGTGTTCCCACGAATTGAAC
Organism: Chitinophaga pinensis; assembly: GCA_943324565.2. Classification (GTDB taxonomy): domain Bacteria; phylum Bacteroidota; class Bacteroidia; order Flavobacteriales_D; family Crocinitomicaceae; genus UBA952. The sequence goes on along the minus strand of CALPMC020000010.1, from coordinate 16,897 downwards.
ACGCTCGCGTTCTTTAACTTCTACCACAGCACCTTCATCGCGTTTTGGACCTTGTTTAAAAACGCGAGCTTTTACAAGATCACCATTCATCGCTTGTCCAATGTTTTGAGGGGCAATAAAGATATCTTTTTCTCTACCTTGACAAACAACAAAACCAGAACCACGTTGGGTAATTTGAATCGTTCCTTCAAAGTAATTCGAAGAACTAACCGCTAATTTGAATGTAAAATGATTTACTCGCTTCAGTGTGTTTTGTTCGGTTAAGAGGTTCAATGTGTCAAACACTAGTTGTCTTGAGGCGGGATCTCTTGCGTCCACAAGCGTAGAAACTTCTTTATGTGTAAGTTCTTGCTCTGGATTTCGCTCAAATACTTTAATTATAATGGAGGTTATTGCACTTCTTTTTTTTCCTGACCCACGGTCAAATTTCTTTTTTTTAAACATAATACGAATTTAGGCAAAGATTATTTCGCCTATAAAAATCAATAATAAAAGGTAACGAAAAATTAATGTTTGATAATCACTTTTCGCGTGATAGGCTTTTGGCCCGGGATGTCAAATACGATGAAATACAAACCACTTTTGAAGTCAGAAGTGTTGATTTTCTTATTTGAGTTAATTGTTTCTTTAATCATAGTTGAGCCTAGAGCATCAACCATTTTAAAAGATGCAGACTCAATTCCACTCATGGAAATTTGTATATAGTCTGTTGCAGGATTTGGAATAATTGAAACAGAAATAGACTCTTTAATTGGTGCAACACTAGCGGTAAATTGAACTACTAAGTCCACAGAATCAATGGTTGAATTTCCTTCAACAATGTAATATCTGTAATGTGCTGTTCCACTTGTCCAATCATCAGCGTCAACAGTTACTTTTAATTTAGCGTATTCACCGTTGTTTACATCAAATTGAACTGATTGTGAAGCTGGAGATGTCCATGGATTTCCATTCATTTGTGTTGAAGAAAAACAAGTTCCACCGAAAGGATCTGTTCCATGTCCCCAACATAAAAAATCGGACCAACCTTCAGGTACACTGATTCTATAACGAGTAACTCTCCATTGTTTTGTTGAACCTGTTTCATTATTTATATGAAAAGGGACATCAAAAGCTTGGTAATTTGGAGCGACCATATTATACGTTTGCCCAGAAATATCTTCTGTTTGACTGTCGTAATTAATAGTGATTTGTCCGTAAGAAGTCACTAAGAACAAAGAGAAAAATATAGCGTATAATTTTTTCATAATCTTGATATTATAAACAAATCTAAAAAATTATTTGTAAATAAGTAAATTCAATTTTTAAAATCATTTTAAACTTTTTTAATAAGTGATAAAAATAGTTGTTTTTTATTTCTAGAAACTGGTATAATTTGATCGTTGATTAGAGTAACATGTCCACCTTCTCCACGAACATATTCTTTGATTAAATTTAGATTGACAAGATGGGAATGATGAATTCTAAAAAACTTTAACTTATTCAAGATTTCTTCGCATTCTTTTAGTGTTTTGGAAATAATTATTTTTCTATTATGAATAAGATGAAATGTTGTATATGTATTATCTGCTTCGCATTGCACAATATCTTTTTCATCAATAAAAATAAATCCATGTAGTGTTGGAAGACCTATTCGATTACTTTGAAAAGAATCAGTAAGAGAATTTAAGAGTCCCTTGTATTTTTCGTGGGAAACAATGTTGTTCTGATTAGTTATTTTTTTTTCAAAATAACGATTCAATGCGTTCTCCAATTCTTTTAAGTCAATAGGCTTGATTATAAAATCTAAGGCATTGTTCCTAATAGCTTGAATAGCATAACGATCATATGCTGTTACAAAAATGACTTCAGCATTAATACCTTTAGATGATAATAATTTAATTAATTCAAAACCGTTTTTTTCGGGCATTTCAACATCTAAAAAAATTAAGTCTATTTTGTTTTCAACCAGTATATTTATTGCTGTATCTACATTATCTGCTTCATAAATATTCATAAAACCAAAATCTTGTGAGGACAAAATATTGTTTAGATAATCTCGGTGGATTTTCAAATCGTCGACAATAAGAATGCTAGTTGATTTTTCTTTCATTTTTGAATTGGTATTGTAATTTTTACTAAATTTCCTTTTGGTGAAAGGTTGTGAAAATTAATTGTTGATTTTAATTTGTTATTCTGATTAAAAAGATCTAATCGTTCTTTAATAAGTTTTGTTCCTGTCCCTTCATTTATTAATTGGTTGTCCTTTATCGTAGAAATTGGTTTCCCGTTATCCCTTACTTCAATTTCAATATTGTCTCCTTTTCGAAGATATCTTATTGAAATAAGTCCATCATTTTCATATACTCCATATTTTATAGCATTTTCAACTATTGGTTGAATAAGCATTGGTGGGGTGTAGAAGGAATTTGTTAATAAAGACTCATCCAGTTCAAGCGTCCAGCTAAATGAATTCGAATGATTAATTTCTTCCAGTGCAAGATATACCTTTAGAATTTCAATATCTTCCCTCAAAGGAATCAAGGATTCTTGGCTATTAATTAGGATATTTCTAAGCAACTTGGAAAATTTATTTATTACATCATTGCTTTTCTCCAAATTTTTGATATTCATAAAATTCTTGATGGACACCAATGTATTTGCAATAAAATGTGAATTCAATTGTGAATTTAATGCCCTAATAGAAACTTTAGCATTCTTCATTTCAAGTTCCAAAATTCTATTGCTAATCTTTGTTCTGAAGTAATACCAAATTACACCTAATGTAAGTAAGAAAACAGAAATTATTGAAATAATTATAGTTTGTTGCTTTTTAATTTTTAGTTCACGAATTTCTTTGTTACGTTTTAGAATTTCTAATTTTCGGGATCCCTCTAATGATTTAAATTTTTGTTCCAACAAAAAAAATTCTTTTGATTTATTTTGATTGTAAATGGAATCCCGTGCATCTATCTGTTTTAACTTATAATCTAGAGCTTTATCATATTTTCCTTGATCTTTATAGAGTTGATATAAACTTTCATAACACATAACAAGTTCCGGTAGAGACTTAACACTTTTTTGGAGTTTTACGGCTTCCAACAACAATTCTTCGCTCTTATGAAAACCATGATTTTTTCTATAAACTTCACCTATTCCTTGCAAAGCCATTCCTTCATAATAAACATTTTCAAAACTTTTACTAATCGTCTGGGTTTTTTCAAAATAGAACGCTGCCATTTTCAAATCATTCAAATTTTCAAGATAAATTATTCCCAAATTAAATGCAGTGACCGCTAAACTAATAGACTCAGGATACCGATTTTTTATTTCAAAAGCTTTCTCGTAGTAGTGTTTTGCTTTTTGAATGTTCTTTTCCTTATTAAAGTAGTACTTTCCATAATTATTATATACATCAGCAATCGCTATCGCATTATTTTTTGTTTGATAGATTTTCAATGCCATTCCAAGATATCTCAAAACTTCATTCCCTCGATTTTCTTCCTCATAAACCGTGGCCAGATTGGTATAAACATCTGCCATTAATTCACTTTTACGCAGATTGATTTTTTCTAAAATGTTCAATGCGGTTAAGTGTGCATCCAGCCCTTTTTCATACGACCCTTGAAATGTGTATGCTACTCCTAGTTTATTTTGTAATCGAGCCAAATCTTCATTTCTTTTTAATTTCGTGTAAAAAGGAATTCCTTTTGCATATTCATCTACAGCTCTTTCTATTAATCCATTATCAAAATAAATGCTCCCGATATATTCGTGACAATAGCCAAGCGAATAGTCACAATTTAACTTACGTGCTCGTTGATAACATTGTTTAATTATTTCTAGATTTTCCGTTTTTTCAGTTCGGTCTTTTCGTTCTGCTATCAAACGTTCTAGGGTTGTTTGTAATGACTGACAGTTATCTTGGTCAATTCGAAAATTAGAAACTTGTTTCGTTCTTTGAGAATAGGCCAACTTGGTTGTTAGATGGAAGTAGCTAATAATTGAAAGAATATAAATAATCTTCATTTAATGAAATTAATATAAATTATAAAGATAGTTTGACTGACCGTCGAAATTTATCAAATTACTAATTCAAAGTGTCCGATTGCTAATTCAAATTCACTAGTTGTTGTACAATACTCTAAATTCAAATTAAAATAGATAAAATTATGACGAAAAAAATATTTATAACTGTAATTCTTATTGTTTCATTTCTTCATTTTTTGAATTCGCAAACCATAAGAACGGTTGGATTAAATGGAGATTATCCAAATCTTTCTGGAGCATTTTCGGATATTAACAATGGAAATTTAACTGGTTCAGTTGAATTGCGTTTGATTTCCTCATTTTCAGAGTCAACAACTGCTACCTTAAATGCATCTGGAACAGGAAGTTCGTCTTATTCCTCTTTATTGATTTTTCCAACTGCAGCAGGGGTTCAGGTTTCAGGTAGTTTAGCAGGCGGACTTCTTGTTTTGGACGGTGCAGACAATGTTACGATTGATGGTCGTGTGAATCAATCTGGGGGAGTGAATTTGGTTATTCAAAATACAGCTACTAGTTCAGTATTAGATAATAATACGATTCGATTGCAAAATTCCTCTGAAAACAACTTTTTCCGGTATACAATAATGAAAGGGTGCAATCCATTTCATTCAGATGCTGCAGGAATAAATCCAAGTGGATCCATTTTCAGATTCGCGGGGAGCACGAGTGGAAATGGAAACGATAATAACCTAATAGAATTTTGTCAATTTACCACCGCAGGAACTGTAAGACCAAGTAGTGCAATTTTTTCAGAAGGTTCCGCCAATTTTGAAAATTCTGAAAACCAAATTAAAAACAGTGACTTTTATGATCACTTAAAATTGAATCCTTTGGACCGCACGTCGGCTTCAATTTGCGTCTATTTTAACTCCACAAACTTTACAATCCAAGGAAATAGCTTTTATGAAACTAGCTCATTTGGCGTTCAATCAGGGACACCAACTACAAATGGATACAGTTATATTTTCGTGAGGAATTTTCCTTCGGGATATGTAACCATCAAAGACAATTTTATAGGAGGATCTGCTCCTAACTGTGGAGGCTTACCGCTAACTTTTACTTCTTCAAACTCATTTCCTAAGAATTACAATTTAAGAGGAATTAATGTAATTGCCGGAAATACCAATTTGAGTTTAATTGAAAACAACACCATCAAAAATATAACGATGGAAAAAACGAATTATCAGAGTTTTGGGCAGTTCGTAGGGATTTCTATTCAATCGGGTTGGTGTAATGTTCTAAATAACAACATTGGTTCTCAGAACGAAACATCAATTATTCTAGACAACGCTAGTACTAGTAGTTTATCTAATTCACGTTCTAGTGGCATTGAGTATCGCTCTTGCGTTCCACAAGACTGTCACGTCTCAGGTAATAACATTTCAGGCATTATTTGCAAAAGAACAGGAGATCCAATTTATAATCATTCATTTTATGGAATAGAGGTAACAGCAGGATGTTCAACTCCTGGAAATGTATTTATAAGAAATAATCAGATTGGAAGTCCGAACATTGCGAATGCCATACTATGTGAGCCCTTAGGAGGTAATGCAGCCATATTAAAACAAGAATTGTTGGGCATCGTTTCCAATATTAACTCGAAAAATGTTTTCATTGACAGCAATAGAATTGAAAATTTAACTAACCTAACAACCGCAGCCTCTGGAATTTCTGTAACTGGAATTCAATGTATTTCAGCATTTGCGACATTTTCTGTTAATGATAATTTAATTAATAACCTAACTACCTATTCAAGTTTTGTTTGGGATGGAACTCCGTCAATTATGCGCTTGAAACCAATAAGTGGTGTTTTTGTTTGGCAATCTCAAACACCAGTAGCCCCAAAGACGCAGTATTTTAGAAATAATAAAATTTCTAATCTCAAAAATTTGAATGCTTCTAATTTTCCTGCCGATGTTATGGGGATATATATATGCGGTAAGAATGCGACAGACGTCGTTAATAACTTCATCGAGAAAAATTATATTTCAAATCTTTTTGTCGCGCCTGAAAACACGAATTCTGCAACTAAACTCTCAGGTATATTTATCGACAATGCAGGTATTTCGAGTACTAACAACATTCCCAATAATGCAAACTATACCAATAATATTAACAATAACGTAATAACAATTGGTCAAACCGATATTAACGATCGTGAAATTTATGGTATCTATGACGGCAACATAAATGGGAATGTAGCTAAATTTAATTTTAATACCATCGTAATTGGAGGAAGCTGTCCTGCTGGTTCTGTTGCGAAAACTTATTGCTACTATCGTTCTCCCTCAACAAATTCAATTGCTAATTTTCCCGGAACGAAAACATTCGTAAATAATATTTTCTATAACGAACGAGTTTTAACTGGTGGAGCAAATTCCCTACATTTTTCTACAGGATTATTATCACTTACAGGTTTAACTATGAATTATAATGATCATTGGGTTACAAACACTGGATCGGGAAATTTCTTTGCTCAGATAGGAACCACGAATTACAGTAATTTATCGAATTGGCAAACCGCAGTCGGACAAGAATCGAACAGCATAAATTTGAATCCTGATTTTATTAATAGCACTGGTAATACAGTGGTTTCATTTCGAAAAAACACCACACTGAATGGAATAAGTGATCCTACTATTTTGACAGATATTTTGAATGATTCACGCAACGATCCACCACAGATTGGTGCAGTTGAAAACAGTATACCTTGCGGTTTGATTACAATTTCAACAGATAGCATTCAATCGGTGTCTTGTTTTAACGGAAACAATGGTTATACAGAACTTTCTGCGTCAGGCGGAACAGCGCCATATTCCTATTCTTGGTCAAACAATCAATCTGGAAATATCCAAAATTCACTTTCTGGAGGAACATACACAATTACTGTTTCAGATGCGCAAGGTTGCACAGAAACAGCAACGATTCAAATATCTGAACCAGATTCCATAATCGTTGCTGTGAATTCAATAAGCCCTGAATACTGTTCTCAACAAAATGGAAGTGCCTCCATATTAGTTTCAGGCGGAACAGGGCCTTACACGTACATTTGGAGTAACGGCAACAATTCCTTTTCTAGCAATACTCTGAGTGCCGGAACTTATGATATAACTGTGACAGATGAGAATGGTTGTGTGAACACATTTTCTTTCGATATAAATGCGCAAGTAGGGCCTCAAATAGACTCTACTCAAATTCAAGATGCTATTTGTGTTCCTTTGGCAAGTGGTGAAATAAACGTTTTTGCTTCTGGAGGAACAGGAGCGTTGGTCTATAATTTGGGAAATCAACAAATTCAACCAACAAATTCATTTTTAAACCTTCCTGCTGGGCAATATGTAGTTTATGTAACTGATAATCAAAATTGTAATGATTCGGTTTTGGTAACTATCGGTGCAGTCCAAAATCCATCTATTTCGAATATTAATGTCACTAATATATCTTGTGCTGGTTTAACAGATGGATTAATTAGTTTTACTGCCACAAATGGCGAAGCTCCTTATCAGTTTCAACTTAACGGAGGAACAGCTCAGTCTGTCGGAGAATTTGAAGGTTTAAGTGAGGGAACTTATTCACTTATTGTTACCGATGTAAACAATTGTTTATCTGACACCTCAATCATTGTTACAGAGCCAAATCCTCTTGTAGTGAGTTTAGGAAATGATGTTTCTACTTGCAATGGAAACAACATTGAATTGGTGGGAACGATTTCAGGTGGGAACGAACCTTATACTATTTTATGGAACAATGGAGTAACTACTGTTAGTCAAATTGTTTCAGTTTCGGTAAATACACCATTTTCAATGACCGTTACGGACAATAATGCTTGTAGCGAAACAGCGAGCATCTTAGTCTCCATTGAACCATGTTTTAACATTCCTGGAGGTCTATCACCAAATAATGACAATGTGAATGATACGTGGGAGGTAATAGGATTAGCGGATTATCCAAATGCCAAAATTTGGGTTTTTGATCGTTGGGGACAACAAGTTTATGAAGGAACAAACACCTCAAATCCGTGGAATGGAAAGTTCAACGATAAAGATTTACCCACTGCAGACTATTATTATATTATAGAATTGGGAAATGGACAAAATTATAATGGAGTTGTAACACTTAAACGATAAACATGAAAAAGGCTTTTATTATCTTATCAATCATATTTTACAATGGAATCGCCAATTCTCAGCAAATGTCAATGTATAGTCAGTACTATTGGAATGATTTCATAATCAATCCTGGTTTTACAGGAGTAAAAAGTTCGCCTAGGATTCAATTGGGTTATCGTAATCAATGGAGTGGATTTAAAGGATCACCGAAGACTCTAACCCTTGGAGGATACACAGGTATAAAAAACACAAATATGTCTGTTGGTGGTGTTATTTTCTCAGATGACCTTGGTGGAGCGATTAAACAAAATGGTATAATGTTGAATTATGCTTATAAACTTAAATTGAATTCTGAATCAGGTCTTAGCTTTGGATTGGCAGGATTAATTAATCAATATGGATTTGATGGTTCATCGGTTCAAAACATCAATCCAGATGCTGCACTTCAAACTAATGTAAACCAACTTACCTCAGACTTCAATTTTGGATTAGTTTATCACCTAAAAGATAAGTTGTTTGTTGGTTTTGCTATCAATCAATTAATCCAAAGCAGACTTAAAAAGTTAAATCAATTTAATTTTTCTGAAAATCAATTGATCAGACATTATAATGTTTCGGCGTCTTACCAAATGAAACTATCAAACTCTTTTGATGCCCAACCATATATAATGATGCGAACCACTTTTATTAAAGCTCCTCAAATTGAATTGGGGGCAAAACTAACCTATAATGACTTTTTGTTTGCTGGCATAAGTTACCGAGGTAGAGAATCATTTATAGGATTATTGGGCGCAAACTACAAAAACTTCATCTTGGCCTATAGTTATGATATGAATATTTCAACAATTCGCAACTACACGAATGGTTCGCATGAAATAATTTTAGCATACAGCTTCAATAAAAAGCATGAAAAAACCACCCCAATCATTGAAAAAACAGAAAAAACAGAAAATGACCGCGATCAAGATGGGATTTTAGACGATGATGATGCTTGTCCGGATGATGCTGGCTCGGAAGAAGGCAAAGGCTGCCCTGATTCTGATGGTGATGGTATTTATGACAACATTGATGATTGCAAGGAGAAACCAGGTCCAAAGAAAAACAAAGGTTGTCCTTATCCTGATACGGATGGTGATGGATTAAACGATAACGAAGACAACTGTCCAAAAACACCAGGTCTAATTTCTAATAAAGGCTGTCCAGTTATAAAGGAAAAAGAGAAAGAAATTATTGATTTAGCCTTCAAGAGTTTGGAATTTGAAACCAATAGTTCAGCTATACAGTCAAGTTCATTACCTTCTTTGGACAAGTTGGCGAATTTGCTTTTAAATAATTCAACTTGGAATTTATTATTAGAGGGTCATACAGACAATGCAGGGGATGATAATGTAAATTTGGAAATCTCAAAAAATAGGGCAGAAGCTGTTCAGAAATACCTCTCTCAAAAAGGAGTTGAAAGTTCAAAAATACAAGTAAAATATTACGGTGAAACCAAACCTATTGCGGACAATAATACTTCAGAAGGAAGACAAAAAAACAGAAGAGTTGAGTTTAAAATAGTTTTTGATTAATAAATTGATTTTCTTAATGATAGAATAGAATGTACAAACAACAAGGATTCTAAAATTTTATAGAGTGTTTTATGCGTGTTTTGTTCTATATATCGATACTTCTTACAACTAATAACATTTTTACTCAGACTATAAAAACGATTGGTACTAGTGGGGATTATTTTAACCTATCATCAATATTCTCGGCTATCAATACAGGATCACTTACTGGAGATATTGAAATACAAATAATCTCAAACATTACCGAAACAACTACAGCTGCTCTAAATGCTTCAGGGACTGGTAGCGCAAACTACTCAAGCATTGCAATTTATCCGACGGTTGCTAATGTTTCAATTAGTGGAAATTTAGCTGCCCCTTTAATTCTTTTTGACGGTGCGGACAATGTTACATTCGATGGTCGGGAATATAGGACAGGTAGCACAATTTCTCTAACAGTTGAAAACACAAGTGCTTCAAACGTAAACAAAACCAGTACGTTTTTCTATTGTAACTCTGCTGAAAACAATACCATAACTTATTGCACGGTTAAAGGGGCTTCGTCCTCCTCTGACGGTGGCTCCTCAGTATATTATCCAAATCTTTCTAGTTCAAATGCTTCTAGTTCTGGAACCACTATTACAATACCTGCGAGCCCTGGTACAGGTATTTTAGAACTAGGCAGTATAATCACGAGACAGTCAGGTACAGGTGTGCTTGCTAACGGAACCTATGTCACCTCAATTATAAGTAATACTCAATTCACTGTAAATCAACCACCAACCACACCCTTGAGTGGAGCGACTTTAAGATTAGAAAACTCTGGGGTTGGAGGTAACTCTATTGGAGGAATAATTAATTTCGGTTTTTCAATAACAGGCAACGGTAACGACAACAATACGATTTCTTATTGCAATATTACGAATTCAGTTGGTAATCGACCATTTAATGGTATTAATTCAGTAGGTTGCCAAAGAGGCGGAGTAAATTATTCTAATGATGGATTAAGTATCCAGAATTGCAATTTCTATGACCTATTCCGTCCAAATACAAATTCTCAGACTTCGCGAAATATTAACTTATTCAATTACACTTCTAATGTTACAATTTCAGGTAATAGTTTTTATCATACTTCACCTTTTACAGTAACACAAACATCTACATCTCAAGGTTATTCATGCATTTTTGCTCAAATCAGTTCTGGAAATGGTAATGTGAATGTAACTGATAACTACATTGGAGGATCTGCTCCGCAATGCGGCGGTATAAGTAATATGGTTTTTACAGCGGCTGTTGCAGGTCAACAATATGGTGTCACTTTAATTAATTTATCGAGCATAGGTTCCAGTAGTTCCCCGACTAATAGCTCAACGTCAGCAGTTGACCGTAATACAATAAAAAGAATTTCAGTAGATTATACCATTTTGGCTACGAGTCCGTTTTTCGTAGCAATAACAACAGGTAATAATACAGGACGTTGTCATATTCGGGATAATGTAATCGGTTCAGATTCAGAAAATAATTCAATTGTTATTTCAAACAGAAACACAGGGGCTTTGGCATATCAGGCACATGGTATTTCATCCGGTAGCTGCCCATTTGGGGGAGGTGATAGCTTTATTTCAGGAAATAAAATTGGGGGAATCAAAGTGGATAATCCTTCAGATGTAACGAAAGGAAGGTCCTTTATAGCAATAAATACGTCTGCAGGATGCAGTAATGCTCAAAACTTATACATTCGAAAAAACATCATTGGAAGCGAAACGATAGCAAATTCCATCGACTTGCCGAATGCTACGGGCGCAAGTCAAACCTTTTCAGGATTATCAAACGGTATTAACTCTTGTACCTATATCATTGACAGTAACATCATTGCAAATATAAACAATGCAAGTAATGTAGGTAGTTGCACAGGGATGTGGTGCGGAAGTGGATCAGCTCATTACACAGTGAATAATAACACCCTAAAAACAATCAAAGCAAATTCATCTTTCACGGGAATCAATATTAACCGCTCAGCAAGTGTTAATACCGCAACAACCATAAGTCGTAATAACATATCGGGAATAAGTTCTGACAATACCACAGCAGCAGTTACTTATGACGGGATTAACCTTGGGTTAGGTGCCAACACGGTAACACAAAACGTTGAAATATCAAATAATTTCATCGCCAACTTTTCTTTAAACGCCTCGAATACCAATACCGGATCTGTTTTTATCGGAATCAAATATGATGTGGGTAGATTTAGTACTAATTACGCAACTACTAAGCCTGTTACTACAAATTTCTTTAATAATATCGTTTCTTTGGGAACAAATATTTCAAGTAATTGCGCCATTTACGGAATTTACGAATTACAATGGGATGCCGTTACCACAAATATGTACCACAACACCATAAATATTACTGGTACAAGTCCTTCAGGTTCAACACAAAAAACATATTGTGTTTTTAAAACGCTGCAAACAACAAATATAAGTGGTGTAACTCCGAATACATTCAACAACCTCAATGGCACCCGAAACATTCGAAATAATTTGCTCATAAATTCTCGTAAAATATGTGGTGACAATAATAATAGTTTACATTATTCTTTACTGTTAATTAGCAATCAATCTACTATTGACTTTAACAACCATTTTGTTTCATCAACAGGTTTAGGAAATTTCAGAGCAGTTTTGGGAAGCACAGATTTCACCGATATAACTTCTTGGCGATCAGCTTTACAAAATTCAAGAGAACAGAATAGTATGAATATTGATCCTCAGTTTTTTAATGCCAACGGAAACATGCCTCAAGATTATTATAAATACAATATTACTAATGGAGACCCCCTACTGTTACCAATTTATCCAACAGATCATTTAGTAAATATTCGAGCCAACCCACCGCAGGTAGGCGCATTAGAAAATATGCTTTCCTTCACACCAACAATTTTTTCAATTGTTGCAGATCTTGTAAACGTATGTCCAGGCAGTCCTTTCTCGATAATTGTGAATAATCCGCCCTCAGGTGTTTGTGTTTATACTTGGACAGGCCCCACAGGCACAACTTTTTTACCTAATAATAATTCACCAAACCCAACTGTAATAATGGATTCAGCAGGAACTTTAACACTTTCAATTTCTTGTGGTGCTTGTTCAACAACTTCTACTTCTACAATTGTTAGTTTTTCTAGTCCGCCAGCTATTATTGGTATAAGTCCGCCTTAGTGAATTCTTGTTTCCTGCCAATTACTATTTGAAAATCACTCATTGTTAATTGAAGTGTATTAATTATTTGCACTTGACTTACATTTCAGTTGTTTTTACCAGTGGTATACATCTCGAATCAATTGAACAAGTGCAATTCCATTATTATGAAAAAATTAATACTATTCATTCTTTCAGTATTTGCGCTGAAAGCAACTATTTTTTCTCAAGCTTCCATTGGCTGGCAAGATAAGATTAAATGGTCTTTTTCTGTTGAGAAAATAAATGAGTCCCGGGCAAATGTTGTTTTATCAGCAAAATTGTCAAAAGGATTCCATGTGTTTTCTGTTAATCACATTCCTGAGAATGCTGATTTAACTGGAATACCAACCTCCATTTCAATTGCAGAAAATAAAAACTTCAAAGTAGTTGGAAAATTGAAAGATGGTATAAAAGCGCATATTGTTAAGGATGAATTGGGAACACAAATTTATTTTGAAGAAATAGGTGTTTTCAAGCAAGAAATAGAAATTCTAACAGATAAGCGGTTTAAAATACCATTTGAATATTCTTTTCAAATATGTAATGCTGATGGCTGCATTTTTCCACCAGATCAAGAAGGTTCTGTAGAAATTTCAGGTTTTAAACCTGATTTGAATGCGGAAAAAACAACAAATGAAGATAGTTTGAACGGTTCAAAAACTGAACCTATCTCTAGTTCGAATGAGGAGCAGAAAGGCCAATCATTAGAATTAAAACAAAGTAGTCCAAAGAAGAAGGATTCAAACTTGTTGATTTTCATTGCGGGATTCATAGCAGGTCTAGTTGCCTTATTGACCCCTTGTATGTTTCCGATGATTCCGATGACGGTAACTTTCTTCACCAAACAATCAAAAAGCAGAAGTGAAGGGATTTTTAAAGCGTTAATATATGGTTTTTCCATTGTTTTGATTTACGTATCCTTTGGGTTAATTTTTACTGCGGCAACCGGACCGTTAGGGTTGAATGATTTGTCCACTAATGTGTGGATGAATTTAATTTTCTTCTCCGTTTTTATGTTGTTTGCATTCTCCTTTCTTGGAGCATTTGAAATTCAGCTACCAAGTTCTTGGGTAAATAAAATGGATAGTCAGGCAGATAAAGGTGGATTGATTGGTATTTTTTTCATGGCGTTTACACTAGGTTTGGTATCCTTTTCATGCACAGGTCCGATCATCGGTAGTTTATTGGTAGAGGCATCCACAACTGGATCTTATTTGACTCCTGCAATTGGAATGACGGGTTTTTCTTTGGCTTTGGCAATTCCATTTACCCTATTTGCCATTTTTCCGGGATGGCTTAACTCCTTACCGCAGTCAGGAGGTTGGTTAAATTCGGTTAAAGTTGTTTTAGGACTTACTGAAATTGCTTTAGCACTTAAGTTTCTATCCTCGGTTGATTTAGCTTATCACTGGAATATTCTTTCGCGCGAATGGTTCGTTGCAATTTGGTTTGTATTGTTTTTAATCATGGGAATTTATCTTTTAGGTAAACTGAGGTTTTCGCATGATTCCCCAATTGAAAAAATATCCGTTCCTCGTTTTATGTTTGCTCTAGTAGCCCTTACTTTTTCAGTTTATCTTTTACCAGGAATGTTCGGAGCTCCTCTGAGGTTAATTGATGGAATTGCACCACCCCGAACACATTCGGAAGATAATTTCAGATATGTGAACGGAGGTCTAGAAACAGGAATCGAAAAAGATTCTTTGGCATCTAAATATCATGAGTTTATGCACCCCGTTGGTGATGGTTCTATTTTGGTTTTCCACGATTTAAAAACAGGAACTGCCTATGCGAAAGAGCGCAATCTTCCCATTCTTTTGGATTTCACTGGTCACGCTTGCCAAAATTGCAGAAAAACGGAATCAACTGTTTGGACCAATGATGAAATACGCCCGATTCTTCAAAAAAAGGTGGTAATTGTTTCTTTATATTGTGATGACAAAACCAAACTTCCCAAAAATCAGGTTTATTACTCAAAAGCAATTGGGGGAAAAGTGAAAACAGTTGGAAATAAATGGTCCGAATTCCAAGTGAAAAAATACAAAAGTTTGCAACAACCACTTTATGTAATAACAGATCACAAAGGAAATGATTTGACGGAAACCATCGGTTATACTCCAAATATTCAAGAGTATAAGTCTTTTTTAATGAAGGGAATAAATAGGTTTGGAAATTAGTTTAAGTATTCCAGTTTCTGCTAATTACTAGCTAGTATTCGCAAAGTGCTATTTGTGGTTGTGACAATTAAACATTTAATCTGAACTTTTAATGAAATTAATAGTCAGCTATGAGTAAGTGTAAAAATCTTTTAATTTTCGGGTTATTCTATTTTTGGTCTTCAGGTGATTTTAATGCCCAAACAATAAGGACAGTTGGTTCAAGTGGTACTTATGCAACCCTAGCCTCTGCCTTCAGTGCAATAAACAATGGATCGCTTACAGGAAATATTGAACTGCAGGTCATTTCCAATACTACAGAAACGACAACTGCTGCATTAAACGCGTCTGGCTCTGGTAGCGCAAGCTACTCAAGTATTGCAATTTATCCGACAGCTGCCAACTTGACAATTAGCGGGAATTTAGCAGCTCCTTTAATTCTTTTTGACGGTGCAGATAATGTTACTTTCGATGGTAGGGTAAACAGAACAGGGAACACTGTTGCTCTTACAGTTGAAAACACAAGTATTTCGAACGTAAACAAAACCAGTACATTTTTCTTTTGTAATTCTGCTGAAAGCAATATTATAACTTATTGCACTGTCAAAGGGGCTTCGTCTTCAAGAGATGGAACAGGTTCAACTTTTAATATTTCTAATGTTGATGCCTCAAGTTCTGGTACTACCATCACAATACCGTCAAGTCCGGGTACCAGTGTTTTGGAATTAGGAAGCATTATAACCAGACAGTCAGGTACAGGGTTACTTGCAGCTGGAACTAACTATGTTACTTCGATAATTAGTAATACTCAATTCACTATTAATCAAACGCCAACAACAGCATTAAGCGCAGCAACACTCAGAGTAGAATCACTCGGAAATGGAAACTCAGGAGGAGGTGTAATTAATTTCGGTTTTTCAATAGTAGGTAACGGTAACGATAACAATACGATTTCTTATTGTAATATTACGAATTCAGGCGGTAATCGGCCTTTTCACGGGATTAATTCGGTTGGTTGCCAGAGAAACAGCATCAATTACTCCAACGATGGGTTGAATATACAAAATTGTAATTTCTATGATCTTTTTAGACCAGCGACTAGTACACAAGCTTCCCGAAATATCAACTTATTTAATTACACTTCCAATGTCACTATTTCAGGTAATAGTTTTTATCATACTACACCATTTACTGTAACAGGAACATCAACATCACAAGGTTATTCTTGCATTTTTGCTCAAATAAATATTGGAAATGGTAATGTGAATGTTACTGATAATTTCATTGGTGGTTCTGCTCCGCAATGCGGTGGCGCAAGTAATATGGTTTTTACTGCTGTTACAAATCAACTATATGGTGTTACCTTAATTAATTTGGCGGGTGTTGGATCTGGTAGTACCCCAACGAACAGTTCAACATCAACAGTTGACCGTAATACAATAAAAAGAATTTCAGTAGATTATACCACTTTGGCTACTAATCCATTTTTCGTAGCAATAACAACAGGAAGTGGTTCCGGACGCTGTCACATTCGGGATAACATTATTGGTTCAGATTCAGAAAATAATTCAATTGTTATTTCGAATAGAAGTTCAGCAGGGAATTATGCGGCTCACGGTATTTCATCAGGAAGCTGTCCTTTTGGAGGAGGTGACACCTACCTTTCGGGGAATAAAATAGGTGGAATTAAAGTGGATAATCCTTCAGATGTAACGAAAGGAAGGTCCTTTATAGCAATAAATACGTCTGCAGGATGCAGTAATGCTCAAAACTTATACATTCGAAAAAACATCATTGGAAGCGAAACGATAGCAAAT